>NZ_JBHTTU010000018.1:0-110781 GCF_042794375.1 Kitasatospora sp. NPDC056531 | reverse complement strand
GCGGTGTCTTTGGGGGGGAGTGGCGCTGGGGGGGGCGTGAAGGAGGGGGGAAAGGAAAATGGCGGGGTCGGGGGGGTGCGGACCACCCCCCCCCCCCCCGGCCGTCCGGTCCGGTCCAGTCAAACCAGGAGTTTGTCCTTGGCCTTCTGGTACTCCTCGTCGGAGATGGCGCCCTTGTCCTTCAGGTCCGCCAGCCTCGCCAGGTCATCGACATGGCTGCGGCCGCCGCCCTCCGGTGGTGTTCCGCCGACCGCCGCGTCCCGGATGTAGGCCTTGAACGAGGCTTCGGCCTGCTCGGCCTGGGCGACATCCCGCTTCCCCATGCCCGCGCCGCGCGCGATGAGGTAGGCCAGGACGCCGATCAACGGCAGGATGATCACCAAGACCAGCCAGCCCGCCTTGCCCCAGCCGCTCAGATCGTGGCTGCGGAAGATGTCCGTGATGATCTTGAACAGCAGGAAGAACCAGAGCACCCAGAGGAAGAGCTCCAGCATCGTCCAGAAGATGTTGAGCACCGGGTAGTCCAGGGCCAGCAGCTTGTTGTCCATAATCACGTGTTATCACCGCGAAACGGACAGTGCTCTCCGATGTTGGGCCGTTCCGGTGGTCTTCGGGTCCGGCGGGAATACCTCAGCCCCGTCCGGCCCGCTCGCGCAGCTCCACCGCGAGCCCGATCAGCTCGCCCCACCACGCGTCGTGCCCGGTGAGCAGCAGTTGCTGCGCCTCGGCGGGCGGGAGGGCCCGGACCTCGACCACCTGCTCGCCGTCCGCCGGATTGGTCGGCGTGGAGTCCAGCGCGACCTCGGCCCAGCCCCACAGCCAGGCCTTCTCCGGGTGCGGCTGCCACGGCCGGTACGGCACCGGGTCGTCGGTGCGGCAGCGGTGCGCGCCCAGCCAGGCCGGCTCGCCGAGCAGCCGGGCGCCGGCCTCCTCGCGCAGCTCGCGCACCAGGCAGGCGTCGACGGACTCGTCCTGCTCCCGGGTGCCGCCGGGCAGGAACCAGTGGTCCCGGTCGTCCCGGCACAGCACCACGCCGCCGTCGGCGAAACCGACCAGGTGGATGTTGGTGACCAGATCGTCCGGCGGCAGCACGGTGGAGAACTGCGCGTCGTAGCGGCCCCAGGCCCAGTACTGCGGCGCGTGCAGCGCGGGGAACAGGGCGGCGAGTTCGGCGGCTCTGGCGGCGGTGTCGGTGCGGTCCGTGGTGTCGGTCATTTGGTGATCGTAGTGCCGGTCGGGAAACGGTGGGGGACGCTCTGGTGGACGAGGGAGATGTCGGAGGCGGAAACGGCGCGCGGCCGGCGGCGCGCGGGATCGGCCTGGTCGCCGACCCAACTTCCGAGCGACATCTCGGCGGTGATGCCCGGTCCGAAACCGGCGATCAGCCCCGGCGTGCCCTCGGGTACGCCGCCGTCGGCGAACAGCCGGGCGAGGGCGTCGAAGACGACGGCGCTGGCGATGTTGCCGCGCTCGGTGAGCGTGGCCCGGCTGTAACGGAAGGTCGCTGGCTCCAGGTTGAGGAAGTGGCAGAGGTCGTCCAGGATGCGCGGGCCGCCCGCGTGCACGATGTAGAAGCCCAGCCCGGAGACGTCCCAGCCGTGCTGTCCGGCCAGGCCGCGCAGCGCGGGAGCGAGCATCTCCATGGTGCCGGGCACCCGCCTGTCCAGCTGGAAGTGGAAGCCGGTGTCCTTGACCCCGTACGAGATCCAGTTCTCGGTGTCCGGGACGAGGTGCGAGCCGTTGCGCTCGATGTGCACCCCGCTGCCGCCCTGCCCGCGCATCACCACGGCGGCGATCGCGTCGCCGAACAGGCCGTTGGAGAGCAGCGAGCCGACGCCGAGGTCGGTCGGCTGGTAGCAGAGCGAGCAGAACTCGCAGGCGACGATCAGCACGTTGGCGCCCGGGTAGGCGCGGCAGAAGTCGTGCGCCCGGTTGACGGCGGCGCCGCCGGCCGCGCAGCCGAGCTGGGCGATCGGCACCTGGCGGGTGTCGGAGCGGAACCCCATGGTGTTGATCAGCCAGGCGGTCATCGACGGCATCATGAAGCCGGTGCAGGACACGTAGATGATCAGGTCGATGTCCTGGGTGCCCAACTCGGCGTGGCGCAGGGCGCGTTCGACCACCTCGGGGACGCGGGCCTTGGCCTCCCGCTCGTACACCCGGTTGCGGGCGGTGAAGCCCGGGTGGGTGAGGGTCTGCTCGATCGGCTGGACCAGGTGCCGGGTGCGCACCCCGGTGTTCTCGATCAGCCGCAGGGCCAGGCCGAGTTGGGGGTGGTCGGCGTGCAGGGAGCGGGCCAGGTCGAGGGTCTCGTCGAGGGTGATGACGTGTTCGGGTACGGCGATGGCGGGGCGGCAGAGTGTTGCCATGGTGTGGGTCTCCCCAGTGCTGCGGGAACGGTGTGGTGGGGAGGGGCTACCAGGCGACGGGCAGTGTCTGCGGGAAGCGCCAGATCGAGCCGGAGTTCCAGTCGAGTTCGGACGGGCCGACGGCCAGCCGCAGCTTGGGGAAGCGCCGCAGCAGGGTGCCGATGGCGACCTGGAGTTCCATCAGCGCCAGGTGCGAGCCGAGGCAGCGGTGCTGGCCGTGGCCGAAAGCCATGTTGACGGGCTCGGCGGTGCGGTCGAAGTCCAGTTCGTCGGGGCGCTCGTACATCGCGGGGTCCCGGTTGGCGGTCAGGTAGGAGACGTGCACGGCCTCGCCGACCCGGATCAGTACCCCGCCCAACTCGATGTCCTCGGTGGCGACCCGGGCGATGCCCACGCCCTGGCGGAACGGGATGAAGCGCAGCAGCTCCTCCAGGGCGCGCGGCAGCATGTCCGGCTGGGCGCGCAGCTTGGCGAGCTGCTCGGGGTGGGTGAGCAGGGTGTAGGTGATGTTGCCGAGCTGGTAGGTGCTGGTGTCGTGGCCGGTGACCAGCAGGACCATCGCCATGACGGCCAGCTCGTCCGCGTCCAGCAGGTCCTCGCCGTCGCGGGCGGTGGCGAGCGCGCTGATCAGGTCCTCGCCGGGGTCGGCGCGGCGCTCGGCGGTGAGCCCGGTGAAGTAGGCGCGCAGGCCGGCCTTGGCCTCCTCCTGCCCCTCGCGGCTGCCCGGACCCATCCGCATCATCGCGACGGCCCAGGCGCGCAGTTGGTCGCGGTCCCGCTCCGGGATCTCCAGCACCTCGCAGATGGTGGTGAGCGGGAGCCGGCTGGAGAGGAAGTGCATCAGGTCGGCCGGGGCGCCGTGCTCCTCCATCTCGTCGAAGTAGCCGTCGACGATCCGCTGGGTGGCCGGGCGCATCCGCTCGACCTGGCGGTTGGTGAAGCCCTGGGCGACCAGGCGGCGCAGCCGGTTGTGGGCGGGCGGGTCCATCAGGTTGATCGCCTCGGCCTGGGCGATCGCGGCGGGCGTCATCCGCGGCAGGTCGCGGCCGATGCCGGCGGCGCGGCTGAAGCGGCGGTCGGTGGTGACCACCTTGACGTCCTCGTAGCGGGTGGCCAGCCAGGCCTCGCCCTCGCCGTGCGGCAGGCGGATCCTCGCGATCGGGGCCTCGGTGAGCAACCGCTTGAGGAGGGGGTCGAACTCCAGGCCGTCGGTGTGGTGGAAGGGGCAGTCCCACACGGGGGCGGTGGTGGTCACGGGCCTGTCCAATTGTCTTCGTCATGCCGGGGTGATGCCGACCCGAACGGTTCGTCACGGTTCGGGCCTGGACAAGCAGATGTTCTCCCATGGACTGGCAAAAATGTGGATCCGTCGAACTGTTCCCCCTATCGAGTGAGATGGATGATTGTCATGCGAATTATCCCGGTGGATAAGAAAGTTGACGGTCAGTCCGCGTCGCCGGGTGCGACCAGGCCGGTCTCGTAGGCGAGCACCACCGCCTGGGCCCGGTCGCGCAGGTTCAACTTGGCGAAGATCCGGGCGACGTGCGTCTTGACCGTCGACTCGCTCAGGGTCAGCTCGGTCGCCAACTCGGTGTTGGACAGGCCACGTCCGAGCAGGCCGAGCACCTCCACCTCGCGCGGGGTGAGCGGCGCGAGGTCGCGGTGCAGCCGGGGCGAGTCCGCGCCGCGGGCGGCGGGGTGCGGGGCGCCGGCCGCGAAGCGCTCCACCAGGCGGCGGGTGATCGAGGGGGCGAGCAGGGCGTCGCCGGTGTCCACCAGTCGTACGGCGGCGGCGAGATGGGCCGAGGTGACGTCCTTGAGCAGGAAGCCGCTGGCCCCGGCGGACAGCGCGGCGTAGACGTAGTGGTCGAGGTCGAAGGTGGTCAGCATGATCACCCGGCACTCGGGGGCCTGGGCCAGGATGCGGCGGGCGGCCTCCAGGCCGTCCATGACGGGCATCCGGATGTCCAGCAGGGCCACGTCGGGCCGGTGGTGCACGGCGGCGGCCACCGCCTCGGCGCCGTCGGAGGCCTCGGCGACCACGTCGATGCCGCGCGCGGTGAGGATCATCCGGAAGCCGGTGCGGACCAGCTCCTGATCGTCGGCGATCACCACCCGGGGGCGGCGCTGCTCGGTCTCTTCCACGGTCCCCTCCGTCACGGCCGGTCCAGCGGGATTCGGGCGCGCACCCGGAAGCCGCCGCCGAGCCGGCGCCGGGCGTCCAGGTCCCCGCCGTACACCGTGACCCGCTCGCGCAGGCCGATCAGCCCGCGCCCGGCGCCGTCCGCCTGCTTCGGTGCGGGGGTGGGCGCGCCGGAGAGCACGCTCGGCCCGCTGTTCAGCACCTCCACCCGCAGGTAGTGGTCCGCGTACCGCACCGTCACCTCGGCCGTCACCCCGTCCCCGTGCTTGAGCGCGTTGGTCAGCGCCTCCTGGATGATCCGGTACGCCGTCACGTCGATGCCGCCGGGCAGCGGCCTCGGCTCACCGGAGATCCGGACCTCCACCGGCAGCCCGGCGAAGGCGAACCGGTCGATCAGCGGGCTCAGTTTGGTCAGGCTCGGCTGCGGCGCGAAGTCCTCCGGCTCCGGCTCCTCGCTGCCGTCCGCGGCCGGGGCGAGCAGGCCCAGCAGGTGCCGCAGCTCGGTCATCGTGTCCCGCCCGGCCGCCTCGACCGCGCCCATCGCCGCCGCCGCCTCCTCCGGCATGGTGGCCAGCACCTCGCGCGCGGCGCCGGCCTGGACCACCATCAGGCTCACGTTGTGACTCACGATGTCGTGCAACTCGGCCGCGATCCGCGCCCGTTCGGCGTCCACGGCAGCGCTGGCGGCGCTCTCGCGCTCCCGTTCCAGCAGCCAGCCGCGCTCGCCGATGGCCTCCCGGTACAGCCGCCGCGCCCGTACCAGCGCGACGCCCAGCCAGCCGGCGCCCGCGCACGCCCCGGCCGCCACCCCGACCGCCGTCCAGTCCAATCCCGTTCCCCACACGACGTCAGCTTCCCAGGTCAGCGCTTGATCGACATCATCCGGGGGTGCCGCCCCCGTACATCCCCGGTACTACGGCGGCCTGTGGTTACACCTGGGGTGGGACGCCCGGCCCGGGCCGCCGCGCCTACCGTCGTCGACCATGAGCAACGACCACGACGGGACCACCCGGCCCGACGACGCGCAGTTCGTCGTCGAGCTGTCCGGGGTGCACAAGGAGTTCGGCGACGCCAAGGCGCTCGACGGCGTCGACCTGCGGATCCGGGCGGGCGAGGCGGTCGCCGTGATGGGCCCTTCGGGGTGCGGCAAGTCCACCCTGCTGAACATGGTGGCCGGGCTGGACCGGCCCAGCTCCGGCACCGTCCGGGTGCAGGGGCAGGACCTCGGCGGGCTGAACGAGAACGGGCTGGCCCTGTTCCGCCGCCGCCACATCGGCATGATCTTCCAGTTCTTCAACCTGATCGACGACCTGCCGGCACTCGACAACGTCGCCCTGGCCGCCCAGCTGACCGGCACCAGCGCCAAGCAGGCGCGCCGCCGGGCGCTTGAGCTGCTGGATGAACTCGGCGTCGCCCATCGCAAGGACGTGTACCCGGCCTCGCTCAGCGGCGGCGAGCGCCAGCGGGTCGCGGTGGCCCGCGCACTGATGAACCGCCCGGCGCTGCTGCTGGCCGACGAGCCGACCGGCGCGCTGGACAGCCGCTCGGGCGAGCAGGTGATGGACCTGCTGATCGACCTCAACCAGATCGGACAGACCCTGCTGATCGTCACCCACGACCCCAACCTGGCCACCCGCTGCGCCAGCCGGCTGGTCGAGGTCGCGGACGGCAAGGTGGCGCGCGAGCGGATGCTGGAGGCGTCGTCGTGAACGGAGGAGCCGTCTGGCGCGCCTCGCGGGCGGCCGTGAAGCGCCGCCGGGTGCAGACCATCGTGATCGGCCTGGTCGTCTTCTGCTCCACCGCGACCGTGCTGCTCGCGCTGGCGGTGATCAGTGCCGCCCGGGCCCCCTTCGACGCCGCCTTCGAGGCCGAGCGCGGCGCGCACGTCAGCGCCCTCTTCGACCCGGTCAAGGCCTCGGCGGAGCAACTGGCCGCCACCGCCCACCGACCGGGCGTCGAGGCGGCCGCCGGGCCCTTCGACCAGGCCGTGGTGACCATCCCCGCCGACTGGGTCGGCCACGCGCCGGGCCCGCTGACCCTGGTCGGCCGGCCCGACCCGGCGGCCGCGCCGGTGGACCGGGTGCGCGTGCTCGCCGGCCGGTGGGCCACCGCGCCCGGCGAGGTGGTCATCAACACGGCGGGGAACGGCGCAGCGGCGTACCTCGGCACGCCGCTCACCACCAGCACCGGGGTGAAGCTCACCATCGTCGGCTTCGCGAGCGGCATGAGCCAGTCCTCCGGCGGCTGGGTCACCCCCGAGCAGGCGGCCGCCCTGCACCCCACCGGTCGGCAGATGCTCTACCGCTTCACCGACGCGGCCACCGAGCAGCAGCTCACCGCCTCGCTCGCCAACGCCACCGAGGGTCTGCCCAAGGACGCCGTCACCAGCGGGCAGTCCTGGTTGGTCCTCAAGCAGGCCTTCTCGGCCGGCGCCGACGCCTACCTGCCGCTGATGACGGTCTTCGGCGTGCTCGGCCTGATCGTCGCCGCGCTGATCGTCGGCAACGTGGTGAGCGGCGCGGTGGTCTCCGGCTACCGGCACATCGGGGTGCTCAAGTCGATCGGCTTCACCCCGCGCCAGGTGGTCACGGTCTACCTGACCATGGTTTCGGTGCCCGCCGTCGTCGGCACCGTCCTCGGGACGGTGGCCGGCTGGGTGGCCTCCTACCCGATCCTCCAGACCGCCTTCTCCGGGATCACGACCGGCACCGCCGTGATCGAGCCGGCCGGCTGGCTGCCCGTCGCCACCCTGATCAGCGTCCCGCTGCTGGTCGCCCTCGCCGCGCTCGTCCCCGCCTCGCGCGCCCGCCGGCTCTCCGCCGCCCAGGCCATCTCGGCCGGCAGCGCGCCGCGCACCGGGCGCGGGCTCAAGGTCCAGCGCTGGCTGAGCGGCACCCGGCTGCCGCGTGCCATCAGCCTCGGCCTCGGCCAGCCCTTCGCCCGCCCGGCCCGCACCGCGCTGACCATGGCGGCGATCGTGCTCGGCGTGGTCACCGTGACCGTGACGACCGGGGTGAGCAGCACCCTGGCCAAGACCATGGGGGTCTCGTCCGACCACAAGACCCACATCGACGTGAAGACCGGTGCCTTCTCGGAGAACAAGATCGCGCCCCGGCTGACCCCGGAGCAGACCGAGGCGATGCTGCACTCCACCCCCGGCGCCGAGCGGGTCTCCGTTCGCGGACTGGTCCGGGTCGGCATCGTCGGCCAGCCCCAGCTGGTCTTCGGCAACTTCTACGGCGGTGACGACATGGTCGACCACCGGCGGCTCGACGTGGTCAAGGGCCGCCAGGCGACCGGGCTGAACGAGATCGAGGCCGGGCCGGCCTTCCTCGACCAGCACGGGCTCAAGCTCGGTGACCGGGTCACCCTGGTCCTCGACGGTCGGCAGACCACCGTCACCATCGTCGGGAAGGAGGTCCAGGGCAACGCCAACGCGATCTCCTCCAACGCCGCCACCGCGGCCCTGCTCACCCCCGACCCGCACGTGGTCGAGTACGACGTGCGGCTCGCCGACGGCACCGACGCCGCGGCCTACCAGAAGGCGGTCACGGCCGCCGACCCGAGCCTCTCGCCCTCGATCGTCACGCCGGGCACGGACGGATCCGTGGTCGCGATCCAGACCTTCAGCACGACCTTCACCGTCCTGCTGTCGGTGGTCGCCGCACTCGGCGTCTTCAACACCCTGCTGCTCACCATCCGTGAGCGCCGCCGCGACCTCGGCATGCTGAAGTCGATCGGGATGACGCCCCGGCAGGTCATCGCGATGACGATCACCTCGGTGGCCTGGCAGGGCGTGGCCAGCGGGATCATCGGCATCCCGGTCGGCATCCTGGCGCACCGGCTGCTCATCGAGAACGTCGCGATCATCGACTTCCCCGAGTCGACGATCGACGTCTGGGGCGCCCCGCTGCTCACCGGCCTCGCCCTGGCGGGCGTCGTGATCGCCGTCCTCGGCGCGCTCGTCCCGGCCCGCTCGGCGGCCCGGCTGACGATCGCGGAGGTGCTGCACAACGAGTGACGTCCGGCAGCAGGGGGACGGCCGGGCGGGGAACCGCCCGGCCGTCCTTCGCGTCCCAACTCCCGTTGCTGTCAATGGAAACGTGGGAGTTGAGTGTTCGCCAGCCGTTCACGTCCGGGCCATCGGGCGCTCGCCACGCTCGGTGGCGTCGTGCTGTTCCGGCTCGGGCACAAGCCTGCCGCTGCCCGTCGTCGACCCGGCGGTCCTCCGCCGGGTCGCGGACCGCTGAAGCGCGCCGGGGCGTTCGTCCCCGGCGTCCGGGCCGGCCGGCCGACCGCCGAATACCTGGCCTACCTGCGCGGACGGCTCGCCGTCGTGGAGGTGCTCGGCACCGGCCTGGTCGCCGTGCTGCCCACGCCCGCCCTGACCGCCGTCGGCGCGGCCGACGGGTACGGCTTCAGCGGCGCGAGCCTGCTGGTGGCGGCCGGTACGGCGCTCGGTGCGGTCGGACCGCTGATGCGGGACGTCCAGCAGACGGCGGTGCTCCGGCGGTACGCCAGGTAGCTGATGCCGCGTCAGCCGTGACCGTCGGAGCGCCTATCATCGCGCCATGGCCACCGCTGAGCTGATCCGCATCGTCTCCCGCTCCTCGCCCATGGCGCTCGCCCAGGTCGACCGGGTCCGCACCGAACTCGCCGCCCTGCACCCGGGGCTGCGCACCGAGGTGGTGCCGGTCACCACCTCCGGCGACCGCTGGACCGGGGACCTCGCCCAGTTGGGCGGCAAGGGCGCCTTCACCAAGGAGGTCGACGCCGCACTGCTCGCCGGGGAGGCCGACGTCGCCGTGCACTGCCTCAAGGACGTGCCCGCCGACCGCCCGCTGCCCGCCGGCACCGTCTTCGCCGCCTACCTGCGCCGCGACGACATCCGCGACGCGCTGGTCCACCCCGGCGGCCTGACCCTGGCCCAACTCCCGCCCGGCACCAAGATCGGCACCTCCTCCGTCCGCCGCATCGCCCAACTCGCCGCCTCCCACCCGCACCTGGAGTGCGTTCCGATCCGCGGCAACGCCAACAGCCGGCTCGCCAAGCTGGCGGCGGGGGACGTGGACGCACTGCTGCTCGCCGTCTCCGGCCTGGAGCGGATCGGCGAGCCGGAGCGGATCACCGAGGTCCTCGGCGTCGAGGAGATGTGCCCGCCGATCGGCGCGGGCATCCTCGTCCTGCAGTGCCGCGAGGACGACACCGCGACCATCGAGGCCGTCACCGGCCTCGGCCACCACGACACCTGGCGCGAGGCCGCGGCCGAACGGATGTTCCTGCACGTGCTGCAGGGCCACTGCAACAGCCCGATCTCCGGCTACGCCAAGGCCGAGGCGGACGGCCGGCTCTCGCTGCGCGGCCGGGTATTCACCCCGGACGGCAAGCGGGTGCTGGACGCCCACGAGTGGGCCGGCGCGCTCAGCCCGGAGGACCTCGGCACCTCGGTGGCCCTGGCGCTCAAGCGGCAGGGGGCGCAGGAGCTGATCGCCTCGATCCCGCACTGAAGCCGCTTCCCGCCCCGAGGCCAGGCTTTACCGTCGCGATCTTTTCCGGCGCGCCCGCTGCTGACATGATCCGGGTTGCACGACGCGAAAGCTGACGTTGAATCGGAGCGTGCGGGACGGGCGCGCCGGGGTGGTGAACCGTTGGCAGTTGAGTTTTGTTGAGTGATCTTTGGTGTTCATGAGTGACTTTGCCGATTTCTGCCGGGGCGTTGTCGAGAAGGTTTCGCTTCGCCTGTTTCGGGCTGCTGGTGCTGCTGGGCGTGCCAGCATGTCCGTGGTCGAAGGATTCGCGAGGGCGGAGGGAGCGGGTGGCGATGTTGCGGCAGATCGCTCGGCCGTTCGTCGCCGACGCAGCCTCGGGTGTGTGCATACGGGACCGACTCAAGGGCCTGACCGCCGAGGACGACGCGGTGCTACGCCTGGTCGGCGGACACCTCGCTTCTCTCGCCTCGCGGGATCTGGCCCGGCGGGTCACCGACGCCCTGGAGCACTCCGCCCAGACATGGGCGGCCCGCAAGCGGGACCTCACCCCGCAGTCGTCGTCGCGCTGGGCCGGGTCCATCACCAAGGCCACGTACGACCAGTGGGGCCTGTCGCGCCGCGCACAATGGCAGCACCTGCGGGGGCTCGCCACGGGGATCGCCGTGATCCGCCACCGCCTCGCCCTTCCGATCGGCGCCAAGGGCACCAAGCGGCAGCCCGGCGGGTACCACTCGCGCCGGGAATGGCACGCCAAGTCCCGGCGCCTGGCGCACCTGGAGCGCGAGTACGCGCGAGTGAAGGCCGACCACGAGGCCGGCCGGGTGACAGTGGTACGCGGCGGCCGCAAACTCCTCAACACTCGCCACAACCTGGACGCAGCGGGGAAGTCGCAGGAGCAGTGGCGTGGGGAGTGGGAAGCCGCCCGCTGGTTCCTCGCCGCTGACGGCGAGTCCGGCAAACGGTACGGGAACGAGACGATCCGCGTAACTCCCGACGGACACGTGTCGATCAGACTTCCGGCTCCCCTTGCCGAACACGCGAACGCCGGGCACGGCCGGTACGTCCTCGCGGCGAAGGTCACGTTCCCGCACCGGGGCGAGGAGTGGCGCGACCGGATCGAAGTGAACCGGGCCGTTGCCTACCGCATCCACCTCGACACCACGTCCGGGCGCTGGTACCTCGACGCCTCGTGGACCCGCAAAGACCTCCCGGCCATCCCACTCGACGCCCTTCGCGCCCAAGGCGTCATCGGGGTCGACACCAACGCCGACCACCTCGCCGCCTGGCACCTGGATGCCCACGGAAACCCGATAGGCGCACCCCGCTGCTTCGACTACGACCTGTCCGGGTCGGCCGACCACCGCGACGCCCAGCTGCGCCACGCGCTCACCCGTCTCCTGCACTGGGCGCGGGCCACGGGCGTGCAGGCCATCGCGATCGAGGACCTCGATTTCACCGACTCCAGGACCCGGGAGAAACACGGCCGCAAGAAGCGGTTCCGGCAGCTGATCTCCGGCATCCCGACCGGCAAGATCCGCGCGCGCCTGCTGTCGATGTGCGCGGAAGCCGGTATCGGCGTGATCGCTGTCGATCCCGCCTACACCAGCATGTGGGGCGCTGAGCACTGGCAAGATCCCCTCACCACCACAAACCGCAAGACCAGCCGACACGCCGCCGCTTCGGTGGCCATCGGCAGACGCGCCCTCGGGCACCGGATCAGGCGTCGGACGGCACCGCCCTGCCAGCACCAGAGCGATGCTGGCAGGCATCGGACCGCCCAGGCCCGACCCGGCACCTGGGGGAGCGAGGGAAACCGCCCCCGCGTACCCGGACCACGGACACGATCCGATGGGACCGGACGTGGCAGGAACGCGGTCGACCAGAACGCCCAAGACCGTTCGGGGCGTTCGGCTGAGCATGGGTCCTGGCAACAGGACTCACTCCCGCTCAGTCTTTAGGAACGGTGGACGTGGAGCCGTTGAGACCCACCGATCCGACGGCGATCGGCGGCCGCTACCGGCTGCTGGCCCGGCTCGGCAGTGGCGGGATGGGGATCGTGTACCTGGGGCGCTCGCCCGGCGGGCGCCTGGTCGCGGTCAAGTGCGTGCACTGGGACCTCGCCACCGACCTGATCGTGCAGTGATTCCGGCCCCGGCGGGCGAGAACCGGGTGGGTGTTCGGGGCGTCCGTTGAGGCGTGATCAGTGTGGTGCTCGGCGGGATGCCGATGTTCTGGCCCGGGCTGCTGCTCTCGCTGGTGCCGGCGGCTCTGCTGAACCGGCCGGTGGGGCGGCTGCTGCGGGCCCACTGGGTGGTGGGCTTCCTGCTGCTGCTCGGACTCGGCGGGGTGGTCGTGGCGACCCTGCTGCCGGAGGCGTTCCGGCTGTCGGAGGACGCCGTGCGGCACTGCACGGTGCGGGGCGGGCGGCCGCGCTCGCCGCACGAACTGCTGCACGTGCGGCACATCGAGCTCAAGCTGGCGACCTACGCCCCGGTGGGCTTCGCCGCCGCCCTGGCCGGGACCAGGCGGCGGGCGGCGGTGGCGCTGCTGGGCGCCGCCGTGCTGCCGTTCGCGGTGTCGGCGCTGCAGTACGCGGTGCCGGCGATCGGGCGGGACTGCGATGTGCAGGACGTCTGGGACGGGCTGCAGGGGGTCGTGCTGGGGGCGGCGCTGGGGCTGGTGCTCGGGCCGGTGGCGCGGACGGTGACCAGGGCCCGGGCGCGCTCGGTGTGAGCTCCCGCCACGGCTTCCCGTCCGCTACGGCTGCTCGTTCGGGAGCAGTGGGAAGAGCCGGGTGACGGCGGCGACCGGGCGGGCGTCGGCGGGGCGGGCGGCCGGGTCGGCCTCGCGGCCGCGGTAGTGGGCGAGGAGTCGGCGGACGGCCTCGCCGACGGCGGTCAGCTCGTCCGGGGTCAGGTAGACGACGGTGCTGAACGCCTCGTCCTGCTGCCAGTCGGCCGGGGCCTCGGCGCGCCGGGCCAGCCAGCGCCGGTAGCTCTCGTCCTCCAGGCCGCGGGCGAGCTCGCCGAACCCGTCGGCGGGTTCCTGCTGTCGGGCCTGGGCGAGACGCCATGGACGGGCCCGGCCGTCCGTCGCCGGCGCCTCCTCGATCAGTCCGTACCGAGCCAGCTGCCGCAGGTGGAACGAGCACAGCCCGGAGCTGTGCCCCAGGCGCGCGGCCGCCTCCGTGGAGGTGAGGGTGCCGCGTTCGGCGAGCAGGTCCAGCAGGGCGGTGCGGACGGCGTGCTCGGGCAGAGCGCCGGTGGGGGTGGCGATGTCTTCCTCAGTCACTTTGCAAAGTCTGCTACTTTGCAAAGTCGCTGACAAGTCGTCATGCGGGAATCGCCTGAGGAGCGCGCCGATGTCCGGCCAGAGTGACCGTCCGACCGTCCTGCGGATCACCGAGGTGGGGGAGCCGATCCTGCACGGCCCCTGTCGCCCCGCCGCCGAACAGGACTTCGGCAGCCCGGAGTTGGCCGGTCTGATCGACTCGATGTTCGCGACCATGTACGTGGCCGACGGCTGCGGGCTAGCCGCCAACCAGGTGGACGTGGACCTGCGCCTGTTCGTCTACGACTGCCCCGACGACGACGGCGTCCGCCACACCGGCCACCTGCTCAACCCGGTGGTCGAGCCCCAGGCCCCCGGACGCCCGCTGATCGAGGACCAGGAGGGCTGCCTCTCCGTCCCCGGCGCGAACACCGGGCTCGCTCGCCCGGCCCGGGCCGTGGTGCACGGATACGACCGGCACGGCCGGGCCCGCACCATCGAGGCCACCGGCTACTTCGCCCGCTGCCTCCAGCACGAGACGGACCACCTCGACGGGCAGCTGTACGTGGACCGGCTCTCGAAGCGCGACCGCAAGGACGTGCTGCGGCAGATGGAGCGGCGGCGGGAGAAGGTGTTCGCGCAGCGCGACAAGCTCGCCGAGCGGCTCGACTGGCGCGGCACGGTGGAGTTCTGCGACGACTCCTGCCGCTGCCGTCGGCTGGACCCGGTGGCACTGGACCGGGCGGGGTCGGGCGCGGACTCGTCGGGCATGGCCTCGTCATGAGCGAGCCCGGGTTCCTGGCCGCCGTCGCCACTCGGCTGGAACGGCCCCGGCCGGAGGGCCCGGACCGGGGGTACATCAGCCTGCTGACGCATACGTAACTGGCTCCGCAGGGGGAGTCGGTTCGGCCGTGCGGTCGAGGTGGGGGCGGGGTGGTCTCGGCGAGGGTGGACACATGCTGAAGAACATCCCGGTCGGTGACACCGAACGCCCCGTCCCCCGTTGGGCCCTGCGCCTCGCCAAGGCCCTCCCGTTCGTCGTCCTGTCGCACTGTCTATGGCGGCTGCCGTTCGCCTTCGACTTCCAGATGGGCATGGTCGACCCGAACCGCCCGGCCTGGGTCTGGTGGGCCACCCCGTACGTGCTGAGCCTGAGCGTGATCACCGAGGCGCTGGCGCTGCTCACCCTGGGGCTGGTGAGCGGCTGGGGCGAGGTGTTCCCGCGCTGGGTGCCGTTCCTGCGGGGGCGCCGGGTGCCGCCGCTCGGGCCGCTCGTCGCGACGGTGCTGGGCGGGCTGGTGCTGTTCGGGCTGTTCGGGCTCCAGCCGCTCGCCTGGATCGGCGTGTTCAACGAGGTCGGGTTCAGCAACGGGTGGTGGGAGGCCCTCTACCGGGTTTGCGTCAGCCCGGCCATGCTCTGGGGGCCGATCACCATCGCGCTGGGCATCTCGTACTACCGCCGCCGCACCCGCACCGCATGAGCCCCCTCCAGTACGCGCAGGAAGTCGGACCCGCCGACTTCCTGCGCTTTCGTGGGTGTCAGTGCGTCCGGAAGTACTCGCCGACCGCGGTGAAGGCCTCCTTCGGGTCCCAGGGGAGGCCGGGGAACCTGCTGCCCGGGCGGTCCTCGTAGACCTTGACGATGCCGTAGCTGGCCAGGTCGAGGTCGGCGCGCGGGTCGCCGTCCGGGCGGTGGACGAAGTCGTAGAGCGCGAAGGTGAACACGAAGGCGGCGTCGATCCCGCCGGCGTCGAAGGCCGCGAGCAGCTCGCGCAGGTACCGGGCCTGGCCGGGCTCGTCGCGCTGGTGGCTGCCGTTGAGGCGCACCGGTCCGTCGGGGCCGTACTCGACGATCTCCAGGCCGAGCGCGCCCCGGTCGCCCGCGCCGCGGTAGGTGGCGGACCCGAACTCGGTGATGGCGACGGGCTTGCCCTGGGCCGTCAGGTCGCGGACGCCGTCGGCGAAGCGGTCGGCGGTCTCGGCGGAGCGGTAGAGGTCGAGGGAGACGACGTCGAAGGGCGTCCAGTCGACACGCTCCAGCGGGACGGCGGCGTAGGTGACCGGGCCCTCGAAGTGTTCGCGGACGGCGGCCACGGCCGTGCGGAGGAAGGCGTTGACCTTGCCGCTCACCGCGCCGATGTGCTCCCGAACCGCCTCCGGCCGGGCGAGCAGGGCGACCCGCTCGTCCGTGGTGTCGCCGGGCAGGAAGCCCGGGTTCATGAGGCTGAGCTCGGCGCCGGCCACGAACACCACCTCGGCCCCGCGCCGCCGCAATCGTTCCGCCCGCCCGGCGCAGTCGGCGAACAGCCGCAGCATCTCCTCGCCGGTCAGCTCCAGCGGGTACGGCGAGAACCAGACCTCCAGGCCGAGGTCGGCCGCGTACCCGGCGGCGAGCTCGATCCGGTCCGCGTCCCCGCCCATGATCCGGACGGCGGTGCAGTGCAGCTCGTCGCGGATGATCCGCAGCTCCCGCTCGACCGTCTCCGGGTCTAACCGCTTGCGTGAGTACGCACCGTCCCTGAGGAAGCCGGTGTCGTAGCTGATTCCCTTGGTGCGCATGGTCTTGTACCTTCCTGGCGAGTAGAGAACTTACGGTACGGCAAGTACCGTAGTTGCCGTTGGCTCGGGATGGCAAGAAGGATGGGGCGGTACGGGCGACAGCGAGGGCGGAGCGTGGGCATGGCCGGGCAGACGCGGCGGCGCGGGGCGGCGCTGGAGGAGGCGATCCTCCAGGCGGCGGTCGCGGAGCTCGCCGAGTCCGGGTTCGCCGGGCTGACCATGGACAAGGTCGCCGCCCGCGCGGGCACCAACAAGAACGCCATCTACCGCCGTTGGCCGAACCGCATCTCCCTCGGCATCGCCGCCTACAAGCAGCTCGCCAAGGCCGCGCCGCTTCCCGACACGGGTGAACTGCGCGGCGACGTCCTGGAGTTGCTGCGCCAGGCGAACCGACACTGGAGCTCCCCGCTCGGCGGGGTGCTGCGCGACCTGCTGGCCGCGGCGGGCGGTGCGGCGGAGGTCCTGGCGCAGCTGCAGGACCAGTCCGGCGACGCGGCGGCCGCGCCCTGGCTCACCGTGCTGGGCCGCGCCGTCGCCCGCGGCGAGGCGGCGCCGGAGGCGCTGCACCCGAGGGTGGCGACGGTGGCGATCGTGCTGCTGCGCAACGAGTTCGTCGTGCGCGGTGTGCCGAGCGCGCCCGACGACGTCCTGGTGGAGATCGTGGACGAGGTCTACCTGCCGCTGGTGCGGCGGCGGAGCGCGCTCGGCTAGACCTCGCTGTTCCCGGCTAGGCCTTGGCGTTCCCGGTGGCGTTCCCGGCGACCAGGGAGTCGGCCAGCCGCTCGGCGACGGCGCCGTCCAACGGGCCGTGCCCGAGCAGGAAGCGGTACCAGAACACCCCGTAGACCTGGTCCACGATCAGGTCCAGGTCGGCGTCCCCGGCCAGTTCGCCGCGCTCGCGTCCCCGGGAGAGGAGCTCGCGCAGCTCGGTCCGGCGGGCGGCGGTGAAGCTCTGCATCAGCTCGGCCAGGTGCGGGTCGCGGGCGGCCTCGCGGGTGAGGGTGCGCAGCGCGGAGGCGGTGGTGCTGTGCTGGGCGGCGTCGAAGGTGCCGGCGATGAAGGCGTGCAGGTCGGTGCGCAGGGCGCCGGTGTCCGGGCCGGGGACGTCCTGGTCGGCGCGGTCGGTGAGGGCGTCGAGCAGGACGGCGCCCTTGGAGGGCCACCAGCGGTAGACGGTCTGCTTACCGACGCCCGCCGCGCGGGCGATCGCGTCGACGGTGACGGGCGTGCCGTCGGACTCGGCGAGCAGGAGCAGCGCGGCGTCCAGGATCGCGCGGTGGGCGGCCTCGTTGCGGCGGCGTCCGGTGTGCGGGCGCGCGGACGGGCTCTGCTCGGCTCGGTGGTTGGTCTCGCTCATCGTGGTGTCCCTTTCTTCCTGCCCGCTTGACAAGACTAGCAGTCTCGGCAAGCATCATTACCGGAACCAGTGGTCTCGACAAGAACTCGACCAAGCCGGAAGGGCCCAGCACCATGAGCACTGCATCGAACCTCTTCGCCGGACAGCGCGTCGTCGTGATGGGCGGCAGCTCCGGCATCGGCGAGGCGGCCGCCACCGCCTTCGCGGCGGACGGCGCCGAGGTCGTGATCACCGGCCGCGACCGCGGGAAGCTGGACGCCGCCGTCACCCGGATCGGCGGCAAGACCACCGGTCAGCAGGTGGACGCGACCGACCCGGCCGCCACCGCGGCCTTCTTCGCCGAACTCGGCGGCGTCGACCACCTGGTGGTCGCGGTCAGCGGCGCGGCCGGCAGCGGCCCGTTCGCCCGGCTCGACCTGGCCGACCTCGCCACCGGCTTCAACGCCAAGTTCTGGCCGCAGGTCCGGGTCCTGCAGTCGGCGCTGCCGCACCTGCGTGAGGACGGCTCGGTCACCCTGATCACCGCCGCCTCCGCCCGCGCCGCCATCCCCGGCACGGCCGGCCTGGCCGCCATCAACGGGGCCCTGGAGGCGATGGTCCCGCCGCTGGCCGTCGAACTCGCCCCGCTGCGGGTCAACGCCGTCTCGCCCGGCGTCGTCGACACCCCGTGGTGGGACCGCGTCCCCGCCGAGCAGCGCACCGCGCTCTTCGACGGCCTCGCTGCCACCACCCCGGTCGGCCGGGTCGGCCGCCCCGAGGACGTCGCCCGGGCGATCCACATGCTGGCGGCGAACACCTTCGTCACCGGCATCGTCCTCGACTGCACCGGCGGGGCCAACCTGCCCACCGGCCGCTGAGCACGCCTGAGCACGCCTGAGCACACCGCGCGGCCCGGCCCGGGAATCGCTCCCGGGCCGGGCCGTTGTCGCAGGTCACCCGTACCCCGACGGCCTCGGCTTCCATGCTCCCTGGGATGGCTGCTACGACACCTGAGCCGTCACCACTCCGCCACCCGGTAGTCCTTGAGGAACACCCCCGACACCGGGTGCCCCGACTCGCCGCGCACGATCGGGTCGTACACCCGGGCCGCGCCGTCCACGATGTCCAGCGGGGTGCGGAAGCCCTGGGCGGCGATCCGGGTCTTCTTCGGGGCCGGGTTCTCGTCGGTGATCCAGCCGGTGTCGACGGCGCACATGTGCACGCCCCGGGTGGCGAGTTCGGCCGCGCTGGTGCGGGTGAGCATGTTGAGCGCGGCCTTGGCCATGTTGGTGTGCGGGTGGCGCGAGGTCTTGTTGCGGACCGCGAACCGGCCCTCCACCGCCGTGACGTTGACGATGTAGCGGGCGGGGTTCGGGGAGGCGAGTAGCAGCGGCAGCAGCCGGTCGCAGAGCAGGGCCGGAGCCAGGGCGTTGACCAGCTGGGTCTCCAGCACCTCCGCCGGATCGAGCGAACCGAGCGTGGCGGACCAGGAGTTGGCGGGCGCGAGGTCGGGAAGCAGTCCGGCCTCGTCGGTGAAGTTCAGCAAGGAGTCGGCCCCTGCGGGGAGTTGGGCCGCGATGGCGGACGGCCGGAATCCGGGCGCATGGGTGATGGCCCGGCGGTCGGCGCCCGGCAGGGCTGCGGACTCGCCCGCCGCCAGCAGGGCGTACGACTCGGGCGGGCGGCGCAGGGTCTGCGCGGCGTTGTTGACCAGGATGTCCAGCGGGCGGCCGTCCGCCAGCAACTCCTCGGCCAGCCCCAGGACTTGGCGTGGGTCGCGGAGGTCGATGCCGACCACGGTCAGCCGCTCCCACCACTGCTCGCTGCCCTCGGCGGCGCGGAAGCGGCGGACGGTGTCCTGCGGGAAGCGGCTGGTGGTGATCAGCTCGGCGCCGTCGCGCAGCAACATCAGCGCGAACTGGAAGCCGATCTTCACCCGCCCGCCGGTGAGCAGCGCGCGGCGTCCGCGCAGGTCGGTGCTGAGGGCCCGGCGGGCGGTGTTGTCGGCCGCGCAGTCCGGGCAGAGCATGTGGTAAAAGCCGTCGACCTGGCGGTAGGCCTGCTTGCAGACGTAGCACTTGCGTGGGATCTGCAGCTCGCCGACCTGCCCTCCCGTGGCCGGTGCGAGCGGCGCGTCCTCGCGACGGTGCCGGCCGCCGGTGGCGGTGGTGGCGAGCAGCTCGGCGTCGGCCTGCCGGACGGCCTGCTTGGCCTCCTGGCGGCGGCGCTTGCGGCTCTCCATGACGAAGGAGCTGAGTTGGCGCTCGGCGTGCAGTCGGGTGCGGTCGTGGGAGGGGAGTGCGCGCAGCCGGCCGAGGGTGTGGCTGAACGCGGCGAGTTCCTCGGGGGTGAGGCCCGCCGCACAGGCGGCTTCGCCGGTCGGAAAGATCGTGTCGAGCTGGTCGTGGTCGTCCCGGACCGTCATGTCCGCCCCCTCGTGCCGTACAGGTTTGAGGGACTGTAATCGACGGTCCGGGACGATGAGATGCCAATTTCTCCGGGCTCGGCCTGCTCAGCCGCAGTCGGACGTCAGCGAGGCGACCCGGCGGCCGTCGAGCTCGTGGTTGCCGAAGCCGACGAGTTCCTGCTCGTCCCCGCCGAAGTTCGGCTTGTCGTTCAGGCGGATGATGCAGCCGAAGTCGTCCGGGAGCGGGTTGCGGGCGGAGCGCGGGAAGATCGGCGGCTCGACGTCGTCCAGCTCGCGCAGTTTGAAGCCGTCCTTCGTGATGTGGGCGTCCTCGTCGAGCAGGATGCGGCCGGTCTGGTGCGGGCCCTCGAAGAGGCAGAGGTGGCCCTTGGGGCAGCGAGCGGCCGCGGGTGCCGCCGGGTCGGCGTGGACGGCGGGGGCGGTCGCGGCGGCGAGGCCGAGGGCGGCGAAGGAGGCGAGGGCGACGCGAAGCAGACGGTGGCGCACGGGGGCTCCCAGCATGAGACGGTGACCGACAGTGCTGTCGGCATCACCGCATGCTAGATGGTTCCCGGACGAACGGACGGCATCATGCGCGGGTTTCGGACATGCGGGAGGACGTGCCGAGGTGCCGGCGGCCCCCGGCCCGCCGGCACCTCGGACACCGGGATCAGCCTGCGTACTGGCTGAAGATCTTCGCGAACTCGTACGGCTGCTGCGGGATGTTGGTGCACTTCGACAGCGAGCCGCCGGTGCAGGCGTTGGCGTCCCGGGTGGCGTCCCAGAAGGCCAGCAGACCCAGGTGGTTCTGCCTGGCGAAGGTCACCAACTGCTGGGTGGCGGCCTGGTTGTAGATCTGGTGGTCGTCGTTCTCGCCGATCATCGGGGTGACCCCGACCATGGCCCACAGCTGGGCGTCGGACTTCGCCGGGTAGAGCGCCTTGAGCTGGCCGAAGAGCGACTGTGCGGCCTGGACGGCGGCGTTGCCGTAGTCGGTGCCGGAGCGGTAGTAGTCCATCGCCATGATGTTGACCAGGTCGAGGTCGACCCCGGCGTCGCGGGCGGACTTGACGATCGCGACGCCCTCGCTGGTCAGGCCCTCGGGCAGGACGGGCAGGGTGAGCGAGACCTTGAGGCCGGGGTGGGCCTGCTGGAGCTTGGCGAGAGCGGCGGAGCGGCGGTCGTTGGAGGCGGTGTCGGCGATCGCCGCGCCCTCGATGTCGTAGTCGACGTAGCGCAGGTTGTAGGCGTTGACGACCGCGTCGTACTCGGCGAACAGCGAGTCCACCGAGCCGCAGGCGGCGGCGAGTTCAGTGCCGCTGGCGCCGCCGAACGAGAGCTTGACGTCGCCGCCGGCCGCGCGCAGCGCGTCGACCTGGTCCTTGGCCCAACCGGTGCGCGGGTCGTAGGCGTTGAACCAGCTGGCCTTGCAGCCGACGCCGGTGACGAAGCCCATGGTGTAGCCCTTGACGCCGCCGGCCTTGGCCATGTCCGGCATGGCCGGGGTGGGCCAGGCGCCCATGTCGATGTACGGGGCGACCGGCAGCGGGACGTTCGGCGGCGGGGTGCTCGGGCCGCCGGTGGGTGTGCCCGTGGGGGTGCCGGTGGGCGTGCCGGTGGTCGGCGGGGTGCTGGGGCTGCCACCGCCGGGGCCGGTGAGGGTGATGTCGTCGGCCAGGTAGGCGCCCTGCCCGTACCAGCCGTGCAGGTAGACGGAGACGCTGGTGGTGTTCGGGCCGGTGGTGAAACTGGTCGACAGCTGCTGCCAGTTGGGGCCGCCGACGGTCCAGGTGGCCGGGTCGGTGACACCACTGCCGGTCACGCCGAGGTAGACGTACTGCCCCTGCACCCAGGCGCCGAGGTTGTACGTGGTGTTGGGTTGGACGCTCACGGTCTGGGAGCACTGCGCGGTGTCGCTCGCGCTCGCCGCCCCCTTGAGCGCGTAGGTCCCGCTGTGCGCGCCGGAGTTGACGACGCTGCCGGTCCCGCCGGAACAGCTCCACGGGTCGAGCGTGCCGCTCTCGAACCCGGCGTTGGCGAGCAGGTTGCCGTCGGCGGCGCCGGCGTTCCCGGCGAGGGCGGCCAGGCCGCCGGCCGCGAGCACGGTGGCGGCGGCGAGGCTCAGCAGTTTGGTCCGGCCGGCCGGCCGGCGGTGCGTGGGGGCGTGCTGGAGCGCGCTGGGCATGGGGGTGCCTCTCGGGACGGTGGGCCGCCCGCGCCGCGAAGGTGGGCAGACGCGGGGCGGGCGGCAGCGTGGGGGCTGGCGCGGTGCGGGGGGAGGGGCGCGGTGCTGAGGATCAAACTGGACTAGACCAGCTGTGCACGTCAAGCACTTCCCGACTTCCGTAAGCCCGCCGAGAGCAGGTTTTAGGGCGGGTTTAAGGACGGCGGGTCAGTTGCGCCAGCTCCGGTGCCGAGAGGGTGAGTTCGCCCGCCGCTGCCGAGTCGCGGATGGAGGCCGGGCGGCGTGCGCCCGGGATCGGGATGACGGCGGGGGACTGTGCCAGGTGCCAGGCGAGGCAGACCCGCTGCGGGCTGACGCCGTGGGCGCGGGCGAGGGTGTGGAAGGGCGTGTCCGAGGCCGGGGCGCCGGTGCCCGGGGCGTCGACGGCGCTGGGCGAGATCCCGCCGAGCGGGCTCCAGGGCAGGAAGGCCAGGCCGAGTTCGGTGCACAGGTCGAGGGTGTCGCGGGTGGCGGGGTGGGCGGGGGAGAAGCGGTTCTGCACCGAGACCAGGCGCGGGCCGAGGATCTCCCGGGCGGTGCGGATCTGCTCGCAGTCCACGTTGGAGAGGCCGACCATCCGGATGGTGCCGGCGTCGGCGAGGTCGCGCAGCGCGCCGACGGAGTCGGTGAAGGGGACGGCCGGGTCCGGCTTGTGGAGCTGGTAGAGGCCGATGGCCGCCACGCCGAGCCGCTGCGCCGAGGCCTCGGCGGCGCGGCGCAGGTGGCGGGGGTCGCCGTTGACGGTCCACGTGCCGTCGCCCGGGCGGCCCCGGCCGCCCTTGGTGGCGACCAGCACCTCGTCCGTGCCGCCGCCGTGGGCGGCGAGCGCGCGGGCGATGAGGCGCTCGTTGTGGCCGAGTTCACCGGCGTGCCAGTGGTAGCTGTCGGCGGTGTCGATCAGCGTCACGCCCGCTTCGAGGGCGGCGTGGATCGTGTGGACGGCCTGGTCCTGGTCGGGGCGGCCCTCGACGGACAGCGGCATCGCGCCGAGGCCGACGGCGCTCACCGTGACGCCGCCGATGGCACGGGTGGCGCGGGTGGCGACGGGCGGAGCGGGGGCGGGCGTCATCGGCGGGCCTCCTTGACGGCCTGGGGCAGCCAGTCGGTGATCGGGGAGAAGCGGAAGCCGAGGCGGGCCGCCCGGCCGGTGTCCATCGCGTAGCAGCGGTCGAAGGAGAACGGCGAGAGCGGCTCACCGGTCCCTGCCGTCAGCACCGGCTCGGTGCCCAGCTCGCGGCCGATCGCCACGCACAACTCGCGTACGTCCAGCGTTCCGCGGGAGGCCGCGTTGACGGCCCCGGTGAAGTCGGCCGTCGCGGCCCAGCCCAGGAAGCGGGCGATCTCCGCCTCGTGGATGAAGGAGGCGCTCTGCGGCGCGGGGTGGACGGCCACCGGCAGGCCGCGCTCGATCCGCTCCACGTGATGCGCCAGCCGTCCGGTGAAGTCGGCGCCGCCGAGGACGTGCGCGGTGCGCACGGTGGCGACGTCGAAGGGCGCCTGCCGGGTGAGCAGGGCCTCCGCCTGGCGCTTGCCCTCGCCGTAGTGGGCCTCCTGGAACGCCGGGTCCGCCCAGGGGAGTCGCAGGTCCACCGGCTGGGCCGACAGGTCGACGGCTTCCTCCGCGAGGGGCGGCCCGCCGGGGCGGCCGAGGTGGGCGTAGACCTCGATCGTGGAGGTCAGCAGGTAGCGCGGGGTGCGGTCGGCGAAGACCCGGGCGGCGACGGCCGCTTGGACGGGCGTGTAGCAGACCTGGTCGACGACGGTGTCGAAGCGCCGGTCGGCGAGGGCCGCGTGCAGCGCGCTCTCGTCGTCGCGGTCGGCGCGCAGGTGGGTCACGCCCCGGGGTGCGGGGGTCGAGCCTCGGTTGACGACGGTCACCGTCGCGCCGGCGTCCCGCAGGTCCTCGATCAGCCGTCTCCCGAAGTAGCGGCTGCCTCCGATCACGCACACGTCCACTGCTCGCGATCCCTCCCTGGTCCGGTGCTGTCCGTTCTCGGTGATCAGCCTGCCGGGATCGGTTCGACAGCGGTAGTGTCGGTGTGGACGCCCCGTCATTAGGAGAACTGTTGATCGACGTTCAGCGGCTCGCGGTGCTGCGGGAGGTCGCCCGCTTCGGCAGCTTCAACCGGGCGGCCGCGGCGCTGCACTGCACACCCTCGGCGGTCTCGCAGCAGATCGCCGCACTGGAGCGCGGCCTCGGTGCGCCCGTGGTCGAGCGCTCCACGCGCGGCGTCACGCTCACCGACGCGGGGCGGCTGCTGGTGGAGGCGGCCGACGCGATCGCCGCCGAACTGGCCGACACCCAGCAGCGCATCGAGAAGTTGACCGCCGTGCGCACCGCCCTGACCGTCGCCGCCTTCGCCAGCGGCGGCCGACGGCTGCTGCCCTCCGCCCTGGCCGGATTCGTCGCCGACCACCCGGAGGTGGAGCTGACGATCCTGGAGGCGGAGCCGGAGGAGAGCCTGCCCGCCGTCCGCGAGGGCCGGGCCGACCTCGCCCTCGCCTACCACCTCGACGGCCCGCCGCCCGTCCGGCCCGGCGACCGCTCCGGCCTGGACTGGACCGCGCTGGGCGAGGACCCGCTGCGGGTCGTCCTGCCGCGCCGCCACCCGGCCGCGGCGCGCTACCGGGCCCGGCCCGAGCCCCCGCACCTGGCCGAACTCGCCGACCAGCGCTGGATCCTGGGCTGCCATAAGTCCGCCGGCCAGCTCGCCCGCCACGCCGCCCTGGCCGGCGTCGAGTTGCGGATCTCCTGCACCGCGACGGACTACGACTTCGCCCAGTCGCTCGTCCGGGCCGGCATCGGGATCGCCCTGATCCCCGAGATCGGGCTGACCCGACACCCGGACCTGGTCGCTCTGCCGCTCGCCGAGCCCGGCCCCCGCCGCCACCTGGGCCTGGCCCTGGCCCGCCGTCGGCGCGGCCACGCCGCGCGCCTGGCCGAGGAGTTGGCGTCCCGGCTGGTCGCGGAGACGGAGACGGAGACGAGGGCGGAGCCGGAGACGAGGGCGGAGGCGGAGGCGCCGATGTG
Organism: Kitasatospora sp. NPDC056531; assembly: GCF_042794375.1. NCBI lineage: Bacteria > Bacillati > Actinomycetota > Actinomycetes > Kitasatosporales > Streptomycetaceae > Kitasatospora > Kitasatospora sp. NPDC056531. Next base: position 85,953 of record NZ_JBHTTU010000018.1, on the reverse strand, counting down.
AGGCTCCGTCCGCCTCCGCCCGGGAGGTCAAGGGCAGGACGTCAACGGCTCGGGATCAGCCGCAGCAGGGCTTGCACTCCTTCACCTGCACGTTGTCCAGCACCGGCCCGTACACGCCCCCGACGGTGCTCTCGAAGGTCAGCGTGGTGGCGGAGTTCTGCGCGACGAAGCTGAACTGCCGGCCCACGTAGCCCATCGCGGTCCTGGTCTTGCCGGTGACGTCGAAGGAGAAGTCCTGGAAGTCCTGTCCGTCGATGAGCGCCCGGCCGGTGCGCAGGGCGACTCCGCCGTCGGGATTGCCGGCCAGGGCGTAGGTCACCGAGTAGGTGGCGCCGGGGACGGTGGTGAAGGTCTGGGCGACGGCGCCGGGGCCGGCGCCGTTGAGGTCGAGGGACTGGTCGCCCTCGGCGGCCTGCCAGAAGCCGACGCCGATCAGGTCGACGCTGCCGCTGGTGACCTGCCAGGGGCCGATGTTCTGGCCGGCGACCGGCTCGATGAAGCTGTTCGCGGCGACCTTGGGGGACTCGAAGCTGCCGTCGTCGAAGTGGCTGAGGGCGCGGTGGCCGCCGGCCGCCTGCGCCGGGGCGGCCAGCGCGGTGCCGGCGGCGACGAACAGGGCGAGGGCGGCGACGCGGGTGCGCGAGAGCGACATTTGTACCCCAACTTCCGTGGTGAAAGACCGAGATGATCGGCTGTGCACAGAGGGTCGACCGTCCCGGAGCGCTCTGCCAAGACCGGACGGGCGGCGCCCGGTGGTGCGGGGCGCGTGAGGGCGGGCTCCTACGCGCCGGTTTGCCGCAGGGGCGGTTGCCGCAGGCTCGGCGGACCGTCCGGGGGCGAATGCCCTTTCGTCCGGGGGCGAACCCTCCTGGCCGACCGCCCGGCCCCCGGGCCCGGTGGTGAAAGCGGAGGTACGCGCCCCGCTCGCACCCCTACGGTGGCCTGATGACCATACGAACGCCGGGTGATCCCTTCGACGGCCCACGGATCTGCTTCCTCGGCGACTCCTTCGTCCAGGGCCTCGGCGACCCGGAGTTCCGCGGCTGGGTCGGTCGGGTGCTCCAGGCCGCCGCGCCGCACGCCACCGCCTTCAACCTCGGCGTCCGGCGCCACACCTCGGCGCAGGTGCGGCAGCACTGCTGGGCGGAGGTCGAGGCCCGCACCCTGCCCGGGGCCGACCACCGGCTGGTGCTCTCCTTCGGCGCCAACGACGCGGTGACGGAAGGCGGCGCGCCCCGGGTCGCGCAACCGGACACCCTGGCCAACCTCGCGGCCCTGCTCGACGGCGCCCGCGAGCGCGGCATCGCCGCCCTGGTGGTCGGCCCGCCCCCGGTGGTCGGTCTGGGCCCGGACCACCTGGCGCGGCTGCTGCGGCTCGTCCCCGCGATGGCCGGACTCTGCTCCTCCTCCGGCGTCCCGTTCGTCGACGTCACCGAGGCACTGGCCGAGGACCCGACCTGGACGGCCGAGGCCGAGGCGGCGGACGGCGCCCACCCGGGCGCGGGCGGCTACACGCGGCTCGCCGAGCTGGTGCTCCTCGGCGGGTTCGGGGACTGGATCGAGCCAACTCCGCGTCGGACTTGACCTTGAGCGCACTCGAAGGTGAAAGCTGGGCGGGTTGATCCAACCCACGGACATCGGATCGGAGCACTGGCATGCGCAAAGCCTCGTTCGGCAGCGACGGCCCTGAGGTCGGCGTCATCGGCCTCGGCTGCATGGGGATGACCTTCGCCTACGACGCGCAGAACCGCGACGACGAGAAGTCGGTCGGGGTGATCCGCCAGGCGCTGGACCTCGGCGTCACCCTGATCGACACCGCCGACATGTACGGCCCCTTCACCAACGAGGAACTGGTCGGTGCCGCGCTGGCCGGCCCGCACCGCGAGCGCGCCTTCCTGGCCACCAAGGTGGGCATCGTCCCCGGTCAGATCGGCGGGTCGGGCGCCCGCGACGGCAGCCCCGAGCACGTGCGCCGCTCGATCGACGACAGCCTGCGCCGCCTGGGTACTGACCACGTCGACCTCTACCAGCTGCACCGGGTCGACCCGGACGTCCCGATCGAGGAGACCTGGGGCGCGCTCGCCGAGACCGTCCAGGCCGGCAAGGTGCGCCGGATCGGCCTCTCCGAGGTGACCGTCGAGGAGATCAAGCGGGCCCAGTCGGTGCACCCGGTGGCCTCGGTGCAGTCCGAGCTGTCGCTGTGGACCCGGGACGTGCTGGACGACGTGCTGCCGTACACCGAGCAGCAGGGCATCGCCTTCCTGCCCTACTCGCCGCTCGGCCGCGGCTTCCTGACCGGCAGCATCTCCTCCTTCGACGAGCTGCCCGAGGACGACTTCCGCCGCCGGCTGCCGCGCTTCCAGCAGGACGCGCTGAAGACCAACCTGGCGCTGGTCGCCAAGGTCAGGGAGATCGCCGAGCGGATCGGCGCCACCCCCGCGCAGATCGCGCTGGCCTGGGTGCTGGCGCAGGGCCGGTACGTCTTCCCGATCCCGGGCACCAAGACGCCGCGCTACCTGGTGGACAACGTGGCCGCGGCCGGGGTCGAGCTCTCGGCGGCCGACCTGGCCGAGCTGGACGCGCTGCCGGCCGCGGAGGGCGGGCGCTACGCCTGACGGTCCGGCGCCACACCTGCCGGGTCCGGCGCTCGGCCCGCTCGGCCCGTACGGTCAGCGTTCCATGACCCACACCAGCTGCCGTCCGGTCTCCCCGGGAGCCAGGACGGCGGCCTCGGCGACCCGGTCCAGCCGGTAGCCGAGCTTGCGCGGAACGGCCGCGCTGGCACCGTTCGCCTGGTCGCAGCGGATCTCCACCCGCACGATCCCGGGCAGTGCCAGTGCGGCCTCGGTCAGCGCCCCCGCCCCGGCGGTGGCGATGCCGCGGCCGACGTGCCGGGCGGCGACCCAGTAGCCGATCTCCAGCGAGCCCGGGCCGATCCGCCCGTGCAGCCCGAGGGCGCCGACCACCCGGCCGGGTTCGGCGTCCAGCTCGGCCAGGTACATGAAGTCGGTCCCGGCCTCCCAGGCGGCGGTGCCGGCCCGGGTCAGCTCGGTGGTCCGTGCCCGGGTGGGGGCCTCGGCCGCCCACTCCATCCAGGGCCGCAGATGGTCCAGGTTGGCGCGGACGGCCTTGTTCAGCGCCGCCGCGTGGGTGCTGCGGCGGCGGTGCAGCCGGAGGCCGCCGGGCAGCCGCAGCAGCTCGGGCGGCCGCCCGGTGGTGACCTCCGGGGGGTCGCAGGACCGCGGCTGGGCTTGGCTCATGGCGGCGATTATGTCCTTGGCCGGGACCTGTCACCATCCGGAACCGGCGGCCGCGGCCCGGCCGGGGGCGCACCCGGCGCCGCCCCGGCGCGTCAGAGCCGGACCAGCACCTCGTCGAGCTCCTTGCGCCGCAGATCCGGCACGCGCGCCCCCTCGGCGGGGTAGCCGACCGGGATCACGTAGGCGGCCCGTTCCTCCGCCGGGCGGTCGCACACCTCGTTGAGGAACCGCATCGGGCTCGGGGTGTGGGTCAGCGTGGCCAGCCCGGCCTGGTGCAGCGAGGCCAGCAGCAGCCCGACCGCGATCCCCACCGACTCCTTGGTGTAGTACGGCCGCGGCGACTGCGGCCCCTTGTGCACCTCGAACACCACGATCACGGCCGGTGCGTCCTCCAGGAACGGCTTCCGCCAGCCGGTGCCGATCGGCGCCAGCGCGGCCAGCCACTCCGCCGAGGCCCGGTGGTCGTAGAACTCGCGCTCCTCGGCCTCGGCCGCCTCGCGCAGCCGCCGCTTGCGCTCCGGGTCGGTGATCACCACGAACCGCCAGGGCTGGACGTGCGCGCCGCTGGGCGCGGTGCTCGCGGTGCGGACCGCCCACTCCACCACCCCGTCCGGGATCGGGCGGGTGGAGTAGTCGCGGACGGTCCGGCGCCGCGCCATCACGTCGTGGAAGGCCCTGCCGCGGGCCTCGGCCTCGTGGGCCGGCACCGTCATCGGGGTGAGCGGGACGCTCGGGTACGGCGTCCCGGTCGTCGCACTGCCTGTGCTGTCAACCATGGTCGACAGCACAGCACATGACGATCGCTCCGGGAAGAGGTCGAGACCAATCCGGGGGCGGGGGGCGGCCCGGGGCGGCTAGAGCTCGTGCACCCGTCCGTCCCGGACCTCGATCCGCCGGTTCACCGCCACGGTGTCCAGCATCCGCCGGTCGTGGGTGACCAGCAGCAGGGTGCCGGTGTACGAGCCGAGCGCGGACTCCAACTGCTCGATCGCCGGCAGGTCCAGGTGGTTGGTGGGCTCGTCCAGCACCAGCAGGTTGACCCCGCGCGCCTGGAGCAGCGCCAGCGCGGCCCGGGTGCGCTCGCCGGGGGAGAGGGTGGCGGCCGGGCGCAGCACGTGCACGGCCTTGAGCCCGAACTTGGCCAGCAGGGTGCGCACCTCCTCCGGCGTGAACTCCGGTACGGCGGCCGCGAAGGCCTCCGACAGCGGCTCGCCGCCCAGGCTGTGCTTGTTCTTAAAGATGTGCCCGCGCGCCTGGTCCACCTCGCCGACCACCACGCCCGAGCCCAGCACGGCGCTGCCGCCGTCGAGTTCCAGCCGGCCGAGCAGGGCCGCCAGCAGCGTGGACTTGCCCGCGCCGTTGGCGCCGGTGATGGCGACCCGGTCGGCCCAGTCGATCTGCAGGTCCACCGGGCCGAAGCCGAAGCCGCCGCGCCGGGCGACCGCCCCGCGCAGGGTGGCGACCACCGAGCCGGAGCGCGGAGCGGTGGCGATCTCCATCCGCAGCTCCCACTCCTTGCGCGGCTCCTCGACCACGTCCAGCCGCTCGATCATCCGCTGGGTCTGCCGGGCCTTGGAGGCCTGCTTCTCGGTGGACTCGGTGCGCTTCGCCTTGGCGTTCTTGTCGTTGTCGCCGCCCTTGCGCCGGGCGTTGCGGACGCCGTGCTCCATCCAGTTGCGCTGCATCTGGGCCCGGGCCTCCAGCGAGGCCTTGGTGTCGGCGTACTCCTCGTAGTCCTCGCGGGCGTGCCGGCGGGCCACCGCCCGCTCCTCCAGGTACGCCTCGTAGCCGCCGCCGTACAGGTTGACCTGCTGCTGGTGCAGGTCCAGCTCCAGCACCTTGGTGACGGTGCGGGCCAGGAACTCGCGGTCGTGGCTGATCAGCACGGTGCCGGTGCGCAGGCCCTTGACGAAGGCCTCCAGCCGCTCCAGGCCGTCCAGGTCGAGGTCGTTGGTGGGCTCGTCCAGCAGGAACACGTCGTAGCGGGAGAGCAGCAGCGAGGCCAGGCCCGCGCGGGCGGCCTGGCCGCCGGAGAGCGCCGTCATCGGCAGGTCGAGGGAGACCTTCAGCCCGAGCGAGTCGGCGACCTCCTCGGCCCGCTCCTCCAGGTCGGCGCCGCCGAGGTCCAGCCAGCGGTCCAGGCCCGCCGCGTACGCGTCGTCGGCGCCGGCCCGGCCCTCGACCAGGCCCTCGGTGGCCTCGTCCAGCGCGGCCTGCGCGGCCGCCACGCCGGTGCGCCGGGCCAGGAAGTCGCGCACCGACTCGCCCGGGCGCCGCTCCGGCTCCTGCGGCAGGTGGCCGATGTTGGCGCTCGCCGGGCTGAGCCGCAGCGAACCGGCCTCGGGTGTGTCCAGGCCCGCCAGCAGGCGCAGCAGGGTCGACTTCCCGGCGCCGTTCACGCCGACCAGGCCGATCACGTCGCCGGGGGCGACGACCAGGTCCAGGCCGGAGAAGAGGGTGCGTTCGCCGTGGCCGGCGCTGAGGTCCTTGACTACGAGTGTGGCGCTCATGATGTGGCCGATTGTAGGAGGAGCGGGGTCGGCACCGGAAAAGCCCGCGACCGGGGAGCGGGCGGTGGGCCGGAAAGGCCCGGGGGCCGATCGCTCAGCGGGTCGCCGGTTCAGCGGCTCACTTGGCCTTCTTGGAGAAGTAGTCGAACATGTGCGCCGCGACGTCCTCCAGGTACGGGCCGGCCTCGTAGGTGTTGGCGCCGTTGCCGATGGAGGTGTCGCTGACCAGGGCCGGCTTGCCGTCCTTGGTGGCGTACCAGCCGCCGCCGCTGCTGCCGCCGGTCATGTTGCAGCCGATCATCAGCATCGCCGGGCGGTCCGGGACTCCGGCCTTCGCGGCCGGCTTGCCGCCGTCGCAGTGCTCCAGCTCGACGCCGTCGAAGGGCTTGCCCTCCGGGAAGCCGTAGTTGGAGACGGCGGACAGCTGGTCACGTGGGGCGTTGAACCACAGCGGCACCGAGCCGCCGACGGTCTCCTCCAGCGACTTGCCGTTCGGGTCGGGGTTGGCGACCTTGATGATGCCGAAGTCGTACTGGCTCCACGGGCCGCCGTGCTCCGGGTCGGCCTCCTGCGTCCACTGCGGCGAGACCATGCCGGCGGTGGCGCCCCACTCGCCGTACGGCTCGGCGTCCTCCAGCTTGGACTTCTGCTTGTTGCCGTTGCTCAGCACGCCGTTGCTGTTGAAGGCCGGGGCGAAGGTGATGTCGGTGTAGTACTTGTTGCCCTTGCCGCCGTGCAGGCAGTGGCTCGCGGTCCACACCAGGTTGCTCTTGCCGGGGTTGGCCGGGTCGGAGACGACGGTGCCGGAGCACACGTAGTCGTCGTTGCCGTCCTTGAAGAAGATCTTGCCGTTGACGTGCATGTTCTTCGGGAACGGGTGCGCCACGGGCTTCGCCGGGACCACGGCGGGCAGCTGGTCCGGCCCGGTCGGCGGCTGGGCGGCGGTGGGCTGGGCCGGGGCGGCGCTGGTCGGCGCCGCGGTCGGCTGGGCCGGTGCCTGCGTCGGGCCCTGGGCGGGCGCCTGCGGCAGGGGCTTGGGCTTGGCGTTCAGGAGCTTCTGCAGGGTCCAGTAGCCCTTGGCCGCCGGGGTGATGACGTTCGCCTGGGCCCACTTGTCCCAGTCCTCGAGCTTCCAGGTCTTCAGCTCTTCGAGCGTCGGAAGCTTGATCGGGGCCGCGCCCGGCTTGCCGGAGGCGCTGGCCGCGACGCTGGGAGCCGCGGTCTGGGCTCCGGCCGGGTCGCTGTTGTCCGGCCCGCAGCCGGTGGCGACCACCATGGTCAGCGCGGCGACGGAGGCGCCCAGGACAGCACGGCTCGACCGGGATATCGGTGACATGAGTTCAATTCCCCCTGTTGACTACCGCCATACGGCCCGTTTCGCGGGTGCGGCCCCGGGGCCGCAGGTATGGCAGGTGAGGAGTCTGCCATGCGGATAAGGAACTCCTTACATCCGACCCCGGCCGGTACGGGGCTGTCACCGGATCGGCACCGGATCGGCACCTGTCCTCCGTCCGGGGCGCGGAAACCGGGGCCCGGGTTAATCGGTTGCACGCGTCCGTCGACCTCCCTACCGTGGAACGCGTCATCAGCCAGACAAGGAGAAGGCCGTTGCTCTACTGAGGTCCCGGGACACCGCCCCGCCGCGCAGGCCCTGCTGCCGTAGCGCGGTGTGCGAGTGTGCGACCTCAGTCACGGCCCCGTGGCGCCTTGCCGCGCCCCCTGTCCTCAGGCCGTTCCGGTTCCGCACCCGCGGTGTCTCCCCGTGTTGCTCACCACCCCTTTCAGCAACCAACCGGGAGGCCCTACATGGCACAACCCACCACCGCCGTCCTCTGCACCGACCTCACGTTCGAGTGGCCCGACGGCAAGCCCGTCCTGGAGGGCTTCCACCTCGCCGTCGGCCCCGGCCGCACCGGACTGATCGGGCTCAACGGCGCCGGCAAGTCCACCCTGCTGCGGCTGATCGCCGGCGAACTCACCCCCACCGGCGGCACCGTCCGGATCGAGGGCGAACTCGGCTACCTGCCCCAGGGATTGACGCTCGACACAGGGCTGCGGGTCGACGAGGCGCTCGGCATCCGGGCCGCCCGCGAGGCCCTGCACGCCATCGAGTCCGGCGACACCGACCAGCGGCACTTCGACGCCGTCGGCGAGGACTGGGACGTCGAGGAGCGCGCCCGCGCCACCCTCGACCGGCTCGGCCTGCACCGCCTCGGCCTCGACCGCACCACCGGTGAACTCTCCGGCGGGGAGGCGGTGTTGCTGCGGCTCGCCACCCTGCTGCTGCGCCGCCCCGACGTCCTGCTGCTCGACGAGCCCACCAACAACCTCGACCGGGCCGCCCGCGAGCGGCTCTACGAGACGGTGGCCGGTTGGAACGGTGCCATGCTGATCGTCAGTCATGACCGCGAGCTGCTCCAGTACGTCGACCAGATCGCCGACCTTAGAGGTGGTGAAGTCACCTGGTACGGCGGCAACTTCGCCGAGTACGAGCGCACCCTCGCCGCCCAGCAGGAGACGGCCGAGCGGCTGCTGCGCAACGCCGAGGCCGACGTCCAGCGCCAGAAGCGGGACCTGGTGGACGCCCGCACCAAGCTGGAGCGCAGCGCCAGTTACGGCAAGAAGCGATCGGTCACCCGCAACGACCCGCACATCTTCGCCGGGATGCTCAAGCGCAAGGGTCAGGAGACGGCGGGCCGGCTGACCGGCATGCACACCGAGCGACTGGAGGAGGCCAAACAGCGGCTCACCGCCGCCGAGGAGGCCGTGCGCGACGACGCCGAGATCCGGATCGACCTGCCGCGCACCGCCGTGCCGGCCGGGCGCACCGTGCTCACCCTGCAGAAGGTCAGGCTGCCCTACGGCGCCACCGCCGACCTCGACCTGCGCGGCCCCGAGCGGATCGCACTGGTCGGGCGCAACGGCTCCGGCAAGACCACCCTGCTGCGCACCATCGCGGGCGAACTCGCTCCGCTGGAGGGCGAGATCACCACCCCGGTCTCCTCGCGCTACCTGCCGCAGCGGCTCGACCTGCTGGACGACGAGCTGACCGTCGCGCAGAACGTCAAGCTGTTCGCCTCGGCCGCCGGGGACAACACGATCCGTGCCCGGCTCGCCCGCTTCCTGTTCCGCGGCGCCCGGGCGGACCAGCCGGCCGGCACCCTGTCCGGGGGCGAACGGTTCCGGGCGACGCTGGCCGCCCTGCTGCTGGCCGACCCGCCGCCGCAGCTGCTGCTGCTCGACGAGCCGACCAACAACCTGGACCTGGCCAGCGTCCGCCAGCTCACCCAGGCACTGGCCGCCTACCAGGGCGCGCTGATCGTGGTCAGCCACGACCTGCCGTTCCTGCGCGGTCTGGGGCTGACCAGGTGGCTGGAGCTGGACGGCGAACTGAGGGGGGTGGATCCGATGTAGCGGGGTGTGGCGCGGGCGCCGGTGCGGCGGTCAGCGCTGCCCCGGCGCGGTGCAGGTGCGACGGTCAGTTCGGCAGGACCACCTCTTGCCCTGGTCCCAACTTCCGTTCGCTGCAGTACCATCGGCGACATGCCAGCGCTCAACATCGAGTACACGGAGCACGAACTCGCCGCGATCCGCGAGGCCGCCGCCGCGGACGGCAAGAGCGTGAAGGCGTACGTCCACGACCTGAGCGTGCGGGAGCAGCAGCGCCGGGTGTTCGTGGACCACGCCGTGGCGTTCTGGAAGGCGCACCAGGCAGAGTTCGACGCCGCGTTCCCGGAGGACGCGCCCGCCGCGTGAGGGGCGGCGGCGCGGTGTCGGGACCTGGCTCGGCGGGGGTCGGAGCGCGGTGAGGGACGAGGGCGTGACACTCCTGCACGTCGACCTGCGCTGGCTGCTCGACGTGCAGGAACTGGCCTCCCCGGAGGACCTCAGCGTGCGGGACTACTCGGCGCTGCAGGCCGCCGTGGCCCGACACCGGGTGAACACCGCCCAGCTCGGCCACGACGCCGACGCCGCTTGGTGCGCGGCCACGCTGATGCACACCATCGTGCTGCTGCGCCCGCTCCCGGTGCGCAACAACCTGTACGCCTGCATGACGACGGCCGCGTACATGCACGCGGCCGGAGAGGGGATCGACCCGCCGTACGGGGCGCTGGTCGAGCTGGCCCGCGACATCGCCGACGGCCGGGCGGACGTGTACGCGGCGGCCGACCGGATCCGCGCCTGGCGGATCTGAGGCCCTGGGCCTGTCCGGGGCCGGCCGCCGCGGTCCTCATGCCCTCGCGGGTCTGAGCCTGGCCGCGACCAGGGTGCCCAGCCGGTCCAGCCCGACGACGAGTGCGGCGAGCACGACGAACTCGACGGTCAGCTGGGCGATCTGGCCCCAGACGTAGCCGTAGCCCTTGGTGGTCGGGTCGAAGAAGAAGTACGGGTACGGCGTCGGGAAGTCGGCGAACAGCGCGTTGCGGGCGAGCACGATCGCCGCGTAGCCGAGCGGGAAGGCCAGCCAGAGCGGGATGTCCTTCCAGGCCGCCGCGTTGCGGGGCTTCAGCAGCAGCCAGTCGGCGAGCACCATCACCGGCGTCACGTAGTGCAGGAAGAAGGACGACCAGTGCGCCAGCCGGTCCGGCCCGCCGACCAGCCCGGGCAGCGGGTCGGCGCCGTGCTGGAGCAGGATGTGCGAGACCAGGCCGGTGATCAGGATGTACAGCGTGGCGGCGCCGCGCAGCCGGGGCGCGGGCGCGTCCACGGTGTCGCGCTTGACCATCCAGTACACCGCGCCGATGAAGTAGCCGAGCACGATCACGTTGCTCTGCACGGTGAAGTACACCAGCGACGCCGCCCCGAGGGACAGGCCGAGGCCCGCCGAGAGCACGATGCCCATGCGCCACCACAGCGCGGGGCTGGTCCGGACTGTCATGCGGCCACCAGTTCGTTCCAGGCGATACGGGAGGTATCGGACGGCTAAGGGGAATGCCGAACTCTACTTGCTGGTAGCGGGCGGACGGAACCTCCGTGCGCACCGGTACGTGCCCGTACGATCGCCTCCCCGGGGCTCAGCCGGGCAGCACGAACCCCGACTCGTACGCCGCGATCACCGCCTGGGTGCGGTCCCGGGCGCCCAACTTGGCCAGCACACTGCCGACGTGGGTCTTCACCGTCTCCTGGCTCACCACCAGCTGCTGGGCGATCTCGCTGTTGTTGAGCCCGGAGGCCATCAGCCGCAGCACCTGCCCCTCCCGCTCGGTCAGCCGCCCGATCGGTCCCCGGTCCACGGCGGCGTCCCGGCGGTCGTCCGCGCCGTGGCGCAGCGCGAGTTCGCGCACGGCCGCCGGGAACAGCAGCGAGTCCCCGCGCGCGACCAGCCGCACCGCCTGGACCATCTCCTCCGCCCGCGCCCGCTTCAGCAGGAACCCGGCCGCGCCCGCACGCAGCGCGTCGTACACGTGGTCGTCGTGCTCGAAGGTGGTGACCACCAGGATCCTCGGCGGCTCGGCCATCCCGCCGACCAGCTGCTCGGTGGCCCGGATCCCGTTGATGCCGGGCATCCGGACGTCCATCAGCACCACGTCCGGGCGCAGCTCGCGCACCAGCGGGACGACCTCGGCGCCGTCGGAGGCCTCGCCGACCACGGTGAGGTCCGGTTCGGCGTCGATCACCACCCGCAGGCCCATCCGGACCAGCCGCTCGTCGTCCGCGATCACCACGCGGATGGTCCCGGTACCGGTGTTCTTGTTCACGGTGTCCCTCCCACCGGCAGCCAGACGGCCAGCCGCCACGTCGTTCCGTCCTCGCTCGGCCCCGCCGTGCTCCCGCCGCGCAGGGCCGTGGCGCGTTCCCCGATCCCGCGCAGCCCGCGCCCGCCGCCGGGGCGGCTCGGGCGGGCGGGGCCGAGCGGGTTGGTCAGTTCGATCTCCAGCCGGCGCGCGCCGAGCGCGACCCGCAGTCCGGCCGGGGCGGGCCCGGCGTGCCGCAGCACATTGGTCAGGCCCTCCTGCACGATCCGGTAAGCCTCGCGGGAGACCTCGGCGGGCAGCGCGGCCAGGTCCGGGGCCAGCTCGGCGTCCACCGTCACGCCGGTGCGGGTGAGTTGGCGCAGCAGGTCGTCGAGCTCGGCGAGCGTGGGCCCGGCCGGTCCGGCGGTGGTCTCCTCCTCGCGCAGCAGCCCGAGCACGGTGTCCAGTTCGGCGACGGCCCCCCGCGCGGTCTCCTCGATCGCCCGCAACGCCTCGGCGGCGAAGTCCGGGTCGGTGCGCAGCACCCGGGCCGCCGCCGAGGCCTGGATGCCGACCGCGCTGAGCGCGTGCCCGACCGAGTCGTGCAGCTCGCGGGCCAGCCGGTTGCGCTGGGCGAGCACGGTGGCCCGCCGCTCGGCGGCGGCCAGCCGCTCCTCCGGGGTCGGCCCGAGCAGGATGGGCGCCCAGCGGGCGAGCAGCGCGCCGCAGGCGGCGCTGGTGCCGACGACGAGCAGCAGGACAGCGAGGCCCAGCGCCGGGCCGGTGAGCATCCAGCCGGGGAAGCGGTCCTCCCAGTACCGGCCGAGGTCCTTGGACCCGTTGAGGCTCATCAGCAGCACGATCGAGAACGGCACCCCGGCGAGCGTCATCCCGGCGACCACCCCGCCGCAGAACAGGTGCAGCACGAACCAGACCGCGGTGCGCCACCTCGCCCCCCACGACCGGGCCGGCCCGGTGGCCAGCTCCTCCGGCCGCGCCACCACGCACAGCGCCCGCGCGGCCGCCCCCTCCAGCCCCCGGACGGTCGGCACCAGCGCGGTGACGGCCGCCATCGGCAGCGATGTGAACAGCGCGAGCAGTTGCAGCAGGACCTGCCGCAGGTGCCCCTGGTCGGGGTTGAACGCCCCGAGCCCCACCACCGACAGCAGCCAGTACGGCATCAGCAGCGCGCCGCCCAGCACCAGATGCACCCAGCGCAGCCGGGCCCGTCGCCCGAACAGCGCCTCCACCACCGACCGCAGCCGACCGCCCCCCGTGTTCACCCGGGTGACTCTACGTCAGCGGGCGCCCGCCCGGTCGGCTTCACCTGGCCGCCGGTTCGCTCGACGGCGCCGGCTGCTCGGCGGCGGCCCGTTCACACAGGGCCATCGCGCCCACGGTCAGCACCAGCACCGCGGCCACCACCTGTCCGGCCTGCACCAGGGGCATCAGTCCGGGCACCGCCGTCCGCAGCTCGGTCACCCTGGTCGTCGTCGCGGCGAAGGCCACCAACTGCCAGCTGCCCCAGCCGAACAGTGATCCGGCCGCCGTCCAGGCCACCAGCAGCGGACCGCGCAAGCGCCCGCCCGGCCGGACCCGGAACACCAGCACCAGCAGCGCCGTGGGTGCGGCCACCGCCATCACCGCGGTCACCGCGTCCATCACCGCCACGCCCCGGGGGTGCTCCTCCGCCATCGCGATCGGCATCCCGACCGAGCCGCCCGCCGCCCAGTACACCCGGGCCGCCGCGGCGCCGAGGCCGAGCAGCGCCGCGACGCAGCCGAGACTGCGCTGCACGGCCAGGGTGGGGGAGCGCGGCAGATCGCCGATCCGTGCCCGCAGCAGGTCGGCCCAGCGCTGTCGGGCGTACAGCGTGAAAGCGGTGATCAGCGCCAACCCCTGCACGGTGAACCCGCCGTACACGACGAAGAACACCCAGTCGGCGATGCCGATGTCGGTGCCCTGCCCGCTGCTGTGCTCCGGCCCCAGCACCAGGACGCTCGACAGGTACAGCGGCAGCGCGACCAGGATGGTGCCGAGCAGACCGGTCGCCACCCACATCGGGAACGCCACCAGCCCGGCCGGCACCCGTCGCCCCCACGGTCGTACGAACGCCAGCGCCAGGGCCACGGCGATGGCGTCCATCCCGAAGGTCAGCAGGTTCAGCAGCCACAGCCGGTCCAGCTCCCCGGGATCGTCCGACCCCACCGGACACCCGGTCAGCCACAGCACCTTGAGCGTCAGGTACGGCACCGTCGCCGCCACCGCGGTCCAGGCCGCCCCGGCCCGTACCGCGTTCTCATGGATCCTCATGCCCCCACGGTCGCCCTGCGCCCCGGGCCGCCGCCTCCGCCCGGCGCCGGATCCCCCTCCCCCCGGCGGGGGATCCTCGGGCTCACGCCATCCGGTGGATCAGCCGCTCCTCGTGGTCGACCCGCCCGTCCGGGTCCGCCACCAGCCCGAGCCGCTCCGCGAGCCGCCGCGAGGGCAGATTGTCCGCCCGGATCAGCGCGATCACCGGAATCCCCGGGAACCGCGGCAGCGCCTCCGCCATCGCCGCCCGCGCCGCCTCCGCAGCGTATCCCTTGCCCCACGCGGAGGGGCGGAACCGGTAGTACAGGTTGAACACCTTCTCCCCGTCGAGCGTGTGCAGATACAGCCCGGCGAACCCGATGATCACCCCCGGCTGCTCCCGCGTCGCCACCGCGCAGTACCCCACCCCGTCCCGCGGCCAGTCCGCCACGAACCCGTCCAGCATCTCCTGCGCCTGCGCGACGTCCCGCTGCGGCCCGTTCGGGTTGTACCGGTTGGTCTCCGGATCCCCGTGGATGGCGAACATCGCCTCCACGTCGTCCTCCTGCGGCCGCGTCAGCACCAGCCGCTCGGAGACGGCGACGATCGTGCGGGCGGCGGTGGTGGTCCGGTCAGTGGTGGTCATGGCACTTCCCCCGTGGCATCCGTAAGAGATCAATCGCACAATAGGCTATTACCTGGGTGCGTGCCCGCCCATTTCTCCCCGGCTGCAGGATCGGCGCGCGCCCGCGCCCTCCGTGGCGTCGGTTGCGCGGGGAGTCGCCGGGTCCGTCAAGGGTTCGCCACGGGTTCGCCACGGGGGAGCCGGTGACACCGGGCGGGGGAGGAGGTCTTGTTACCGGCCGGTCGCTTCCCTATCATCGCGAGTGTTACAGCTTTACTGTCAAACCCTGAAGGGGTCTGCGGCCAGTGCGTGACACAGGCAGTCCAGCGGGCGGCGTCGGCGGTCCGGGGCCGTTGGCGGGTGTGCGGGTGGTGGAGCTCGCGGGGATCGGGCCGGGGCCGTTCGCGGCGATGCTGTTGGGGGATCTCGGGGCGGACGTGGTGCGGGTGGACCGGCCGGACCCCTCACCGCTCGGGGCGGATCCGGCGTACGACCTGACCAACCGGAACAAGCGGTCGGTGTTGATCGACCTCAAGTCGCCCGAGGGGCCCGGGCGGGTGCTGGAGCTGGTGGAGCGGGCGGATCTGCTGATCGAGGGCTACCGGCCGGGTGTCGCGGAGCGGCTCGGGGTCGGGCCGGAGGCGTGTCTGGCGCGCAATCCGGCGCTGGTGTACGGGCGGATGACCGGGTGGGGGCAGCAGGGGCCGCGGGCCGCGACCGCCGGGCACGACCTCGGGTACTCGGCGGTGGCCGGGGTGCTCGGGCTGGTCGCGGCGCAGGGTGGGGCGGGCGAGGCGCCGGGGATCCCGGCCAACCTGCTCGGGGACTACGCGGGCGGCTCGCTCTACCTGGTCGTCGGCCTGCTCGCCGGGCTTCACCACGCCCGGGCGACCGGCGCCGGCCAGGTGGTCGACGCCGCGATCGTGGACGGCGCGGCGCACCTGGGCAGCATGCTGTGGGGCCTGCTCGCGGCCGGGCACTGGCAGGACCGCCGGGGCGTGAACCTGCTGGACGGCGGCGCGCCGTTCTACGCGATCTACCGGGCGGCCGACGGCGGACACCTCGCGGTGGGCGCGCTGGAGCCCCGGTTCTACGCCGAGTTCGCCCGGCTGCTGGAACTGGGCCAGGACGCGCCCGGACAGTACGACCTCGCCCGCTGGCCCGAACTGCGCACCCGGATCGCCGCCCGCTTCGCCACCCGGGCCAGGGCCGAGTGGGAGGCCGTCTTCGCCGGCTCGGACGCCTGTGTGGAACCCGTGCTGACGATGCGCCAGGCCGCGACGGACGGACACCTGATGGCGCGCGGTACGTACGTCGAGGCGGACGGCGTCACCCAGCCCGCCCCCGCCCCGCGCTTCTCCGCCACCCCCGGCGCGCTGCGCCGCCCGCCGGCCCGGCCGGGCGCGGACACCGCAGAGGTCGCCCGGGACTGGGGCGTGCCGTCCCTCGACCAGTCGGCCGTCGACTCCGTAGCAGAACAAGGAGCGTAGCGTTGCAGCGCGAGATCTTCACCGAGCAGCACGAGGACTTCCGGGCCACCGTGAAGGCCTTCCTCACCAAGGAGGTGTTGCCGCACTACGACCGTTGGGAGAGGGCCGGCATCGTCGACCGCTCCGTCTGGCTCGCGGCCGGACGCCAGGGCCTGCTCGGCCTGGCCGTCCCCGAGGAGTACGGCGGTGGCGGCACCCCGGACTTCCGCTACGCCGCAGTGCTGGCCGAGGAGTTCGCCCGGGCCGGTGCGTCCGGGCTGGCGATCGGCCTGCACAACGACATCATCGGCCCCTACCTCACCTCGCTCGCCACCGAGGAGCAGAAGCGCCGCTGGCTGCCCGGCTTCTGCACCGGCGAGCTGGTCACCGCGATCGCGATGACCGAACCGGGCACCGGCTCCGACCTGCAGGGCATCCGCACCCATGCGGTCGACCAGGGCGACCACTACCTGCTCAACGGCGCCAAGACCTTCATCTCCAACGGCATCCTCGCCGACCTGGTGATCGTGGTCGCCCGCACCACCCCCGAGGGCGGCTCGCACGGCCTGAGCCTGCTGGCCGTCGAGCGCGGCATGCCCGGTTTCGAGCGCGGCCGCAACCTCGACAAGATCGGCCAGAAGGCCCAGGACACCGCCGAGTTGTTCTTCGAGGACGTTCGGGTGCCGAAGGAGAACCTGGTCGGCGAGCTCAACGGCGGCTTCATCCACCTGATGCAGAACCTCGCCCAGGAGCGGCTCACCATCGCCGCCGCGGCGATCGCCGGCGCCGAGTACCTGGTCGAGATCACCACCGACTACGTCAAGCAGCGCGAGGCCTTCGGCCGTCCGCTGGCCAAGCTCCAGCACGTGCGCTTCGAGATCGCCGAACTGGCCACCGAGTGCGCGATCACCCGGACCTTCGTCGACCGCTGCATCACCGAGCACAACCGCTACGCGCTCACCCCGGCCGACGCCTCGATGGCCAAGTGGTGGGCCACCGAACTGCAGAAGCGCACCGCCGACCGCTGCCTCCAGCTCCACGGCGGCTACGGCTACATGAGCGAGTTCCCGGTCGCCCGGGCGTTCACCGACGGCCGCATCCAGACCATCTACGGCGGCACCACCGAGATCATGAAGGAGATCGTCGGCCGCTCCATCCTCGGCTGAGCCCCCTCAGGAACCCCCCCCGGAACCCTCGGGAACCCCCGGAACCCTCAGGAACCCCCCTGCCCCGAAAGGCATTTCCATCGTGACCACCGAAGCGTACGTCTACGACGCGATCCGCACCCCGCGCGGCCGCGGCAAGGCCAACGGCTCGCTGCACGGCACCAAGCCGATCGACCTGGTCGTCGGCCTGATCCATGAACTGCGCAGCCGCTACCCCGAGTTGGACCCGGCCGCGATCGACGACATCGTGCTCGGCGTGGTCAGCCCGATCGGCGACCAGGGCTCCGACATCGCCCGGATCGCCGCCATCGCGGCCGGCCTGCCCGACACGGTGGCCGGCGTCCAGGAGAACCGCTTCTGTGCCTCCGGCCTGGAAGCCGTCAACCTGGCCGCCGCCAAGGTCCGTTCGGGCTGGGAGGACCTGATCCTGGCCGGCGGCGTGGAGTCGATGTCCCGGGTCAAGATGGCCTCCGACGGCGGCGCCTGGTTCGCCGACCCGATGACCGCGTACGACACCAACTTCGCCCCGCAGGGCATCGGCGCCGACCTCATCGCCACCATCGAGGGCTTCTCCCGCACCGACGTGGACGCCTTCGCCGCAGAGTCCCAGGCCCGCGCCGCCAAGGCCCAGGCGGACGGCCTGTTCGACCGCTCGGTGGTCCCGGTGCGCGACCGCAACGGTCTGGTCGTGCTGGAGCGCGACGAGTTCATCCGCCCCGGCACCACCGTCGAGACCCTGGCCGGCCTCAAGCCCTCCTTCGCCCAGATCGGCGAGGCCGGGGGCTTCGACGCCGTCGCGCTGCAGAAGTACCACTGGGTGGAGGCCATCGACCACGTCCACCACGCGGGCAACTCCTCCGGCATCGTGGACGGCGCCGCGCTCGTCGCGATCGGCAACCGTGAGGTCGGTGAGCGGTACGGGCTGCGCCCGCGCGCCCGGATCGTCTCCGCCGCCGTCTCCGGCTCCGAGCCCACCATCATGCTCACCGGCCCGGCCCCGGCCACCCGCAAGGCGCTCGCCAAGGCCGGCCTCACCGCCGCCGACATCGACCTGGTCGAGATCAACGAGGCCTTCGCGGCGGTCGCGCTCCGCTTCATCCGCGAACTCGGCTTCCGCCACGACCAGGTGAACGTCAACGGCGGCGCGATCGCCCTCGGCCACCCGCTCGGCGCCACCGGCGCGATGCTGCTCGGCACCGTGATCGACGAGTTGGAGCGGCGCGACCTGCGCTACGGCCTGATCACCCTCTGCGTGGGCGGCGGCATGGGCATCGCCACCGTCGTCGAGCGCGTCTGACCCCCTCCCCAGCAGACCGGTAGACCTGGAGAACTTGATGAGCGACACCACCACCATCCGCTGGGAGCAGGACCAGGACGGCGTGGTCACCCTCGTCCTCGACGACCCCACCCAGTCCGTCAACACCATGAACGAGGCCTTCACCGCCGACTTCGAGGCCGTGGTCGGGCGGCTGGCCGGGCTCGGGGACGCGCTGCGCGGCGTGGTGATCACCTCCGGCAAGAAGACCTTCTTCGCCGGGGGAGACCTGCGGATGCTCTCCGCCGCCCAACCTGGGGACGCCGAGGCCGTCTTCGAGAAGTCCATGCGGATCAAGCGCTCGCTGCGCACCCTGGAGACCCTCGGCAAGCCCGTCGTCGCGGCTGTCAACGGCAGCGCGCTCGGCGGCGGCCTGGAGATCGCCCTCGCCTGCCACCACCGGATCGCGCTGGACACCCCGGCCAGCCGGATCGGCCTGCCCGAGGTCACCCTCGGCCTGCTGCCGGGCGGCGGCGGGGTGGTCCGTACGGTACGGCTGTTCGGCATCACCGACGCCCTGCTGAAGTTCCTGCTGCAGGGCCGCCAGTACCGCCCGGCTCAGGCGCTGGAGCACGGCCTGGTGCACGAACTGGTCGACACCCCCGAGGAGTTGGCCGCCCGCGCGAAGGCCTGGATCGAGGCCAACCCGACCGCGGTCCAGCCCTGGGACGTCAAGGGCTACAAGATCCCCGGCGGCACCCCGGCCACCCCCGCCTTCGCCGCCAACCTGCCCGCCTTCCCGGCCAACCTGCGCAAGCAGCTGAACGGCGCGCCCTACCCGGCCCCGCGCAACGTGCTGGCCGCCGCGGTGGAGAGCAGCCAGGTCGACGTCGACACCGCGATGGTGATCGAGGCCCGCTACTTCACCGAGCTGGCCTGCGGGCAGACCAGCAAGAACATGATCCAGGCGCTGTTCTTCGACATGCAGGCGGTCAACTCCGGTGCCGGGCGCCCCAAGGAGTTCGAGAAGCGACTGGTCCGCAAGGTCGCGGTGCTCGGCGCCGGGATGATGGGCGCCGGCATCGCCTACGCCTGCGCCAAGGCCGGCATCGAGGTCGTGCTCAAGGACGTGAGTCTGGAGGCCGCCGAGCGCGGAAAGGCCTACTCCGAGGGGCTGCTGAACAAGGCCGTCGCCCGCGGCCGCTCCACCGAGGCCAAGCGCGACGCCCTGCTCGCCCGGATCACCCCCACCGCCGAGGCCGCGGACCTGGCCGGCTGCGACGCGGTGATCGAGGCCGTCTTCGAGAACACCGAGCTCAAGCACAAGGTGTTCCAGGAGATCGAGGGCTTCGTCGCCCCCGACGCGCTGCTCTGCTCCAACACCTCCACCCTGCCGATCGGCCTGCTCGCGGAGGGCGTCCAGCGCACCGGCGACTTCATCGGCCTGCACTTCTTCTCGCCGGTCGACAAGATGCGGCTGGTCGAGATCATCCGTGGCCCGCAGACCGGGGACGAGGCGCTCGCCCGCGCCTTCGACCTGGTCCGGCAGATCGACAAGACCCCGATCGTGGTCAACGACTCCCGAGGCTTCTTCACCTCGCGGGTGATCGGCCAGTTCCTCAACGAGGGCGTCGCCATGGTCGGCGAGGGAATCCACCCGTCCAGCATCGAGCAGGCCGCCGCCCAGGCCGGCTACCCCGCCAAGGTGCTCTCCCTGATGGACGAGCTGACTCTCACCCTGCCGCGCAAGATCCGCGACGAGCACCGGCGCTCGGTGGAGGCCGCCGGCGGCACCTG
Source organism: Kitasatospora sp. NPDC056531 (assembly GCF_042794375.1). NCBI lineage: Bacteria > Bacillati > Actinomycetota > Actinomycetes > Kitasatosporales > Streptomycetaceae > Kitasatospora > Kitasatospora sp. NPDC056531. The sequence continues at coordinate 65,904 of NZ_JBHTTU010000018.1, read as the reverse complement.
GACGCCGCACCCGGCGGACGCGGTGGTGGACCGGATGGTCGACGAGTTCGGTCGTCCGGGGCGCAGCGGCGGCGCGGGCTTCTACGAGTACGGCGAGGACGGCAAGCGCGGGCGGCTCTGGCCGGGGCTGCGGGAGCACTTCTCGCGTCCTGGCGGCGGTGTGGCCGACGGCGTTGACGATGTCGACCAGGTCGAGGTCCCGTTCGAGGACCTCAAGGAGCGGATGCTGTTCAGCGAGGCGCTGGACTCGGTGCGCTGCCTGGAGGAGGGCGTGCTGACCTCGGTCGCCGACGCCAACGTGGGCTCGATCCTGGGTATCGGCTTCCCGGCCTGGACGGGCGGCGTGTTCCAGTACATCAACGGCTATCAGGGCGGCCCGGCCGGCTTCGCGGCCCGCGCCCGCGAACTCGCCGCCGCGTACGGCGAGCGGTTCGCGCCCCCGGCGCTGCTGGAGCGGGTCGCGGCGGAGGGGCGGACCTTCACGGACTGATCCGGTCCCCGGTTCAGGCGGATCCGAGTTCGGGTGAGGCCGTGTCCCGCACGGCCTCACCCGAGGCGCCGTCCAGCTTCTCCTTCAGTTCCCCGTTCGGCTTCTCGCGCGGGTTCCGGTCGACTTCTCGTTCGGGTCCTCGTCCGGGTCCTCGTTCGGACTCTCGCTGAACTCCCCGGCGAGCTCCTCGCCCAGCTCCTCCCGCAGCGACCGCTGGAACGCCGTGACCAGCGCCTGCGCCACCATCGGCTGGATGTGGTCGGTCAGCGCCTTCATCCGGGCCAGCTCGTCGGGGGCCGGCTCGCTCTCCCGGTACGGCTTCCACACCGTCTCCCGGAACAACCGCTGCAGCTCCCGGGCCGTCGCCCGGCTGTGCTCCAGCACCACGGCCCGGGCGGCCAGCAGCGTCTCCAGGGGGATCGGCACGTCCAGGATCCGCACCCCCAGCGGCAGCAGACCCGGATCCACCCGGAACACCTCCGGATCCGCCGTCCGCTCCAGCGCGCCCATCACGACCAGCCGCTCCATCTGCTGCTCGGACAGCCCCCGCCCGGCCCGCCGCTCCAGCTGCGCCCGGGTGGCCTCCTCCGGGGTCTCCGGCGTCCAGGACGCCACCAGCGCCCGGTGGATCGCCAGATCCAGCGGCGTACTGTCCTCCGGCAGTCGCGCCAGGTACCGCTCGATCGCCGCCAGCGTCAGCCCCTGCCGCTGCAACTCCTCGATCAGCCCCAACCGGTCCAGGTGCGCCGCCCCGTACAACCCCACCCGCCGCGGTCCCAACTCCGGTGGCGGCAGCAACCCCTTCGTCCCGTAGAACCGCACCGTCCGCACCGTCACCCCGGCCCGCGCCGCCAACTCGTCCACCGTCAGCCGCACCTCCCCCACAACGGCGCCGTGCTCCCCCATCTGCTGCCTCCCGCGCTGGCACACTCCTGCTGTGACACCAGCAGTGTGACAGTGGCCGCTCTGCGGGTCCACCGTTTGTCGGGCTGTCGGGCTGTCGGGCTGTCGGGCTGTCGGGCTGCTGGCCTGCCGGGCTGTCGACCTGCCGGGCTGCCGACCTGTCGCTGCGGGGAGGGGAGGGGCCCTACGTGTGACGGACGCCGTGCGTGCCAACGGTCGGGAGGCGATGGGACTGGCTGGGGGTTCAGCGATGTGGCGGCGGGTCGTGGGTCGCTGGCTCGGTGAGTGCCGGGCGGCGTTGTCGGATCCGTCGTCGGCCCGGGTCCTGGCGCGGGCCGGGAGCCTGCTGGTGTCGTACTGCCTCGGCGGGTGCGGCAACCGAGGTCAAGGAGCGGCCGGCTCTGGGCCGGCGCGATAGCGGCCCGCTCTGCTGAGCTGACCGGTCGGGTTCCGTAGCCTTCCACAGCCGCTGTCCCGCGCTGGTGCCGTGACCCCTTCGGGGTCCGCGCCGCCGGCGTGCCCGGGCAGCCGCATCGGTGCCGGGGTGGCACGGCGACGCCCCCGCCGTCCGCCGGGATCGGGTTGCTGTGCCGGGTCCGATCGGTGGGGCGGGGGCGGGGGCGTCGACGACGGTTCGTCCGGCGTCAGTGGGTGGCGGGTTCGGTCAGGGTGGCGTGGTGGCGGCGGGTGACTTCGGGGTGGGCTCGGGTGTAGCCCTTCCATTCGTTGAGGCCGAAGTCGGCGAAGAGGGGGTTCTCGGGGTCTTCGGTGGCGCCGGGGGCGTGGTGGGCGAGCGGGAAGTCGAGCGGCTCGATGTGGGCGTCGAGGCGGGGGTTGTAGAAGAAGGGCACGGAGAAGCGCTCGCGGGCGCCGGGCGGGCTGACCACACGGTGGCTGGTGGCCTTGAGGTAGCCGTCCGTGGCCACTTCCAGGAGTTCGCCGAGGTTGACGACGAAGGCGCCGTCGAGCGGGGGGATGTCCAGGAAGGTGCCGTCCGGGCGCTCGACCTGGAGACCGCCGACGGTGTCCTGGAGCAGCAGCGTGATGAAGCCGTAGTCCTTGTGGGCGCCGACGCCCTGGCCGGCGCCGTCCGGGGCGGTGCCGGGGTAGCGGACCAGCTTGAGGCGCAGGTGGGGGTGGCCCGCGAAGGCCTCGTCGTAGAAGTCGGGGCGGGCGCCGATCGCGGCGAGGAGTTCGTGCAGCAGCCTACGGGCGACATCGCCGAGGTGGTCGATCCAGCCGAGGGCGGCGGTGCGCAGCCCGGGGAGGGCGGCCGGCCATTGGTTGGGGCCCTCCAGCCACCAGTACGGGGGCTCGCCGGTGCCGGGGACGTGCGGGGGAAGCTCGGCGCCGATGTCCAGTTGGTCGCGCCAGTCCTGGCTGCCGCCGGTGCGCTCGTCGCCGGTGCGGGTGTAGCCCCGGTAGTGCGGGGAGTTGAGGTTGCTCACGGCGAGCCGGTCGGCCTCGGGGAGGGCGAAGAAGGCGCGCATGGCGCCGGCGAGCGCGGCCGTCTCCGCCGGGGTGACGCCGTGGCCGACGAGCTGGAAGAAGCCGACGCCGGTGGCCGCGGCGCGCAGCTCGTCGTGCAGGCGGAGGCGGTCCTCCGGGCTGCCGTCGGCGAGCGAGAGATCGATCACTGGGAGGGCGTCGGGGAGCGCCTCGGTGGGGCCGGATCCGGGTATGGGCGTGTGCTGCTGCGTCATGTGTGACATCCGCTAGGTCTCGTCCCGGTCGGTCCCGGTGGTCGACCGGGAGGTGGCCGGAGCTGCGCCTGGTGCGGCGGGTGCTCCGGGAGCCGGGAGGTGGTGGCGACCGCTCGGGGCCGCCGTTGAGGGTGAATGCGAGGTTCAGCCGGAGCGTCGACAGGACATGCTCGTCACGCGGAGCAGGTCCACGTGGCGGCGGCGAACAAGGATGAGCACCTCATCAGCGTAGATGACCGCTTCCACGGCGGGCGAGCCCCCTGCGGCGGAGGGCTGCCCACCACTTGTCCGCGTCCCCTCAAAATCGTGGGCCCCTCAAAGCGGCGGTGTGGTGATCGGCGGCTCCCTTCCAAGGGGTGTCGAGGGCGTTCAGGAGTTGTTGAGGTGGGCCAGGACGGCCAGGACGCGGCGGTTGTCGTCGTCGGAGGGCTGGAGGTCGAGCCGGACGAAGATCGACGCGGTGTGCTTGGCGACCGCCCGCTCGGTGATCACCAGCTGCTGGGCGATCGCGGCGTTGGAGCGGCCCTCGGCCATCAGCGCCAGCACCTGCCGCTCGCGCGGGGAGAGGGTGGAGACCGGGCCGGCCGAGGAGTTGTGGTTGAGCAGTCGGGTGATCACCTCCGGGTCCATCGCGGTACCGCCCTGGGCGACCCGCTGGACGGCGTCGATGAACTGGGCACCGTCCAGCACGCGGTCCTTGAGCAGGTAGCCGATTCCGCCGGTGCTGCCAGCCAGTAGCTCGCGGGCGTACAGCTGCTCCACGAACTGCGACAGCACCAGCACGGGCAGGCCCGGTTGTGCCTGACGGGCCGCCAGTGCCGCACGCAGCCCCTCGTCGGTGAAGCTGGGCGGCAGCCGTACGTCGACCACGGCGATGTCGGGCCGGTCGGCGGCGACCGCGGTGAGCAGTTGCTCGCCGTTCTCGACCGCCGCGGTGACCTTCATGCCGTTGGCCTCCAGCAGCCGGGTCAGCCCGTCCCGGAGGAGGAAGAGGTCTTCGGCGATGACAACGCGCACGGGATCTCCAGGTTCACGATGGTCGGACCACCGGACGGGCTGCTGATCGCGAGCACCCCGTCGAAGGCGGCCAGTCGGCGTTCGGTTCCGCTGAGACCGGTTCCCCGGGACGGGTCGGCGCCGCCGCGCCCGTCATCGGTGACCGATATCCGCAGCAGCCCGTCACTGTGCCCTATCTCGATCCATACGTGCGAGGCCCCGGAGTGTTTGACCACATTGGCCAGCAGCTCGCTCACCGTGAAGTAGGCGGCCGACTCCACCGCGGCCGGGGCCCGGCCGGGCAGACCGCCGGTGAAGGTGACCGGCAGCGGTAGGTCGAGTGCGGTCGCCTGCACCGCGTCGGCCAGGCCGCGGTCGGCCAGCACCGGCGGGTGGATGCCCCGGACCAGGTCCCGCAGCTCGCTCAGCGCCTTCACCGAGGACGTCCGGGCCTCGGCCAGCAGCGGGCCGAGGGCGTCCGGGTCGTGCTTCACCTGCTCGGCGACGGTCAGCAGCATGCCCAGCGCCACCAGCCGGGCCTGCGCCCCGTCGTGCAGGTCCCGCTCGATCCGGCGCAGCTCGGCCGCCCCGGCGTCGATGGTGTCCGCCCTGGTCCGGGCCAGGTGGCTGACCTGGCGGGCGAGTTCGGCCCGCCGGGACGGCCCGAGCAGCGCCCGGGCCGCCTTCTCGTGCATCCGCAGGACGGGCGGGGCTGCCCACAGGATGGCGAACGGGGCCATCCAGACGCCCATGCCGTAGACGATGATCAGCGGGAAGAACGGCCCGTTCCGGCCGAAGACCTCCAGGGCGACCGGTGTCAACACCACGATCGTGGCGGTGAACAGCACGGCGAAGCCGGTGAGGAGCGCCCAGGCGAGGTCCCGCCAGGTCGCCGGGTCGGTCAGCCAGCCGCCGGACCGCAGCCGGTGCCAGGGGCCGGCCTCGTCGGCCGGGCGCCGGTACGGCACCGGGACCGGCTGCCCGCTCCACCGCTCGACGACCCGCCGGCTCTCGGTGGCGGCCCAGCGCGCGCCGAACAGCCCGAGCACCAGCAGCGAAGGAGCCATCCAGAGCGAGACGGACCGGTCGCCGGGCGCGGCACCGCCGTACAGGTGGGTCGCCATCACCGCGAGCGCGCCCGGGGCGAACAGCGCGGCCCCGACCGCCCGGCCGCCGCCCCCGGTGGCCCAGCAGAGCGCCCAGAGAGCGACCGGCGCCATCGGCACGAGCAGGATCAGCGGCCCACCGGGGGAGAACGGCCGGGACTCGTCGGGGCCGAACAGGGCGGCGGCCAGCAGGATCGGCCCGGCCAGCAGCGAGACCAGCCCCGTCACGGCCAGCGTCACCACGTACCAGGCGCGCACGCCGTCCACGCAGGCCCGGCCCACCCGACGGGCCACCTTGCCGATCACTCCCGTCCTCATGACGAGCCCCCTCATCGTTCCCGGAGCCCCTGTGTAGAGGCCTCGAAGCCTGGGTCCCGAAGCCCCGCAGAGCCCCGGTTCCGATCTTTCGGTGGCTCAGTCTGCCCGGGCGCGGACGCCCGGCGCTCTAGGCCTGAACACCCAGTTCGGGGTGTATCTGGATACACCCCCGAGAGGCCGTTTAGACGGCTGTCCGCACCCCGCCGCCGATTCGTAGCGTCATGTCCCGTCAGCCGGCCCCGGTCTCCCGGTGCCGGACCCCGAACCGTGGAGGGCCCGTGAACGCGCCGATCATCCGGATCCGCGGCGTCAGCAAGACGTACGACCGATCCGACGCCGCCCGCCCCGCCCTGGCCGGGCTCGACCTGGAGGTACGGGCTGGCGAGGCGCTGGCCGTGCTCGGCCGCTCGGGCAGCGGCAAGTCCACCCTGCTGAACCTGATCGCCGGCCTCGACCGCCCGAGCGAGGGCGCCGTCGAGGTGGACGGCGTGGCCGTCCACCAGCTCGGTGAGGCCGCGCTGGCCGAGTACCGGCGGACACGGATCGGCATGGTGTTCCAGTTCTTCAACCTGTTGGACGACCTGAACGTGGAGGACAACGTGCTGCTCCCGGCGCAGCTGGCCGGGATGCGGCGGGAGCGGGCCCGGGCCAGGGCCGGGGAGCTGCTGGAGCGGCTCGGGGTGGCCCGGCACGCCAAGGCCTTCCCCGGCCGGCTCTCCGGCGGCGAGCGCCAACGCGTCGCAGTGGCCCGGGCACTGATGAACCGCCCGCCGCTGCTGCTGGCCGACGAGCCGACCGGAGCGCTCGACACGGCCTCGGCCGCCGACGTGCGCGACCTGCTGCGCGGGCTCAACGCGGAAGGCCAGACGATCCTGCTGGTCACCCATGACACCGCACTCGCCGAGGCCTGCGCCGACCGGACGATCGAACTGCTCGACGGCCGACTGGTCCGGGACACGGCGGCCGTCCCGGCTCCGGGGGTCACCCGGTGAACGAGCGGAGCGAGCGAACCGAAGGAAGGCGCGGGAGGGCGAACGCCCCTGCCGGACGAAGCGAGGTGGCCGCATGAGTGCCCTGAGCAAGGTGGTGCGCGCCGGGGTCGGCCGCAAGCGCGTGCAGACCCTGGTCATGGTGCTCACCACGATGATGTCCGTGACGGCGTGCATCCTCGCGGTCGGACTGCTGGTCGCCGCCCAGGGCCCGTACCAGCGCTCCTTCACCGACCAACACGGCGCGCACCTCAACGTGCTGTACGACCAGACCAGGGCGAGCCCCGCTCAGCTCGCCGCGGCCGCCCACGCGCCCGGCGTGACGGCCTCGGCCGGCCCCTACTCCGCGGTCACCGTGCAGCCGCGCTCCGCTCCGGGCACGCAGATCCCGCCAGCCGGCAGCCTGCTGCCGCCGATGACGCTGGTCGGCCGTGCCCAGGACGGCCCGATGGACGGCCTGCGGCTCACCATGGGCCACTGGGTGACCGGCCCCGGTGAGGTGGTGTTCCTGGACGGGCACTCCCCACTGGCCGTCGGCGACAGCATGCAGTTCCCGGACCTGCCGGGGCACCCGACGCTCAAGGTCGTCGGCCTGGCCACCTCGGTCTCCTGGAGCGCGGACGGCTGGATCGCCCCCGAGCAGGTGGCCGGGCTGACCGCGCCCGGCACCACGCCCGCCGCCCAGTACCTCTACCGCTTCGCCCACGCCGACAGCGACGCCGAGGTGGAGGCCGACCACGCCGCGCTGGCCGCCGCGGTGCCGAACGGCGCGCTCACCAAGGCCACCTCCTACCGGCCCGCCCGGGAGGAGGCCAACCGGACGGCCTCGACCTTCGTCCCGTTCGTCACCGCCTTCGGAGTGCTCGGCCTGGCCATGTCGGTGCTGATCATCGGGGTCGTGGTCAGCGGCGCCGTGAGCGCCGCCACCCGGCGGATCGGCATCCTCAAGTCCCTGGGCTTCACCCCGGCCCAGGTGGCGCGCGCCTATGTCGGCCAGGCGCTGATCCCCGCCGGGGTCGGCACGGCGCTCGGCGTGCTCGGAGGCAACCTGCTCTCCGTTCCGGTCCTCGGGATGGCCCACAAGGCCCTGCGCGGCGGGTTGCTCGGCATCCCGCTCTGGGTGGATGTGGTGGTCGCCGTGGTGGCCCTGGCCGCTGTGACGGGTACCGCGCTGGTGCCGGCGCTGCGGGCCGGGCGGCTGCGTACGGTGGAGGCGCTCGCGGTCGGCCGGACGGCGCCGGGTGCCAAGCGGGCGGCTGCCGACGGCACGACGGAACGGGCCGGAGCGGCGGGCCTGCTGTCCCGGGTGCAGAACCGGATGAGCCGGCTGCCGGTGCCGCGTGCGCTCAGCCTCGGGCTGGCGTCCCCGCTCAACCGTCCGGGCCGCTCGGCGACCACCGCCGCCGCGGTGGTGCTCGGCACGGTCGGGGTCACCCTCTGCGTCGGTCTGACGCTGTCGCTCGGCTCCCTCCAGGACGCCCTGACGGCCGACCGGGCGGGCAAGGTGCTGGTCCAGCCGCCGATCGAGGGCTCCGCCAAGCCCGTCGACCACGTGGACGAGGCGGCCGTGGCGAAGGCGATCGAGTCCCGCCCCGGCACCCGGGCCTGGTACAGCAGCGTGCCGACCCCGGTCACCGTGGCCGGGAACACCGGGCGCTCCCAGGTGGTCGCGTTCACCGGTGACGTCTCCTGGAGCGGCTTCCAGCTGGTTTCCGGCCGCTGGTTCCACGGCCCCGGCGAGGTCGTGGTCGGTGCCGCCTTCCTACGCGCCAACCAGGCGCAGATCGGTGACACCGTCACCCTCAGCGACCAGGGGCACCGCACCCCGGCGAAGATCACCGGCGAGGTGGTGACCACCGAGGACCTGGTGTTCCTGGACCGGGCCGCGCTGACGCCGCTCGGCGGTGCGGTCCACAGCGAGGCGCTCTCCTTTCACATCGACCTCACCCCGGGGACCGACGCGAAGGCCTACGCCGACGGGCTGGACCAGGTCGTGGAGCAACAGGGTTTGAGCGCCGACCCCGGCGAGGAGCACATCAACATCGTGGTGCTGGCGATGAACACCCTGGCGGGCACGCTTACGCTGCTGCTCTCCGTGGTGGCAGGGCTCGGGGTGCTCAACACGGTGCTGCTGGACACCCGGGAGCGGGTGCACGACCTCGGGGTGCTCAAGGCGCTCGGGATGTCGCCCCGGCAGGCGGTCGGGATGGTGCTCACCTCGGTCTGTGGCAGCGGGCTGGTGGCCGGGCTGATCGGGGTCCCGATCGGGATCCTGGTGCACCACCAGGTGATGCCGGCGATGGCCAGCGCCGCCGGGCTCGAGGTGCCGGACGCGGACCTCGCCGTGTTCGCCCCGTCGGTGGTGGGGCCGCTGATACTCGGCGGCCTGGTGCTGGCGCTGCTCGGCGCCCTCCTGCCCGCGACCTGGGCGGCCCGTACCCGGACGGTCACGGCGCTGCGGACGGAGTGACGGCGGGGGAGGGGCGCGGGTGGTCGGGCCGGAGGGGTCGGGCCCGTCTCCGTCTCCGTCCCCGTCTCCGGCCCCGCGCCCGCCCTCACCTCGCCCGGCTCAGGAGAGCCGTGCCGCCGCGTACGCCTCCATGGCGGCGCGCTGGTAGGCGGCCAGACCCGGGGCGATGGCCTCGTACGCGGCGCTCCACATCTCTTCTTCGACGTCGGCTCGCAGAGCGTGCTGCCCCGGCTGGTCGGCCGCGCGCACCTGGTGGACGCCAACGCCGCCGTGGTCGGACTGATGGCGGTCGGCAACGTCGCCGGACGCGGCGCGGGCGGCGCGCTGGTCCAACTGCTCACCGGCGCGCTGGCGATCGGCTCCGCGCTCTCCGGTCTGCTCGGCGAAGTCCTCGGCCTGCGGACCACGCTCTGGCTCGGCGGGGCCGTCCTCGCGACGGCCTCCCTGCCGGTCTACCTGTCCCCACTGCGCACCCGCCGTCCGCCCCTGGTGCCTGCGCCTGCGCCTGGGCCCGCGTCCACGCCCGCGAATGAGCCCGTGCCCGTGCCCGCGCCAGCGTGGCTGTCGGTATCGGGGCGCGCGGCTACCAGCGCGGAGCGCCGTGTCCCGGCTGCCAGTCCAGCCCCGGGTTCGGGTGCGGCCGAAGGACGCGCGCCAGCGAGCTGACCGACCAGACGACCACGGTCAGCAGCCCGTAGAACAGCAGCAGCGCCCAGAACGGGGTGGTGGACAGGCTCCGGTCCTCGAACCGGCACCACGCGTCCGGCGGTAGCCAGGACGCACCCGTCTCCAGCAGTCGTCCGCCGCCCCGCACCAGGCCGTGCTCGCAGCGCTCACCGTAATCCAGCGACCGGACGTACAGCAGGCCGTACAGCGCACCGGCGGAGATGAGGGAGAGGACGGCGCCGATGCCGAGGAGCATCGCCCGTCTTCGCCCGGCCGCCGTACGGATGTTCGTCACCGAGGCAGCGTACCGGCGCGGACGGCCCCGGCTCGGCCCGGATCACCCGAGCGGACCGCAGGCCGGGGACCACCGCAGCAGCCCCCGCCTCCGCTCACCCCAGCAGCCCGCCCATGTGCCCGTCCTCCGCGAGCAGCCGCCAGGAGCGGCCCGGTGAGGCGAAGGCCTCCGGGTCGACGGCCTCCACCAGCCGGTCCACCACGGTGCTCAGCAGCGACTGCGGGTCGAACACCGCCCAGGTCTCCCGGTTCCGGCCGTGGTCCCAGCGCTCCCACTCGGCGCGCAGCCGCTCGTACGTCCACAGCGCGTAGAGCAGGGCGGACAGGTCGCGGTTCAGGTAGGCCTCGGGCTGGCCGTCGTCGTACCAGTCGGGTAGTTCGAGCCGGCCGGTGGTGCCGTCCAGGGCGATCGTGAGGTCGGTCGGCCAGTCCCCGAGCGCGAGGTAGCCCCGTTGGTACGGGCGCTCCTCCTCGCCGTCGAAGTACTCGGGGTACGCCTCCGCCATGGTGACCAGCGGTTCCTCGCAGACCCCGAACATCGCCCCGCCCAGCGGCAGCCCGACCTCGGTCAGCAGCCGCCGGGTCGGCTCGTGCACCAGGGCGGCGGGCAGCCCCTCCGGCCGGAAGCGGTGCACCAGGCCGGTCCCGCCGTCCTCGTCCGTCAGCGCCGCGAGCTCGGCCACCAGCTCCCCGCCGACCTCGTACGCGGGCCCGTCCGGTCCGCCCGGCAGCGCGCCCCAGCCCAGTGCCCGGACCAGCAGCGCCGTCCCCCAGTGCGCCGGTGCGGTGCTCCGCTCGAACAGCGCGGGGTCGATCTCCCGCATCCGCCGCTCGGCCCCCGCCATCACCTCGGCCACCACCGCCGGTCCGCGCCGTCCGTCCAGCGCCTCGGGCCGCCGGGCGGCCTCGCCCACCGCGTCCACCTCCCGCACCAGGGCGACCAGCGCGGTCAGGCCGGAGGCCAGCGGATCGCGCCGCGGCCCGCCGTCGCCGAGGAACACCTCACCGGTGGTCCCGTCCAGCAGCACCAGGTTGCCGACCGCGGCGAACGGTGTGCAGTAGTCCGTCTCGCCGAGCACGAACAGCCGTTCCGCCCCACCCGGGAAGGCCTTCAGCGACCCGTCGTCGAGCACCCCGAAGTCCAGGAACGCCCCGGCCGCCGGCAACCCCTCCCGCACCAGGAACTCCCGGCTGCCCTCATGCACCACCCCGCCCGGCACTCCGACCACCCGCGCACACCCCACGTCCCCCACCCTTCACGGTTCTGCCCCCTGACCCGCCCCTGACCCACCAGACCCTAGCGGGCCCGCCCGACAGGGCCACGCGGGTTTCTCGGGTCGGGGCGGGATCGTGACGTGTCGCCCGGCGAAGCGGCGGCGCGTCCTACGCCAGCGGAACCCCGTCGACGTTCCAGTGCCCCGGGCCCGGCAGATCCGCGTCGCAGAACACGCACACGTAGTGCCCCTCCCGCACGATCCCGCAGCGTCCGCACTCCGGGCAGCGCCGGAACACCACCGGGTGGGTGAAGCCGCCCGGGTGCGGCAGCCCGACCCGGTCGAGGGCCGCGGCGACGGTGGTCCAGGAGCGGACGTCCGGGCAGTAGCCGGTGGACAGGTTGCTGATCGTCTCCACCTCCCAAGCCCCCCGACCGCCGCCCCCCGAGCGCCGGAACCCGACCTCCCCGGCGCCGAGCACCAACTCCGCGCCCGCGCAAGCCACATGCTCACTGCGACGCGGAGCGAGCCGCAGCGCCCCGCCCAGGTCGACCACGAAGGTGAACGGATCCGCCAGTTCCGCGGCCGTCCGCGCGTCCACCCAGGCGGCGAACTCGCCTGCCGTCCGCACCCGTTGGCCGCCAGAGCCGCCGCCCGTCAACAACTCCCGCAGCTCCGGCGGCCCCACGTACCGGTACGCCTGCCCGAAGCCCTCCTCGACCTCCGCCGCGACACCCCGCTCACCCAGCCGCACCCGCCAGTACGCCATCTCGACGGCCGTCCCACTCAGCCCGAACTCTCTTAGCTCCGCCAGCAGTTCCCGAGCACGCCCGAGCGCCACCCCCGCCCCCTCCCGCAGCACCCGCAGCGCGGCCGCCGGATCGCCGAGCGGTCCCGCGAGCCGCAGCCGGGCCGGGCCGTGAGCGATCAGCAGCGCCTCGCGGACATCCGGCGGCGCCGCCTCCGGGCCCGCGTGCTCGCACCGGGCGGCGCCGCAGGACGGGCAGCGGAGCTCGGCGTCCCACCGCAACTCCCGCCCACTGTGCAGGACCTGCCCGACGCTCCGGACGGCAGCGTCCCCGCACTCCGCACACCGGACGGTCACCCTCGCACCCTGCTCCGCCCGCGTCATGCCGGCCCGCCGGCCTCCCGGGCGGCCTGCTCCACGCGGTCGTGGTGTGCCTGCCACCAGTCCTTGTCGCCCGGGGCGGTGTTGGCGCCGTCCGAACGCTGGCCGGTGGCGCCGTCGATGAGTTCGCGGACCAGGTCGGCGTGGCCGACGTGCCGGTGGGTCTCGGCGATCATGTGGACGAGCACCCGGTGCAGGGTCTGCCTGTGGCGGTCGCCGAACGGCACCTGGCCGACCGCGTCCAGCGGCAGCGCCTCGATGGTGGCGTCCGAGTGCGCCCAGACCCGCCGGTAGCGCCCGATGATCTCCTCGGTGCTCTCGTCCGCCCGGGCCCACAGGTCGCCGTTGGGTTCGGCGGTGCCGACGATCCACAGCGGGGCCGGCTCGGGGAAGGGCCGCCCGAAGGTGTCGCCGAAGTACAGCGCCTCGGCCCCGGTGACGTGCTTGACCAGCCCCAGCAGGCTGGTTCCGGTGGGGGTGAGCGGGCGCCGGAGGTCGTACTCGGAGAGGCCGTCGAGCTTCCACAGCAGGGCGTCGCGGGCGTCCTGGATGTAGATCCGGAGATCGTTCTTGTCGTCTGTCTCGCTCATGGGATCAGTCTGTTGATCGCAGGGGAGCTGTCCATCGAATTCGCTTCCTGGCGATGGATCAGGCCGTGCCATCATCGGGGCCGCAGACCGAATCCCACGACAGGAGATCGGGCATGACTGATGACTGGACCTGGGACGAGACGCTGTTCGCCGGAACGGCCGCCCACTACGCGCGCGGCCGACTGCCCTACGCGCCCGGCCTGGCGGAGGCCCTGGCCGAGGCGCTGGGCCTGGACGGCACGGGTCGGCTGCTCGACGTGGGGTGCGGGCCGGGGACGCTGGCACTGGGGCTGGTGCACCTGTTCACCGAGGTCGTCGGGGTGGACCCGGACGACGGGATGATCGCCGAGGCGCGTCGGGCGGGCGCGGGGGAGCGCCGGGTCGCCTGGGTGCAGGCCCGGGCCGAGGAGCTGCCGCCGGGCCTCGGCACCTTCACCGTGGCGACCTTCGGCCAGTCCTTCCACTGGATGGACCGGGACCTGGTGGCGGCGACCGTCCGGCGCCTCCTGCGCCCGGGCGGTGCGTTGGTACACATCTCGGACCTGAAGGCCGAACCCCGCCGTACCGAGGGCCTGCCGCACCCGCCGGTCCCGTACGCCGCGATCGCCGGACTGGTCCGGCACTACCTCGGCCCGGTCCGCCGCGCCGGCCGGGGTCTGCTGCCGCAGGGCACCCCGGGCGGTGAGTCCGCCGTCCTCGCGCGGGCGGGCTTCACCGGGCCCCGGCGGCTGGTCGTCCCCGGCGGGCGGCCGCTGGAGCGCACGGCGGACGACGTGGTCGCCGGGGTGTTCTCCCTCTCCTCCTCGACCCCGCACCTCTTCGGCCCCGACCGGGACGCCTTCGAGACGGACCTCCGCCGCCTTCTCGGGCCGGGCCCGTTCTCCGAGCGCCAGCCGAGCACCGAGGCCGTCATCTGGCGCACCGAAGCCGGGCGCTGACCGCTGGGCGCTGACCGCTGGGCGCTGCCCCCGGAAGGCGGCCGGGTCGTCCGCGCGAGCTCCGCGAGCCGTCCGATTGGAAGGCGCCCGTACGCAAGGCCCGTTCGAGCCGGACAGCGTGTGCGGGCTGCCCGGCAACGGTGTGATCACGTGCCCCCGTTCGTGTCACCCGGCCCCGGTATCCGCAGCTGCTGTCGCCAGGAACGGGCCCGGCGGCAGCCCGTCAGCGGCCCGTCAGCGGCCGGGCGGCCTGCCGTGACCGGCACGGAGAGTGACGGGTGGGGTGGATGGAGCGGACTTGAATCTTTGCGAACAGATGTTCGATCCTGGGGCTGTGCCCGTTTTCGAATCTGTTTTCGAATCTGCCGCCGAGCAGCCCGAACGCCCCGCGCTTCGGCCGGTGGCGCTCCCGGCTGCCCTGGCGGGGCAGCCGGGGCGGCCGGGGCAGCAGGAGGAGCCGGGGGAACCGGGGGAACCGGGGGAGGCAAAGGCGAAACCGGTGACACTCCGGCCGGTGGCGTCGGCCGCCGCCCCCGAGAGCGGGCGGACGGCGGTGCGCGGGCTGGTGCCGGTGGTGCCCGCGTTGCGGGAGGTGCTGCCGGACGGCGGGCTGCGGCGGGGGACGGCGGTGTCGGTGGCGGGCGGGGATGCCGGGCTGCTGCTGGCGCTGGCCGCCGGGGTGCGGGAGACCGGGGGCGGCTGGGCGGCGGCGGTCGGGCTGCCGGACCTGGGGCTGGCCGCCGCCGAGGGGTACGGGCTGGACCTGCGCCGCCTGCTGGTCGCGGACGACCCGGGGGCGCACTGGCCCGAGGTGGTGTCGGTGCTGGCCGGCGCGGTGGAGCTGATCATGCTGCGCCCGGACGGCCCGGTGCCGCCGAAGCTGGCCGCCCGGCTGGCCGCGGTGCTGCGGCGCAGTGGCTGCGTGCTGCTGGTGGCCGGGCCGTGGCCGGGGGCGGTGCTGCGGCTGGGTGTGCGGTCCGGGCGCTGGTTCGGGCTGGGCGACGGCTACGGGCAGCTCGCCGGGCGGCAGGTGGAGGTGGTGGCGGAGGGCCGTGGTTCGGCGGTGCGCGGTCGGTCGGCCCGGCTCTGGCTGCCGGACGAGTACGGCGCGGTGCGCCCGGTCAGGGAGCAGCCCGTCCAGGCGGAGCGCCCACGAGCAGTGGCGGCGGTGGTGTGACGTGCCGACGATGTCCGACAGTGACCGAACCCCCCGGGTGCTGGTGGTCTGGTGCCCGGACTGGCCTGTGGTGGCCGTCACCGGCGACGACCCGGTGGCGGTGACCGAGGGAGGGCGGATCCTTGCCTGCTCGGCGGGCGCCCGGGCGGCCGGGGTGCGACAGGGGCAGCGTCTCAAGCTGGCCCAGCGGCTCTGCCCGGAGCTGGAGCTGCGCGACCGCGACCCGGAGGCGGAGACCCGCCGCTTCGAGCCGGTGGTCGCGGCGGTGGAGGCGTTCACGCCCCGGGTGGAAGTGATCCGCCCGGGTCTGTGCGCCATTCCGGTGAAGGGGCCGGGCCGCTACTTCGGTGGCGAGGAGGCGTTGGCGGTCAAGGTCGGTGCGGCGGTGGCGGAGGCGCTCGGCCGGCCGCCCGTCCCGGACGCCGTCCCCGGCGCGGTGGCGGTCCCCGGGGCGACCGCCGAGCCCTCCACGGAGCCGACAGGACCGACAGGGCCAACAGAACCAACGGGACCAACGGGACCAACGGGACCGACAGGGCCGACAGGACCGACAGAACTGACAGGACCGACAGAACCGCAGACCGTCCCCCACGCCCGGATCGGCGTCGCCGACGGCCTGTTCGCCGCCGTGCTCGCGGCCCGTGCCGGGGTGCTGGTGCCCGCAGGTCGTACGGCGGAGTTCCTCGCCCCGTACCCGGTGGGCTCCCTGGGCGACGAGGCGCTGGCCGAGCTGCTCGGGCGGCTCGGCCTGCCCACCGTCGGGGCCTTCGCCGCACTGCCCGCGGAGGCGGTCGCGGACCGTTTCGGCCCGGCCGGGACGGTCGCGCACCGGCTGGCCCGCGGCCTGCAGCCACGCCCGCTGGTGCCGCGCGACGAGGAGCCGGACCTTTCCGTCGAACAGCGGTTCGACCCGCCGGAGCCGCTCGCCGAACCGCTGGTGTTCGTCGCCCGCACGCTGGCCGAGCGGCTGCACCAGCGGCTGGCCGGGGCCGGGCTGACCTGCCGCCGGGTGGCCGTCGAGGCGGCCTGCGCCGACGGCCGGACGGCCTCGCGGCTGTGGCGGCACGAGGGCCGGCTGTCGGCGACGGCCCTGGCCGAGCGGGTCCGCTGGCAGCTCCAGGCGTGGCAGAGCGCGGGCACCTTCGAGGACGGCCGAACGGACGGCCGAACGGGCGGCCGACCCGGCGACCGCGCGGGCGGCCGAGCGGACCGCCCGCCGGGCAGCGGCCAGGAGGGCTTCACCCTGCTCCGCCTGGTTCCCGACGGCCTCTCCCCGGACCAGGGCCGCCAGCTCGCCCTGTGGGGTCAGGCCGTCGCGGACGACCGGGTGGAGCGCGCGGTGGCCCGGGTGCAGGCGGTGCTCGGGCACGCCGGGCTGCGCCGGATCGAACCGGCCGGCGGGCGCGGCCCGGGTGAGCAGCAGGTCAAGGTGCCGTGGGGTGAGCCGTACGAGGCGGCGGCCCCGGCCGACGCGCCCTGGCCGGGACGGCTGGCGGACCTCTGGCCGGCCGTGGTGCTGCGCGAGCCGGCGCCGGTGCGGGTGCTGGACGAGGCCGGGCAGCCGGTCACGGTGGACGGCCGGGCGGGGGTGTCGGCCCGGCCGGCCCTGGTCGTGGTCCGGGGCCGGGAGGAGCGGGTGGCGGGCTGGACCGGGCCCTGGCCGGCGGTCGAGTACTGGTGGGACCAGTCGCTCGCCCGCCGCCGGGCGCGGTTCCAGATGGTGGTGGACGGCGGCCGGGCGCTGCTGCTCACCGTGGAGGGGGGTGCGTGGTACCTGGAGGCCGGCTACGACTAGCGGTCCCGGAACCCGAGGGCAGGGGGGCAGGACGAGCACGAGAACGACGAAGGCAACCCCCGATGGGCTTCACCAGCCACCCCACCCTCCCCTGGAGCGAGCTGCACCGACGGCTGACCGTCGCTGCGCCGGACCGTACGGTCGTCCCGCTGCGCCGCCCCGCCGAGGAACCCTCCGCCGGGGAACCCCCCACCGCAAGGACCGACAGCGACGAACCCTGGGCCGAACTGCACGTCCACTCCGCCTTCAGTTTCCTGGACGGCGCCAGCGACCCGGAGGACCTGGTCGCCGAGGCGGCCCGACTGGGTGTGGAGACCCTCGCGATCACCGACCACGACGGCCTGTACGGCGCCGTCCGGCTCGCCGAGGCGGCCCGGGGGACGGGCGTGGCCACCGTGTTCGGCGCCGAGCTGACCATCCGCCACGAATCCGCCGACACCGAACACCTGCTGGTCCTCGCCCGCGACCCGGCCGGCTACCGCCGCCTCTCCGCCGCGATCGCCGCCGCTCAGCTGGCCGGCGGGGCCAAGGGCCGCCCGACGTACGACCTCGCGACGCTGGCCGGGGCGCACGACGGCCACTGGGCGGTGCTCACCGGCTGCCGCCTCGGCCGGGTCCCCGCCGCACTCAACGGAACCGCACTCAACGGAACCGCACTCAACGGAACCGCGCTCCAAGGAGCCGCGCTCAACGGAACCGCGCCCCAAGGAGCCGCGCTCAACGGGGCCGCGCTCCACGGGGCCGCACTCAACGGAAGGCAGCGCCCGGAACACCAACTCCGCACCCTCACCGAGGCGTTCGGCCGGGAGAACGTCCACGTCGAGCTGATCGACCAGTGGCTCCCCGGCGACGACCGGCGCAACGACGCCCTCGCCGCGCTCGCCGCCGAGGCACGGCTGCCCGTCGTCGCCTCCACCAACGCCCACCACGCCGGCCCCGCCCAGGGCCGTCTGGCGCAGAGCCTGGCCGCACTGCACGAGCGCCGCACGCTGCAGGAGGCGGCCGGCTGGACCCGGGCGGCCGGCACCGCGCACCTGCGTTCGGGCCGGGAGATGGCCGCCCGGCTGGCCCGCTTCCCCGGGGTGCAGCGGGCCACCGTCGAACTCGGCCGGGCCTGCGCCTTCGACTTCGCCAAGCTGGACCCGGAGCTGCCCGGCTACCCCGTCCCCGAGGGCGAGACCGAGATCAGCCACCTGCGCGCCCTGGTCGCGGCCGGCGGCCCGGCCCGCTTCGGCTCGGGCAACGCCGCCGCCCGCCGCCAGCTCGCCAAGGAGCTGGACGTGATCGAGGACCTCGACCTGGCCGGCTACTTCCTGATCGTGCACGACATCGTGGACTTCTGCCGCCGCGAGGACATCTGGTGCCAGGGCCGTGGCTCGGCGGCCAACTCGGCGGTCTGCTTCGCCCTCGGGATCACCGCCGTCGACCCGGTCCACTACAAGCTGCTGTTCGAACGCTTCCTCTCCACCGCCCGGGACGGGCCGCCCGACATCGACCTGGACATCGAGAACCGCCGCCGCGAGGAGGTCATCCAGTACGTCTACCGCCGCTACGGCCGCGAGCACGCCGCCCAGGTCGCCAACGTGATCACCTACCGGCCCAGGCTGGCGATCCGCGACGCCGCCCGGGTGCTCGGCTACCCGCAGGGGCAGGTGGACGCCTTCAGCCGGCAGACCGACTTCCGCTCCGCCCCCGGCGCGGACGCCGTCATACCCGCCGACGTGCTCTCGCTCGCCACCCAACTCCACGGCCTGCCAAGGCACCTGGGCATCCACTCGGGCGGCATGGTGCTCACCAAGGAGCCGATCGGCGAGATCTGCCCGACCGAGTGGGCCCGGATGCCCGGGCGTTCCGTCCTGCAGTGGGACAAGGAGTCCACCGCCGGCGCCGGGCTGGTGAAGATCGACCTGCTCGGTCTCGGCATGCTCGCCGCACTGCACGACACCTGCGACCTGGTCGCCGAACACCACGGCCTGCGCTACGACTTGGCCACCATCCCGGACGACGACAAGGGCGTGTACGCGATGCTGCGCCGCGCCGACACCGTGGGCGTGTTCCAGGTCGAGTCCCGGGCGCAGATGGCCACCCTGCCCCGGCTCAAGCCGGACCACTTCTACGACCTGGTGGTCGAGGTCGCGCTGATCCGCCCCGGCCCGATCCAGGGCGGCTCCGTCCACCCGTACCTGCGCCGCCGCGCCGGGGTGGAGCCGCCCGGTTGCCCGCACCCGCTGATGGAGAACGCCCTCGGCAAGACCCTCGGGGTGCCGCTGTTCCAGGAGCAGATGATGCAACTCGCCATCGACTGCGCCGGGTTCACCCCGCCCGAGGCCGACCAGCTGCGCCAGGCGATGGGCGCCAAGCGCTCGCACGAGCGGGTCGCCCGGCTGCGCGAGCGGCTGCTCGGCGGAATGGCCGAGCGCGGCATCCCGCCGGAGGTGGCCGAGGACGTCTACGGCAAGATCGAGGCCTTCTCCAACTACGGCTTCCCGGAGAGCCACGCGATCAGCTTCGCCTACCTGGTGTACGCCAGCGCCTGGCTCAAGTACCACTTCCCGGCGGCCTTCACCTGCGCCCTGCTGGCCAACCAGCCGATGGGCTTCTACTCGCCGCTCAGCCTGGTCGCGGACGTCCGGCGGCACGGCGTGCGGGTGCGCGGGGTGGACGTCAACGCCAGCGGGCCGCGCCCCACCCTGGAGCCGTACCGGGGCCCGACGCCCAAGCCGCCGCTGACCGCCGGCCGCCCGCAGCCGGCCATCCGGCTCGGCCTGGAGACGGTGCGCGGCATCGGCACCCCGCAGGCCGAGGCGATCGCGGCCGGGCAGCCGTACGCGGACCTGGAGGACTTCGCCCGCCGCACCGGCCTGCCCGCGCCCGCCCTGGAGGCTCTGGCGACGGCCGGGGCCTTCGACTGCTTCGGACTGACGCGACGTCAGGCACTGTGGGCGGCAGGGGCGTTCGCCGGAATCTCGGCCGAACTGCTCCCCGGCACCACGCCCGGTACCGAGGCGCCGGAGCTGCCCGAGCTGAGCCCGGTCGAGGCGACCATCGCCGACCTGTGGGCCACCGGCACCTCCGCCACCAGCCACCCGCTCCAGCACCTGCGCGCCCACCTGGAACGCGGCGGCGCGCTCTGTGCCGCCCAACTCCCGGACGTGCCACCGGGAACGGCGGTGGTGGTCGGCGGCCTGGTCACCCACCGGCAGCGGCCGCCGACGGCCGGCGGGGTGCTCTTCCTCAGCCTGGAGGACGAGACCGGCCTGATCAACGTGATCTGCAACCGCCCGGTCTGGGAGTCCCAGCGCCGCACCGCCCTGGACCGGGCCGGCCTGCTGGTGCACGGCCACATCGAGCGCGACCGGGGAGCCACCAACCTGATCGCCACCCGGCTCACCCCGCTCCGGATCGGCCTCTGAGCGCGTCCGTCAGTGCGGATAGCCGATCTCCGCGAGGTCCTCGGCCAGCTCCTCCAGATCCGCCTCCGGGTTGAGCGCCGCCACCACGGCCGGCGTGAGCGGGCGCAGTGCCAGGACGTGCCCGATCGCGTCGAGGTCCAGCTCCTGCTCGGGCTCGAAGTACTCCTCGGCCCAGTTCCGGTAGGCCTCGGCGGAGCCGTCCAGCAGGAGTTCGAGGAACCCCCCGTCGCCCGGCGCGCTGGACGCGCCTTGCCAGGCCGCGTCCCCGGGCGCCCGCCAGAAGCAGGCGGTGACGGTCGGGCCGTCCACGTCCCCGAAGGCGGGTTCCTCGGTGAACCTGCGGAACACCGACGGGACGGCGTCCAGCAGCTCCGGGGCGTTGGGCGCCTCGTGGTCGAAGCCCCGCCCGTAGACGCCGGCGGGGGAGAAGACGACGAACCAGTCGTCCCCTTCCCCGTTGCGCACCCAGCTCAGTTCCTCGCCGGGTGCCCAGGCGGCGGTGAAGGTGTGGTACCGGGGCTCCCAGTCGTCCGGGCTGAGGATCGCGTCCAGCGCGGCGAGGGCGCGGCAGCGGTCGCGCAGGTCGGGAACGGCGGGCAGGCGGCTGAGCAGGTCGTTCATGACCGCCATTGAACCCCGGGGGTCCGACAGTCCCTACACCTGGGGCTGCCGCCCCTTGCCCGGTGCCCCGGCGAAGGCCTGGGCGATCGGGAGCCAGGCGGTGGCGACCGGGCCGGTGGCGGTGAGGGCGAGGTCGTCCCGGTGGCGGCGCTGGGTCACCAGCAGGCAGAAGTCCAACGCCGGGCCGGTCACCACATCCGGCGCGTCGGCCGGGCCGAGGGCCCACAACCCGCCGTCGGGGGCGGTCAGTTCCAGCCGCACCGGGTGCTCCGGCGCGGGCAGCCCGTGCGCGGCGAAGGCGAAGCCCAGGGTGCGTAGCCCCAGGTGGGCGATGTGCCGCAGCCGGGTGCTGGGCTCCCTGGTCGCGCCGAGCGCGTCCGCGACGTCCTGGCCGTGCGCCCAGGTCTCCATCAGCCGGGCGGTCGCCATCGAGGCGGGCTTCATCGGCGGACCGAACCAGGGCAGCCGGGAGTCGGCCGGGGCGGCGGCCAGCGCGGCCAGCACCTCCTCCCGACCGGCCCGCCAGTGGGCGAGCAGCTCCGCGGGCCGGGCGGCCGCGCCCTCCCGCGCTCCCTCCTCGACCGGGTCGGTGCCGGCGGCCAGCAGCTCGGTGAAGTGGCCGCCGAGCGCCGCACCGAAGCCCTCCGGGTCGTGCGCGGCCAGCACCGTCCAGTCGTCGGTCCAGGCCAGGTGGGCGATCTGGTGCGCGACCGTCCACCCCTCGGCGGGAGTCGGCCGGGCCCAGTCCCCGGTCGCCAGGTCGGCCACCAGAGCGTCCAGGACGGCGCTCTCGGCCCGCAGGTCCGCCAGCAGCCCGCCCAGGACGTCGCCCGGGGCGTTCGGGTCGGTCATCGGTCTTCCCTCCGGTCCGGGCAGTTGCTACCCGCCGGTAGCACACGGCCGCACCCTACGCCCAGCCGGCCGCGGGCGTCCGCCACTCCACGAAACACGCATGTCAGGACTCTCGCCACCGGCCCCACCGCGTGTGACAATTCCGCGATGACCAGGGCCGCGGACCCCCACCTTGCGCAACCCGCCGACGGCGCCGGCCAAGCCGACGGCGCCGTGCGACCCGACGACGTCGTGCGACCCGACGACCCCGAACTCGCCGCGCGCGCCGCCGAGCTGGTCCGGGACGCCGTGCTCGGCGACCTCGCCCGCCGAGTGGTGGCCGAGTGCGGCGCCGACGTCGGTCTGGTCGGCGTGCCCGAGCCGTTGCCCGGGAGCCGTCCCGGCAGCGAGGGCATGGTGCTGCGCCACTGGGCCGGCACCCGGGCGGACCTGCTGCACGACGTGCCCGTCCCGGCCGGACTCGGCCTCGGCGGCCGGGCGCTCGCCGAGCGCGCGCCCACCTGGGTGCCCGACTACCGTGCGGCCACGACCATTTCGCACCACTACGACGCAGCCGTGGCCGCCGAGGACCTGTACGCGATGCTCACCGTCCCGCTGATGGACGGCGGCGCCGTGCACGGCGTGGTGTACGCCTCGCTGCGCACCGTCGTCCCGTTCGGGGACGTCCGGATCGCCGCGGTCGGCAAGCTGGCGGCGGCCGCCACCCTGGCCCTCGCCGGAGCGGCGTCCTGGAACCGGGCGATGCCCCGACCGGCCGCCCCCGTAAGGCCGTTGACCCCGCGCGAGCACGAGGTGCTGCGCTGGGCGGCGACCGGCCGGACCAACCCGGAGATCGCCGCCCGACTGGGTCTGACCTGCAACACCGTGACCGGCTACCTCAAGGCCGCGATGCACAAGCTCGGCGTCCGTAACCGGACCGAACTCGCCCTCACCGCCCGGGAGTCCGGCCTCCTAGGCTGAGCCTCCGGATCAGTTGACCTGGCGCTCCCGCCCCGTCCAGTACGGCTCGCGCAGCCGGAACTTCTGCAGCTTCCCGGTGGCGGTGCGCGGCAGCGCGTCCCGGAGCTCCACCGAGGTGGGCGACTTGTAGCCGGCCAGCCGCTGCTTGCAGTGCGCGATCAACTCCGCCTCGGTGACGGCCTCGTGGCCCTCCCGGAGCACCACCAGCGCCTTGACGGTCTCGCCCCACTTCTCGTGCGGCACCCCGATCACCGCCGCCTCGGCGACCGCCGGGTGGCTGTACAGGCAGTCCTCCACCTCGATCGAGGAGACGTTCTCCCCGCCGCTGATGATGACGTCCTTCTTCCGGTCGGAGATGGTCAGTTGGCCGTCGGTGAGGGTGCCGCCGTCGCCGGTGTGGAACCAGCCGTCCCGCAGCGCCTCGGCCGAGGCCTCGGGCTGCCGCCAGTAGCCGTCCAGCACGGTGTTGGAGCGCACCAGCACCTCGCCGGAGGGGTCCACCCGCAGCTGGGTGCCGAGCGACGGGGCGCCGGCCTGCACCAGCTTCTCGGCCCGCTCGGCGGCCGGCAGGTCGTCCCACTCGGCGCGCGAGCGGTTGACCGTGACGATCGGGGAGGTCTCGGTCAGGCCGTAGAGCTGCATGAACTCCCAGCCCAGCTGCTCCTCGACCTGCTGCACCACCGAGGTCGGCGGCGGCGCGCCGGCCACGATCATCCGCACCCGGTCCCGGCCGGGCACCGGGCCGTCCCAGTCGGCGGCCGCGTCCAGCACCATCTGCACCACGGCGGGCGCGCCGGACAGGAAGGTCACCCCGTGCCGCTCGACCCGGCGCAGGATCTCCGCGCCGTCCACCTTGCGCAGCACGATGTGCCGGGCGCCGAGCCCGGTGAGCGAGAACGGCAGGCCCCAGCCGTTGGCGTGGAACATCGGCAGGGTGTGCAGGTACACGTCCCGGTCGTTCGCACCGTAGTGCAGGCCCATCAGCGTCGCGTTCAGCCAGATGTTGCGGTGGGTGAGCTGAACGCCCTTGGGGCGGGCGGTGGTTCCGCTGGTGTAGTTGATGGTGGCGGTGTCGTTCTCGGACATCGCGTACCGGCGGGGCGCCTTGTCGAAGTCGTAGAGCACGGCGTCGCTGTCCGCACCGAGCACGAACTTGTGCTTGGCCACCACCCCGTCCAGCGCGTCGGCGAGTTCGGGGTCGACCAGCAGCACGGAGGCGCCGCTCTGCTCGACGATGTACGCGACCTCCTCGGCCTTCAGCCGGAAGTTCACCGGCACCAGGACCCGGCCGTACCCGCTCACCCCGAAGAAGGCGGTCAGCAGCCGGGCCGAGTTGTGCGAGACGATCGCGACCCGCTCGCCCGGCCCGACGCCGAGCCGGTCCAGCCCGGCGGCCTGGGCCCGGGCGAGCTCGGCGATCCGGCGGTAGCTCAGTTCGCCCCAGGATTCGGCCGGTTGCACGGGCTCGTCGACGATGCCGACCCGGTCGCCGTAGACCAGCTCGGCCCGGTCGAGGAAGTCCATCACGGAGAGTGGAATCTGCATGCGCCCACTGTCCTATCCCGCGCGCCCCCTGCACACCCCCGATCGGGGGTGTCACCCGTCCGTAGGACTCCCGGCGGCCGCCAGCGCCGCCATCAGCCGGTCCCGAGCCTCGGTCTGGGCGGCGATCCGGCGCTCCAGCACCGCCAGCCGCTCCTGGACGATCCGCAGCACCCGCTCGGACGGCGGGCGCGCGAACACGTCCCCGTCCAGGCAGCCCAGCAGCGGCCGGAGGTCCTCCAGGGTGAGCCCGGCGCCCACCAGCGCGCGGATGTTGCGCACCCGCACGACGGTGGACTCCCCGTACTCCCGGTAGCCGTTGGCGGCGCGCTCGGAGTCGATCAGCCCGGCCTGCTCGTAGTGCCGCAGCGCCCGGGCGGTACTGCCCGTCCGCCGCGCCAGCTCACCGATCCGCACCCGTAACCCGCCCCACTGCCTAGCCCACCAGCGCGCCCCCGTCGACCGACAACACTACGCCGGTCACGAAGGAGGCCTGCGGCGCAGCGAGTCGGGTGATCGCCCAGGCCACCTCCGCCGGTCGGCCGACCCGGCCCAGCGGGGTGTGCTCGATCTGCCACTTGCGCACCGCGGCCCGCTGCTCGGGGCTGTACCCGGAGTGGTCGGCGATCGGGGTGTCGATGGCCCCGGGCGCCACCGCCACCACCCGGACGCCGCGCGGCGCCAGTTCGACCGCCCAACTGCGGGTGATCGTCTCCAGCGCGGCCTTGCTCGCCGCGTACACCGAGTTGGTCGGCCAGCCGCGCTGTCCGATGGCGGTGCTGACGTTGACCACCACGCCCCGGCTCTCGGCCAGCGCCGGGAGAGCGGCCTGCCCGAGCAGCACCGGGGCGACCAGGTTGACGGCCAGCAACGCCTCGATGCCCGCCGCGTGGTAGCTGCCCAGGCCCTGCCCGCTCTGTACGATCCCGGCGTTGTTGACCAGTACGTCCAGCCGCCCGTACTTCTCCAGCGCCGCCCCGACGATCGCCTCCGGCGCGTCCGGCCCGGTGACGTCCGCGACCAGCGGCTCGATCAGCCCCGGGTAGGCGGTCGCCGTCTCCGCCAGCGGCCCGGGCCGGCGCCCGACCGCCAGCACCCGCGCCCCCTCGGCCGCGAAGGCCCGCGCCGTCTCCCGCCCGATCCCCGTCCCGGCCCCGGTGACCACCACGACCCGCTGCTCCACCGTGTTCTCGTCGTTCATGCGGACAACCCTCCGACCCTGCCGCCAGCGTCAGGGTCAAACCGAAATCCCGACCTCCGCTTACTGAGCCCCGCGCGAACAGCGCCGTCGCGACGCGGCACCGGGATCCCCCGCCTGCTAGGAAGGTCGCAACGCGCGGCCACACGCATCCACGGGGAGAACAGCCATGAGCGACCGACGACCTGACACCCTCTACGAGGCTGTCGGCGGCATCGAGGCCCTGCGCCGCCTCAGCCACACCTTCTACCGGGGCGTCCTCGCCGACCCCCTGCTCGCGCCCGTCTTCGCCGACTTCACCGACACCCACATCGAGCACGTCGCCGTCTGGCTGGCCGAGGTGTTCAGCGGCCCCGCCGCCTTCACCGACCGGCTCGGTGGCCACCAGGCCCTGCTGCGCGCCCACCTCGGGCTGGCCATCACCGAGGAGCAGCGGCTGCGCTGGATGGAGGTCATGGCCGAGGCGGTGAGCCGGGAGCTACCCGAGGACGAGCTGCTGCGCCGTCGGGTGCTGGACTACTTCGACTGGGGCACCAGGATCGCCGAGGACGTCTCCGCCTCCCCGGCCGGCACCGACCTCGGCGAGGCCGGCCCGACCCCGCTCTGGGGCTGGGAGGGGCTGGAGAAGTGATCGTCACCGCCCACCCGATAGCCGACGGCCTGCTGCTGCGTCCCTTCGAGGACACCGACGCGCCGGCCCTGATCGAGGCCTACCGGGACGAGACGCTGCGCCGCTTCACCCGCACCCCGGTGTCCGACGCCGAACAGGCCGCGCGCTGGCTGAGCACGCAGTACGAGGGTTGGGCGACCGGCACCCGCTACGCCTTCGCCGTCCTCGAAGCCGGCGAACTGGCCGGCAACGTCGTGCTCAAACGCGGCGCCCCGGGCGGAGAGTCGGCCGAGGTGGGCTACTGGACGGCGGCCCCGGCACGCGGCCGGGGCGTGGCCCCGCGCGCGGTGGAGGCCCTCACCGCCTGGGCCTTCGACACCTTCGCCGACGAGGGCCTGCTCCGGATCGACCTGCTGCACGAGGGCGACAACGACGCCTCCTGCCGGGTCGCGGAGAAGAGCGGATACGCCTTCGTGGAGATCGTCCCGGCCTTCCCGCCGTATCCGCTGGACGGCCACCGGCACTCCCGGAAAAGGCTGGACGCGTCCGAACGGGACAGGCCAGAGTAGGCGCATGGCTTCTCTGGTACGACATGTGACGATCGACTGCGCCGACCCGTTCGCCCTCGCGAACTTCTGGGCGCAGGCGCTGGACGGGACCCTGGCCGAGGACGACAACCCGGGCGACCCGGAGGCGGTGGTGGAGTCCGCCGGCGCCCAGCTGCTGTTCATCCGGGTGCCCGACGGCAAGTCGGTGAAGAACCGGGTCCACCTCGACCTCCAGCCGCAGGACCGCAACCGGGACGAAGAGGCGGAGCGCCTGGTCGCCCTGGGCGCCACCGTGCTGGCCGATCACCGCCGCCCGGACGGCACGGGCTGGATCACCATGGCCGACCCCGAGGGCAACGAGTTCTGCGTCGAGCGCAGCAAGGCCGAGCGCGCCGCCACCGCGCACGCCTGAGCGAGCTCCCTGCGCCGACCACTCGCCCGCGGCCGCCCGCCGGTTCCACGAGGACGTACGCGGGCGGCCGGGTCGCCGCCGCGCATGATCACTCCTCCGACGGGCCGTCACACGAGACGGGCCGTCACGCGAAAGGCCTAGCCCCCGAGCCACCGCCGGACGTGAGTCCGATAATCGACCCTGTCTGACACCATCCCCCCGACACGAGCAACCAGGCAGGTACCCATGGCCAGAATCGCCGTGATCGGCGCCAACGGCAGCATCGGCAGCGCCGTCGTCGCGGAGGCGGCGGCCCGTGGGCACGAGCTCACCGCCGTGGTCCGCGACCCGGACCGCTACCGGGGCGAAGCCGCCTTCGTGGAGCGCGCCGACGTGTTGGATCCGGCCGACGTGGCCCGGGTCGCGGGCGGCCAGGACGTCCTGGTCAGCGCCGTCGGCGGCGGCGACGGCCCCGGCCACGTGGCGCTGATCGAACCCGCCGCCCGCGCCCTGGTCGAGGGCCTGCGCGCGCTCGGCGACGAGGCGCCCCGGCTGGTCGCGGTCGGCGGCGCGGGCGGCCTGGAGACCGCGCCGGGCGTTCGGGTCTGGGACACCCCGGGCCTGCCGGAGCCGCTCCTGCAGATCATGCACGCCCACGGCGCGGCGCTGGACTACTACCGGACGGTCTCCGACATCCGCTGGACGGTGCTCAGCCCGTCCGCCGAGATCGGCCCGGGGGAGCGGACCGGCCGCTACCGGACCGGCCTGGAGCAGCTGCTCACCGATGCCGAGGGCCGCAGCCGGATCTCGGTGCCGGACTACGCGGTCGCCCTGGTGGACGAGATCGAGCAGCCCGAGCACATCGGTGAGCGCTTCACCTGCTGCTCGCTGTGACCTCCAGGGCCCGAGGGCTCACCCGTTCAGCCCAGCTGGATCGACCGCTTGGCCAGCCCCATCCAGAACCCGTCGATGACGCTGTGCTGGCTGCCGAGGTCGGCCTCGCCGGCGCCGAGGGTGACGAACAGCGGGGCGAAGTGCTCGGTGCGCGGGTGGGCCAGGCGCCCGGCCGGGGCCTTGTGCTCGAAGTCGAGCAGCGCGTCCAGGTCGTGGGCGTCCAGGGCGCGCCTGCCCCAGTCGTCGAACTCGGCCATCACCGAGGTGACCCGGCCGTCGTTGCTGAGCGCCCGCAGGTTGTGGGTGAAGAAGCCGCTGCCGATGATCAGCACGCCCTCGTCGCGCAGTGGGGCGAGCCGGCGGCCGATCTCCAGCAGGCGCTGGGGGTCGAGGGTGGGCATGGAGATCTGCAGCACCGGGATGTCGGCCGCCGGGAACATCTCCACCAGCGGCACGTACGCGCCGTGGTCGAGGCCCCGGTCGGGGATGTCCTGGACGGGTGTACCGGGGGCGCGCAGCAGCTTGCGCACGCGTTCGGCGAGCTCCGGCGCGCCGGGAGCGGCGTACTGCACCCGGTAGTAGTGCTCGGGGAAGCCCCAGAAGTCGTAGACCAGCGGGACGGTGGTGACGGCGCCGACGGCCAGGGGGGCCTCCTCCCAGTGGGCGGAGACCATCAGGACGGCCTTGGGGCGCGGCAGGTCGGCCGACCAGGCGGCCAGCTCGCCCGGCCAGACCGGGTCGTCGGCGAGCGGCGGCGCGCCGTGCGAGAGGTACAGGGCGGGCATGCGCTCGGGGGCCGCGGCGCTCATGGCGTCCTCCTCGGGATCGGGCCGGGATCGGACCGGGAATCGGGGCTCGGATGACGGGAGTAGTTCAAATTTGAACCTCTGCATTCGACGGTACACCTTCGTTCGAATTTGAACAACAGGTAGGCTTAACCCCATGTCCTCACTGAACGAACCCCGCTGGCTCGACCAGGACGAGATGGCCGCCTGGCGGGGCTTCGTCGTCGCGAGCAACCTGCTCAACCGCCGGCTGGAGCGGCAGCTCAAGGACGACTCGGGCCTCTCGCACCAGCAGTACGAGATCCTGGTGCACCTGTCCGCAGCCCCGGGCGACTCACTGCGGATGACCGAGCTGGCCGACAAGCTGGTCACCTCCAAGAGCGGACTGACCTACCAGGTCACCCAGCTGGAGCGGATGGGCCTGGTCGCCCGCCGCTCCTGCCCCAGCGACGTGCGCGGCGTCATCGCCGAACTCACCGACCAGGGCCGGGAGATGATCCGCCAGGCCGCCCCGGGGCACGTCGCCCTGGTGCGCGAGCTGCTGATCGACGTGCTCACCCGCGAGCAGCTGGCCGTCCTCGCCGAGGGCCTCGGCGCGGTCAGCGCCCGACTGCGCCAGGACGAAACTCCTTAGTTCCCCAGCGAGTTGGCTCCCCGGCGAGTCAGGTCCCAGCGGGTCGGTTCCCCAGCGAGGCCGCCCGCTCCCGCAGCAGCTCCCGCTCCCGCTCGTTGCGGGTCAGCTCCGCCGCCCGCTCGAACTCCGCCCCGGCCTCCGCCGCCCGCCCCAGCCGGGCCAGCAGATCGCCTCGTACGCTCGGCAGCAGGTGGTAGTCGCGCAGGGCCGGTTCCGCTGCCAGCGCGTCCACCAACTCCAGTGCGGCGGCCGGTCCCTGGGCCATCGAGACGGCCACCGCCCGGTTCAGCGCCACCACTGGCGAGGGAGTCAGCACGAGCAGCCGCCCGTACAGCGCGGCGATCGTGGCCCAGTCGGTGTCCTCGTACCGCCGAGCCTTCGCGTGGCAGGCGGCGATCGCGGCCTGTACCGAGTACGGCCCGGTGCCCGCCCGCTGGAGCGCGTCGAAGCCGCGCCGGATCAGCAGCCCGTCCCAGCGGGCCCGGTTCTGCTCGGCCAGCAGCACCGGCCGCCCGTCCGGCCCGGTCCGGGTGGCCGTCCGCGAGGCCTGGAACTCCAGCAGCGCGGCCAGCCCGTGCGCCTCCGGCTCCGCGGGCACCAGCGCGGCCAGCACCCGGGCCAGCCGCAGCGCGTCCTCGCACAGCTGCGGGCGCAGCAGGTCGTCCCCGGCGGTGGCCGAGTACCCCTCGTTGAAGATCAGGTAGATGACCTCCAGCACCGAGGAGAGCCGCTGCGCCCGGTCGTCGCCGTACGGCACCTCGAAGGGCACGTCCGCCTTCGCCAGCGTTCGCTTCGCCCGGACGATCCGCTGCGCCACCGTCGCCTCGGGCGCCAGGAAGGCGCGGGCGATCTCCGGGGTGGTCAGCCCGCCGAGCAGCCGCAGGGTGAGCGCGATCCGGGCCCGCGCCGACAGCACCGGGTGACAGGCGGTGAAGATCAGCCGCAGCAGGTCGTCGTCGATGTCGTCCGGCTCGACCGGCTCCGGCGGCGGCACGTCCTCCACCGACCGCCCCACCTCGGCGAGCTTGCGGGCGTAGACCTCCCGGCGGCGGACGAGATCGATCGCCCGCCGCTTGGCGGTGGCCGTCAGCCAGGCGCCCGGATTGTCCGGGACGCCGTCGCGCGGCCACTGCTCCAGCGCGGCCACCAGCGCGTCCTGCGCCAGCTCCTCGGCGATGCCCACGTCCCGTACGATCCGGGCGACCCCGGCGATGATCCGCGCGGACTCGATCCGGAACACCGCCTCGACGGCCGCCGCCGCCTCCCTCTCCGTCACGGCCACCCATCAGAGCAGCAGGCGGAGAGGGAGGCAAACACTGCCACGGCGGTTCCAGGCGCCACGGCGGTTCCGGCGATTACTGCGGGGGCTGCGGCATCTCGTCGATCTGCCGGACCTCCGCCTCGACGGTCCACTTCGCCGGGTGGGTGTGCAGGAAGCGGCGGGTCCACTCCAGGGCCTCGGCCTTGTCCTTGCACTGCAGGATCGCGTAGCCGCCGACCACCTCCTTGGTCTCGGTGAACGGCCCGTCGGTGTATCCGACCCTCCCGTCGGCCCAGGTCAGCCGGGTGCCCTCGGCGGTCGGGGTCAGCCCGGCGGTCTCCAGCATCACCCCGGCCTTGGTGATCTCCTCGAACAGCGCCCCCATCCGCTGCTCGAACCCCGGGTCCGGCTCCCAGCCGCCGCGGGCGTTCTCGTCGATGCGGATCAGCGTCATGAAGCGCGGCATGGTGACTCCTCGGTCGTGCGGGCGGGGCCTCTCCCCGTCTCTCACCCCTGCGTCGATCAGGCGGGCGCCGGATCGACACCCGCCGGGAAGAATTTTTCCGCCGGTTTCCGGGGTGGGGGCCGCGGGCTGCGCCGTCCGTGGTCGAATGATCCGAACGCGGAAGCGATGGAGGGGGAGAAGTGCTCGACGAGATCCTCGGCGTGGTGACGGCCGCTCTGCTGCCCACGGGTTCGGGAGAGCGGACGCAGAAGCACCCGGAGGCGTTCAAGGACGGGCGGGTGGTGGTCTTCGAGGGCTGCGTCATCGGCGCCCGGCCGTACTGCCGCCCGGAGGCGGCCTTTCTGCACGTCTCGCTCACCGCGCTCGCGGTCTCGCCGGTCCGGGAGACGAGCGCGCTGGCCCGCTACCTGCCGAGGGGCGGCCTGGAGCTGGTCGAGGTGCGCAGGTGGCGCAAGGGCGACCCGGGGCCGATCAGGAAGCACTGGGACGTGATCGAGTGCCGGGACGGCGAGGACGTCGTCCTGATCGGATGCGACCTGGGTGCCACGGGCTCCATCCGCGAGGCGCTTCAGCTCGACACGGCCTGAGGCGCGCACAGCAGCGCCGCCCGCAGGTCGATCCGGTCCCGCAGTCGGGCCAGGTTGCGGCCGGTGAGCTCCTCGATCCGGCGGATCCGGTAGTGCACGGTGTTGACGTGGATGTGCAGCGACTCCGCCGTCCGCGCCCAGGAGCCGTCGTGGTCCAGGAACACCGCCAGGGTGCCCAGCAGCGAGACGCTGTTCTCCTCGTCGTGGGCGGTCAGCGGGGCCAGCAGCCGGGTGTGGAAGGCGGCCGTCACCTCCGCCGGGATGCCGCGCAGCAGCCCGTCCAGCGTGTCCAGCTCGGCCGCGCTGGCGACCGGACCGGCCGTGCCCACCAGGACGTACCGGGCCTGCACCAGCGCCGCCCGCAGCGACTCGGGGTCGGGCGGGGCCGCCGGGCCGACCCCGATCCGCAGGGTGCGCTGACCGGTCAGCCGGGCCTGGAGCGCGGGGCGGGCCCGGCGCAGCCGCTCGGCGACCCGCTCCACGGGCGCGGCCACCAGCGCGGCGGTCAGGCCGGTGCGGTCGGTGCCCGCCGCGTAGGGCGCGTCGAGCGGGTTCAGCGCCTCGGCCAGCGCGTGCGCCGCCCATCCGGCCGGCACCTCGTCGCCCGACCGGCCGGGCTCGATCCGCGCGCCGACCGCCACCAGCGGCCCGGCGCCGTCCAGCCCGCAGGCCGCCAGCGGCTCGGCGAGCCGGCCGTCGTCGACGAGTGCGTCCAGCAGGCGTCCGGCGGCCCGGCGCCGGGCGCCCGCCGCGGCCTGGGCACGGGCGGCGAGCGGGGCGAGCAGCTCGGCCAGGCCCTGGAGTGCCGGGTCGGCGGCCGGGGTGCGCGGGTGGGCCCGCAGCCGCCAGCCGTCGAAGGGGGAGCCGTCCTGCGGGCCCACCGGCAGCCCGGCCTCGCCGCGCCCGGCGGACCCCCTCTCCCGGGTCGCGGCGGGCGGGGCGCCGGGGGCGAGGGGGCGGCCGCCGGCCGTGGTGAGCGAGCAGTCCGGCAGTCCGAGCCGGCCGACCGCGTGCGCCAGCACCTCGCCGGGCCCGGCCTCCGCGCGGACCAGGTCGAGCAGCTCGCGCCGGACGGTCTCCGGGATGGCCGCGGTGTCCTGGGCCCCGGCCCGCAGGTCGCCCCAGAGCCGCAGGTAGACCCGGTCGGTGACGGCCCGGAAGCTCACCCCGGCGGGCACCGCGAGCAGCGGGATGCCGTGGGTGCGGCAGGCCTCGGCCAGGCTGTCCGGGATGCTGCCGTGGGTGCCCTCGCCGGCCAGCAGCGCCGCCACGCCCGCGCTGCGCAGGGCCGTGGCGAAGCGCAGTGCGCCGGAGGTGTCGGCGGGCTGCCACCAGACCAGTCCGGTGAGCACCAGCTCGCCGGGCTGGAGGTAGCGGGCCGGGTCCTGGAGGTCGGTGGAGCTCACGCCGGTGACCGGGCGGTCGAGCAGCTCGGGGGTGCCCCAGGCCAGCCGGATGGACAGGTCGTCGAGGTGCAGCAGGTCTCCGACGATCATCTCTCGCTCGCTCTCGCCCGGGTGTCGCGGTGGTACGTCGCACCCGCATCTCTCGCACATGCGAGGACGAAGGCCGTACGGGCATCGTAAATGCCAGCCGAAAGACCGTGAACCTTCTTGTCGGATCATCCAGCGAAGAGGCTTGCGGCTGGTGCCCGGAACCAGTCGTCCACCCGATTGCCGGGTTGCTCCAATGGGTGCGGGGCGCGCCGAGCCGTCTCCTCCGGCGCGCCCCGCACGATGACTCGCAGTTGCAAGCTGAAAGCCATCCGAATCATCGCAACTGCCGATGAAAGAAGGCATTCAGCGCCGCAACTGCGAATGCCCGAGCTCCCCCTCGGGTACCCATCTCCCGGGCCGCAGCGGAGCGGCCCGGGAGGAGGGAGCACCATGACCCCGGCGAGACCCACCGTCCGGCTGCACGGCCACCTCGACGAGCCCGCCGAGCTGACCGTCGAGCAACTGCGCACCCTCCCCGCGCACCGCGTCGAGGTCAGCTTCGACTGCCGGACCGAGGGCGAGCAGCGCCACGGCTACGAGGGCCCGGCCCTGCTGGACGTCCTGCTCGCCGCCCGGCCCCGGATCGACTTCTCCGGCCGCAAGCAGCGGCTGCGCTTCCTGCTCAACGTGGTCGGCGCCGACGGTCACCGGGCCGTGGTCTCCTGGGCCGAGATCGACCCGGACTTCGGCGGCCGCCGGATCCTGCTCGCCACCAGCATGGACGGCGCCCCGCTGGACACCACCGGCCCGCAGCTGGTCGTCCCCGACGACCACTTCGGCGCCCGCTACGTCAGTGCCGTCACCGCCGTCTGGCTCGGCCCGCTCGGCGACCCGGCCCAGGCCCGACCCGCCGGGTAGCCCCCCGACGCCGTTACGGGCGGCCCGCCCCCGGCCCGCCCCGCCGGTCGGCCCCGAACGCCCTTACGGGCGACCCGCCTTGGGCCGCAGCTCCGGCGGCAGCGGCTGCGCCCCGGAGAGCCGCACGGCCGCCCCGCGGGCCAGCTCGAAGGCGGCCACCGGGTCGTCGGCCTTGGTCCACGGCTTGCAGCCGCAGTACGGGCCGATCGCCCGGAACTGTTCCAGCGCGACGTCGTACAGCTCCGCCCGGCCCGCGTAGGCGGCGAGCAGGTGCCGCAGCATGGTCAGCCGCTGGTCGTCCGGCCGGACCTGCGTCAGCGAGGCCGCCACCTGCTTCAGTCGGCGCCGGGTCGCGTCGCTGGTCAGCCCGCCGAGGGTCTCGCGCAGCTCCAGCTCGTACAGCGCGAACAGGTAGACGCCGGCCAGCGGGCTGCCGGCCGGGGCCGCGTCCATCGCCTTCTCGGCGAAGGCCGTCATCTTCCGGTCCGAGCCGAACCACTTGGCGCACCAGTACTGCAGCGCCTGGAGGTGGCCGGCGTAGTGGAACGGCGCCCGCTCGACCAGGCCGCGCCACAGCTCCTCGAACTGCTCGGGCTGGTACTGGGCGCCGCGCGCCGCGGTCACCATGACCACCCAGGGCGCCGGGTTGGCCGGGTCGAGCAGCGAGGCCCGCTTGGCCGCCTCGATGGCGGCGGGCAGCATCGTCCGGAAGGCGTTCATGTCCTCCTCGGGCACCTCGTGGGCGTACTTGCCGCCCCGGATCTCCCACGCCGCGTGCACCATCCGGCTGGCCTCCAGGGCCGCCGCGTCGCAGTGGCCCGGGTCGGCCGCGCGCCAGGCCTTGAGCCAGGCGTCGTCCTGGCCGGCGATCGAGTCCAGCAACTCCAGCCGGGACCACCGCTCGTCCCAGTCCTGACCGGCGGCCTCGACGTACTCGGCGGCGGGCCGCCAGTTCCCGGCCCAGGCCGCGTCGGCTATCGCCTGCGACTCCCTGCGGCGGTGCGGGGCCGGGGCCGGGCCGCCTCGGTGCGGGTCGAGCCGCTCGCGCGGGACGAGTCCGTAGGCCGCGGCGTCGAAATCGGTCTGCGCCCAGGTGGTGGCCTTGGACTTCCTGGCCTTGGTCACGGCAGCGGAGATCACCACGACCAGGACGATGATGATGAGGTGTGTCACGGCGGAGCATCATCCCTGGTCGCAAGGGGTGCGGGCAACGCGGCCGAAGGCCCGGTCAGCGCGTCAAACCGCTCGCCGCGGAACGGATTCCGTGCCAACATGCCCCATATGGGGACGATTCTGCACGGCACCCTGGTCACGCTCCGCCCGGCTACCGAGGACGACATCCCGGCGCTGGTGGCGATCCGCAGCACGCCCGAGGTGTTCGCCCGCTGGCGCGGCGGCGACGACCTGGCCGACGAGGTCGCGGGGGACCTGGAATCGCCCGACACCGAGACCTTCGCGATCGACCTGGGCGGCAAGGTGGTCGGCGCCATCCAGTGGTACGCCAACAACGACGACGAGTACCGGCACGCCGGGATGGACCTCTACCTGGACCCGTCGGTGCACGGCCTGGGCCTGGGCACCGACGCCGTCCGCGTGATGGCCCGGCATCTGGTGCACGACCACCACTACCACCGGCTGGTGATCGACCCGGCCGCGGACAACGCCGCCGCGATCCGCTGCTACGCCAAGGTCGGCTTCCGCCCGGTGGGCACCATGCGCCAGTACGAGCGCGGCCCGGACGGCAGTTGGCACGACAACCTGCTGATGGATCTGCTCGCGGACGAACTGTTGGACGGCTGAGGGCGGTTCACCGGGCCCCGATCGCCGGGCGCGAGGGTGTACAGACATCTTGTCGTCCACCCACCCAGAGCTGTACAGACATCTCACGGCCACATGATCTGCCGGAACTGATCGCCTGGCGTTCTTCCCGACGTACCGAGCGGTAGCTAGCGTTCCCCCGCCAATCCCCGGCGGCCGGTCACCCCGGCGCCGGGCCCCACCGGATTGACGGATCCCTCCCCAGGAGAACGCCCATGCTCTCGCGTCGCACGGCCACCGCCCTCACCTCGGCGGCCGCCGCCGCACTGCTGCTCGGCGGCACCGCCCCGACCGCCTCCGCCACCACCTCGGCGAGCCCGACCACGCTGTCCGTCTTCGCCTTCAACGTCGACCTCGGCACCGCCGTCGTCGACAGCACCCAGAACGAGCAGGCCGCCCGCCGCACCCCGGTGATCGAGCAGATCGTCCGTCAGCACAACGCCGATGTGGTCATCCTGGACGAGCAGTTCAACAACAGCTCGACCGCCGACATCAACAGCAAGCTCGCCGACCTCTACCCGTACCGCACCCCGGTGGTCGGCGAGACCTGCTCCGGCGGCGGCTGGACCGGCATCAGCGGCAACTGCTCCAGCTCGTGGTTCGTCATCAACGGCGGCACGATGATCCTCTCCAAGTACCCGATCACCGCCCAGTACGCCCACGTCTTCAGCAACTCCACCTACGGCACCTGGGACTACCACGCCAACAAGGGCGCGGCGCTGGTGCAGGTGAACAGGGGCGGCAACACCTCCTGGGTGGTCGGCACCCACCTGCAGGCCGACGAGTCGGACGTCTCCACCGACACCACCCAGTCCACCCGGCTCGGCCAGCTCGCCGAGATCCGCGCCTGGGTCGACGGGATCGTCGGCAGCAGCGCGCCGGTGCTGATCGGCGGCGACCTCAACGTCGAGTACTTCCACGGCCAGAGCCGCGGCGACTACACCAACGCCCAGAACGCGGTGAACGGCGTGCTCGGTACCCCGGCCACCGACCCGAGCCAGGACCGCACCACCATGGACTGCCCGGTCTCCTCCTGGTGCCAGTACATGGCGGGCGTCGAGACCTTCCCGAAGGACTACCGGGACGACCTCGACTACATCGGCTACCTCAACGCCCCGGGCCGCCCGGTGCCGGCCGGGATGTCCGACGTCAAGGTCGACTTCGACCCGCAGGCCGGCTGGACGCCGGGCCAGCTGGACACCAACGCGCCCAGCGACCACTACCCGGTCGAGGCCACGTTCCAGCTGAACTGACCTGTCGGTCCAGGGCTTTGAGGTTATATCAGGCCGGTTGCCCGGCTGGGGGCCGGGCAACCGCAGGAGCGCCGCACCACCAGCTTGGCCGGGAAGGTCCGGGCCCCGGCAGCGCGGCGCTCCGGCCCGCCGAGGACGAGTTCCAGTGCGGCCCGGGCCATCGCGTCCGGCGCGGTGGTGACGGTGGTCAGCGCCGGTCCGGCGATCACCGCCTCGGCGATGTCGTCGAAGCCGGCCACCGCGAGGTCCTCCGGCACCCGGATGCCGAGGTCGTCGGCGGCCCGCAGCAGGCCGATCGCCTGGTCGTCCGTCGCGCAGAACACGGCGGACGGCCGGTCGGGCCGACTCAGCAGGGTGAGCGCCTCGGCGTGCGCCCGGACCCGGTCGAAGGGCGCCTGGGTGAGCCGCCCCTCGGGGGACAGCCCGGCGTCGGCCAGCGCCGCGGCCCAGCCGGCCGTGCGCCCGGTGACCGGGTCGAGCGGGCTGAGCGCCAGGGTGCCGCCGAAGCAGTGCACCTCGGCGTGGCCGTGGTCGAGCAGGTGGCGGACCACCTCGCGGGCGCCGCCCTCGTCGTCCGCCACCACGGCCACGCCGTCGGCGCTCTCCGCGCGGTGGTGCAGCAGGACGACCGGGGTGCCGTCGGCCGAGTCGAAGCCGGTCAGCCCGGGGGTGGCCGGGTCCTGGGTGACCAGGATCAGGCCGTCCACCTGCATGCCGAGGAAGGCGCGGATGTAGTGCGCCTCACGCTCGTCGGCGTAGTCGGAGTTGCCGATCAGCAGCAGCCGGCCGTGCTCGGTGGCGGCCTGCTCGACGGCGTGGGCGAGCCCGGCGAAGAAGGGCTGCCGGGCGTCCGGCACGACCATGCCGAGCAGATCGGTCCGCCGCCGCGCCATCGCCTGGGCGACCCGGTTGGGGCGGTAGCCGAGCTCCTCGACCACGGCGAGCACCCGGGCCCGGGTGGCCGGCGCCACCGGCCGGGGTCCGTCGTTGATCACATAACTCACGACCGCCGTGGACGTCCCCGCCACCCGCGCCACATCGTCCCGTGTCACCCTCGCCATGGGTATTGAGCCTACACAGCACCTCCGACCAGCGGCTTTCCCGAGCTCCGGGCAGGCCCCCCCGACCGGCACGCCCCGGTTGCGGGGGAGGGGGCGCGGTGCCGACGCTGGCGGGACGGGCGGCAGCGGGCCGCCGCCGACCGTGGGAGCAGGTCGATGAGCACGCCGCCGCAGCGCCGGGCCACCCGGTCACTGCGCCCGACGACCCGGCAGCGGGTCCGCATCCACACCCGGGTGCGCGCCGTGAGCGCCACCCGGCCGAAGGCCCGGCCCTGGCGGGCGTACGCCGTGATGGTGACGATCGCGCTGCTCGTCACCGCCGGGCTGCTGGCGGCCTGGCTGATCGTGTGGCAGCGGCGCGGGATCATCTGGCCCGCGCTGAGCTGGATGGCGGCGACGCTGTTCGCCCTGGTCGGCATGCGCAACGCCGCACCCGGCAACCCGCCGATCGGCTCGCTGCTGGACTACGCGGCGTTCTTCTGGGCGGAGCTGCTGGTCGCGGTGGGCCTGACCATGGTCGTGGTGCGCGGCGCCCGGGTCGAGGGCGCGCACCGGCCCACGACGTAGCGCCGCGCCGCCGCAGGGTCCGGCGAAGATCCACAAGCCACGCGTCAGCACACGTAGTCCGCGGAGAACCGGAGAGCCTGCTCCGCCCTCGGGCCGCGCAGCGTCAGCAAGGTCTGGGCGAGCGCGTCCATGGCGGCCAGGTGGGTGAGCCGGCTGGCCGTGGTCCCAGATAAGGACACCGCGACGGGCCCAAGCTCCTGCACGTTCGGGAGTGGGCCTGTCCGGCGTGCGGCGTGGTGCACGACCGTGACCTCAATGCTGCTCGGAACATCCTGGCCGCCGGGCAGGCGGAACACGCCAAGATCGCCGCGCTGATCGCCACGATGGTGTTCCGGGAGCGCCTCGGGCGGCTGCGACTGACCGCCGCGCTCACCGTCCTGGGCGGGATCGCCGTCCTGGAACTGGCCCGGCCCTGAGCCCTGAGCCGTTGCGGCCCTGGGCCGGGCAGCCCTGGAGCCCAGGGCCTCGGGCGCTAGCCGGCGTCCGGCACGATCACGGTCAGCGAGGTCTCCTGCAGCAGGAAGCCCAGCGACTCGTAGACACGGCGGGCCGGGTTGCCCTCGGAGACCACCAGGTGCACGTCGGCCACCCCTCGGTCGGCGGCGTCGGCGATCGCCCGGCGCAGCAGCTCGGCGCCGAGGCCGCGGTAGCCGCGCCGCGGGTGGCGGAAGACCTCGGCGACCCACGGCAGGCCGTCGCGGTCGGTGAGCACGGCCCCGGCGACCACCCGGTCCTCGGCGTCCACGGCGAGCAGGCTGGAGGGCAGCACCGGACCGATGGCCTTCCCGGCGAGCAGCGGGCCGATCCGCTCGGCGAGCGCCTGGGTGTCGTCACCGCGGAAGTGGTCCACGTGGTCGGGGTGGAAGGCGGCCCGCCAGGACTCCAGCAGCTCCTCGGGCGCGCGGTCGCAGGGCACCGCCCGCAGGCCCTCGCGCAGCGGCGCCCCGGCCCAGTCGGCGGGCGGGGGGTCGGCGCGCAGGTCGCGCCGGAAGGTGTGGGCGTGCCGCAGCGGCCGCGCGCCCCGCTCCAGCAGGCGCTGCCCGAGCTCGGGAGGGCCGGAGACCACCCACCCGGGCAGCTCGGCGCGGACGAACTCCGCCGCGTCCACCGAGCCGTCCAGGACCTCCAGCAGGTCGGCCCAGGGCCGCCCCTCCCGCTCTCCCAGCTGGTAGCGCACCACCGGTACGCCCTCGCCGTTCCGCCTGGTCACCCAGTCCGTTTCGGGCATGGCCCACCCCACTTCACGAGATCGTTCGTCGGCGGCCCATGCTCACCAGGACGGGAGCGTCCAGGCAACAGGTTTTCGACCAGCGGGTTCACCGCCGGGCGCCCGCCGGGCGCCGCTCAACCCACCACCGCCGCGCGGACGCAGAGCACGTCCGGCAGGTGGGAGATCAGCAGCGACCAGCTCTCGCCCTCGTCCCGGCTGCCGTACACGTCGCCGGTCCGGTTGCCGAAGTAGATCCCGGCCGGTTCGGCGTCGTCGGTGCGCAGGGCGTCGCGCAGCACGATGCCGTAGTGGTCCTCGCCGGGCAGCCCCTCGCCGAGCTGCTGCCAGCTGCTGCCGCCGTCGGTGGTGCGGAAGACCCGGCAGCGGCGGCCGGGCGGGATCCGGTCGTCCGAGCCGCCGAGTGGGAAGAGGTAGGCGGTGTCGCCCCGGCGCGGGTGGGCGGCGACGGCGAAGCCGAACTCGGCGGGCAGCCCGTCCACGATGGAGCGCCAGCTGCCGCCCCAGTCGTCGCTGCGGTAGACGCCGCCGTGGTTCTGCAGGTAGAGCCGGTCCGGGTGGACCGGGTCCGGGGCGATCTTGTGGACGCACTGGCCGAACTCGGGGTACTGGCTGTCCGGCGGGAAGAACTCGGCGCGCAGTCCGGCGTTGGAGGGCTCCCAGCTGTCCCCGCCGTCCTTGCTGCGGTAGACACCGCCGCTGGAGACGGCGACCAGCAGCCGCTGCGGGTCGCGCGGGTCGGTCAGGACGGTGTGCAGGCCCTGGCCGCCGTAGCCGGCGCCCCACTCGCTGCGCTGGGGGTGGTTCCAGAGCGACTCGACCAGCGTGAAGGTCTCGCCGCCGTCGGTGGAGCGGAACAGCGCGGCGGGCTCGGTGCCGGCATACACGACCCCGGGGGCCTCCGGCCCGGCGGGCTGGAGCTGCCAGACCCGGGTGAGCGAGGCGCCGGTGGACTCGGGGAAGCGGATCGCCGGCCGCGGCGGCTCGTACCAGCCGGCGCCGAGGTCGTCGGAGCGCCAGACCGAGGGCCCCCAGTGGCTGCTGTCGGCACCCACGAGCAGTCTGGTGCGGCCGTCGCGGCGGTCGATCGAGACGGAGTAGATCGCGTTCATCCGGAAGTGCGGCCCGCTGAACTCCCAGTCCAGCCGGTCGCGGCTGCGGCCGAGAAAGAGGCCCTTCTCGGTTCCGACGGCCAACAGCACCTCGGTCATGCCTCACACCACCTGGTCACGAGCACGGCCCCCCGGGACGCCCCCCGACTGCCAGTGTCCCGCCGTCCACCGAAGGCGACATCTCGCCGCGCCGCTCACCCGGAAGGGGCGGCTACCCCCGGCAGCCCTCCAGCAGCCGCAGCCACACCTCGCTGATCGTCGGGTACGCGGGCACGGCGTGCCAGAGCCGGTCGATCGGCACCTCGCCGACCACCGCGACGGTGGCCGAGTGCAGCAGCTCGGCGACGGCTGGCCCGACCAGGCAGGCGCCGACGATCACCTCCCGGTCCAGGTCGTAGACCACCCGGGCCCGGCCGCGGTAGCCGTCGGCGTACAGCGAGGCCCCGGCGACGGCGCCGATCTCGTGGTCGACGGCCTTGACCCGCAGCCCGAGCTGTTCGGCCGCCGCCAGGGTCAGGCCGACGGCGGCGACCTCCGGTTGCGTGAACACGACCTGCGGCGCGCCCGCCAGGTCGGCGGACGCAGAGTGCGCGCCCCAGCGCGAGGTGTCCAGCGCGCGCCCCTGGGCGCGGGCGGCGATCGTCGCGCCGGTGATCCGGGCCTGGTACTTGCCCTGGTGGGTGAGCAGTGCCCGGTGGTTGACGTCCCCGGCGGCGTAGAGCCACTCGCCGTCCACTCCGAGCACCGTGCAGCTGTCGTCCACCTCCAGCCAGTCGCCCGGCCGCAGTCCGACCTGTTCCAGCCCGATGTCGGCGGTGCGCGGGGCCCGGCCGGTCGCGTACAGCACCTCGTCGGCGGTCAGCCGCTCGTCGCCGGAGAGCGTCAGCACGACGGGCCCGGTGGCCCCGGCCCGCTCCACCGCGGTGACCACGGCGGCGAACCGGAGGTCCACC
The DNA here is from genome assembly GCF_042794375.1 of Kitasatospora sp. NPDC056531. Classification (NCBI taxonomy): domain Bacteria; kingdom Bacillati; phylum Actinomycetota; class Actinomycetes; order Kitasatosporales; family Streptomycetaceae; genus Kitasatospora; species Kitasatospora sp. NPDC056531. The sequence continues at coordinate 24,018 of NZ_JBHTTU010000018.1, read as the reverse complement.
CCCGCCTCCCGCAGCCCCTCGGCGACCAGCTCGCCCGCGAAGGGCTCCATCCGCGGCAGCAGCGCGTCCCCGCGCACCAGCAGGACGACCTCGGCGCCGAGCGCCCGCCAGGCGGTGGCCATCTCCGTCCCGACCACCCCGCCGCCGACCACCGCCAGCCGCCCGGGGACGGCGGGCGAGCCGGTCGCCTCCCGGTTGGTCCACGGGTGCGCCTCCGCCAGCCCGGGCACCCCGGCGGGCAGCACCGGTCGGCTGCCGGTGCACACGGCGACGGCGTGCCGGGCGGTGAGCACCCGCTCGGTGCCGTCCTCGGCCTCCACCGTGACGGTCCGCACCCCCGCCAGCCGGCCGTGACCGCGGACCAGCTCGATGCCGGTGTCCCGCAGCCACTGCACCTGCCCGTCGTCCTTCCAGTTCGAGGTGAAGGAGTCCCGCCGGGCCAGTACCGCGGCCGCGTCCAGCCGTCCGCCGCCCACCGCCTCCCGGGAGCCGCCCACCGAGCGGGCGTCGGTCAGCGCGGCGGCCGGACGCAGCAGCGCCTTGCTCGGCATGCAGGCCCAGTACGAGCACTCCCCGCCGACCAGTTCGGACTCGATGATCACCGTGCTCAGCCCGGCCGCGACCGTCCGGTCCGCCACGTTCTCGCCGGTCGGGCCCGCGCCCACGACGATGACGTCGTACTCCTCGGCGGTGCTGCTGGTCATGTCCGTCCTCCGTGGTCTCGATGGCCACCCGGCCCCCGGGGCGGGGGCCGCGGCTGCCCGTGCTCCCGTACCCGCCACCCGTACGCGGGCGCGGCGTGGGGCCCATCCTGCGACCTGGACGCGCCCCCGCGTCGGCGAACACGCGGACCGGGTCAGATTGCCGCGAGCTCCGCCAGCAGCGCGGCGGTGTCGGCCGGGCGGGAGAACATCGGCCAGTGCCCGGTGGGCAGTTCGCGCAGCTCCCAGTTCGGCCCGTCCAGTCCGACGAACCAGGGGTGGCCGGCCGCGATCATCGCCCGCACCTGGTCGAGCGGGAAGGAGCAGGACACCAGCGCCTGCGGGAGCGCGGCCCCGGCGCCGGTCAGCCGCAGCCGGTCCCGGTAGGTGCGGGCCGGTTGCGGGGTGACCCGCGCGCCGATCCGGGCCAGCGCGGCCTCGTCCAGGCCCTCGATGCTGGCGCCGTGGGCGGCGATGACGTCCCAGGGCGGCATCGGCAGGCGGCCGTCGACCACCGTGGCGTCGGCGGCCTCGCGGTAGTCGGGCTGCCAGAGGTCGTACAGCGAACCGCCGTCGATCATCGGGCCGCTGTCCAGGTAGACCACCCGCCGGATCCGCTCCGGCATCCGGTCCGCGACCCCGCCCACCGGGGCGCAGGCGCCGCTGTGCGCGACCAGCACGACGTCCCACAGGTCCTCGCGCACCAGCAGCTCGGCCAGGTCGGCGATGTGGTCCTCCAGCCCGAAGTCGCCCTGCTCGCCGGCCCGTTCGGCCACCCCGGGCAGGCTCACCGAGTGGACCTCGTGCCCGGCCGCGCGCAGCGGTGCGGCGACCTCGTCCCAGGCCCAGGCGCCGAGCCAGAACCCGGGGACCAGTACGAACGTGCTCATGGTGGATCGCTCCTTCGTCGGTGGGGCCTCCGTCATCGCCGACTCTAGGATCGAATCCGGACAGATCCCGCCCGGATGTCGCGGCAAGAAAGGAGCGCCCTGGTGGAACACCCGGTCAGCCGTGTGCTCGCCCTGCTGGAGCTGCTCCAGGACCGCCCCGGCCTGACCGGCGCCGAACTGGCCGCCAGGCTCGACGTCGACGAGCGCACCATCCGCCGCTACACCGCGCGCCTCGCCGAACTCGGCATCCCGGTCCGAGCCGGGCGCGGCCGCTACGGCGGCTACCGCCTGCTGCCCGGCTACCGGCTCCCGCCGCTGATGCTCAATCCCGAGGAGGCCGCCTCGGTGGTCCTCGGCCTGCTGGCCGGGCGCAGTTCGGGCCTGTCGGTGGGGGAGCGGGCCGCCGAGACCGCCCTCGCCAAGATCCAGCGGGTGCTTCCCCCGCCGCTGCGCGAACGGATCGCCGCCGTCGAGCAGACCCTCGGCGTGACCACCGCGCCCGTCGCCGGCCCCAGCCCGGCCGCGGCCGCGCTGTTCGCCCTGGCCGAGGCGGCCCGCCGTCGACGCCGGGTGCGGCTCGCCTACCGGGACCGCGAGGACCGGCCCAGCGAGCGCGAGTTCGACCCGTACGGCCTGGTCTTCCACTCCGGCCGCTGGTACACCACCGGGCTCGACCACCGCAGCGGCGAGCCGCGCACCTTCCGGCTGGACCGGATCGAGCGGGTCGAGCAGAGCAGGGCCGGCTTCGAGCCGCCCGAGGACGTCGATCCGGTGCAGCGGGTGGTGGAGTCGCTGGCCGGGGTGCCCTGGCGGCATCGGGTGGAGGTGGAGCTGGAGACCACCCTCGCCGAGGCCCGCCGCCGACTGCCGCCCGCGGCGGGCACGCTCACCGAGCTCGCCGAGGGCCGGGTGCTGCTGCGGGCCCGGGCGCAGAACCTGGACGGCGTCGCGGTCATGCTGGCCGGCCTGGGCTGGCCGTTCGTCGTCCGCGAGCCCGCCGAACTGCGGGCGGAGGTCCGGGCGCTCGCGGCCCGGCTCGCCGCCTGGGGTGCGGATGACGGGCGGGAAGACGGCGGGCGGGAAGGGAACGGGCGGGAAGACGGCGGGCCGCCGGCATGACGAGGGCCCGGGGAGACACCGCTCCCCGGGCCCGTCAGGTCCGTCCGGATCAGGCCTGGCCGCCGGCCGCCTGCTCCTCCGCCACCTTGCGCTTCACCTCGGCCATGTCCAGCGTGCGGGCCTGGCCGATCAGGTCCTCGAACACCGCCTCGGGCAGCGCGCCGGGCTGCGAGAAGACGAGCACGCCCTCACGGATGATCGCCAGCGTCGGGATCGACTGGATGCCGAACGCGGCGGCCAGCTCCTGCTGCGCCTCGGTGTCCACCTTGGCGAAGACCAGGTCCGGGTGGCGCTCGGCGGCCTTCTCGTACACCGGGGCGAACTGGCGGCACGGCCCGCACCATCCGGCCCAGAAGTCGATGAAGACGAAGTCCTTGCCCTCCGGGCCCGGGACGATCTCGTCGAAGTTCTCCTTGGTCAGCTCGACCGTGTTGCTCATCTCGCGAATCCTTCCCTTCCGAAGGTGGCGGTACGGACCATCTGCCGGGCACAACGGTGATGCCCGCCGGGGTATTCCGGGGCTCTTCCGTATTGAGTACGCGGCCACCACGGACCGTACAGAAGGACGTCCAGTCCGTTCACCGTGGCGGGAGGCTCCCCATGCGCAGCGCACCCCGCGGGGCCAGGGCGTCGCCGGCGCCCGGTTCGCGCTGACCCCGACCGGCGGCAAGGCGATGGCCGGCACCAGCCAGGTGTCGGGCAGCAACCGGTCGCCCACCACCCCGGCGCCTCCGAAGCCCACCCCGGCGCCCAGCACCCCGGGTCACTGACCGATGGCCGTTGACCGATGCCGACCGCCGCCCTCGACCGGGAGGCCCGGGTGCGCAACGATGAAGAAGTGGTGACCGAGGAGCACCCCGCCGGCGGCAGTGCCGCGCACGGTACGGGGGCCGCGGACGAGGAGCTGATGCGGGCCCTGTACCGCGAGCATGCCGGTCCGCTCTTCGGCTTCGTGCTCCACCTGGTCGCGGGGGACCGCCAGCGCGCCGAGGAGGTCGTCCAGGAGACGCTGGTCCGCGCCTGGCGCAACATCCACCGGCTCGACCCGCAGGCCGGCTCACTGCGCCCCTGGCTGGTCACCGTCGCCCGCCGGATCGTCATCGACGACCACCGCAGCGCCCGTGCCCGGCCGCGCGAGGTGGACGCGGCGGCGCTGGAACAGCTGCCCGCCGAGGACGAGATCGACCGGGCGCTGCAGATGATGACCGTCGCGGACGCGCTCGGCGACCTGTCGCCCGCGCACCGCGAGATCATCGTCGAGACCTACCTCAAGGGCCGCACCGCCAAGGAGGCGGCCACCGAACTCGGCATCCCGGCCGGCACCGTGCGGTCGCGGGTGTTCTACGCACTGCGCTCGCTCAGGCTCGCGCTGGAGGAACGGGGAGTGACATCGTGACCAACGGCCCCGGTGGACCAGACCGCGTCCCCGGCCTCCCCGACGTGCCCGACGCCGACGTGCCCGACGCCGCCGAGCACGTCGACGCCGGTGCGTACGTCCTCGGCCTGCTGGAGCCGGCCGAGCGCACCGCCTTCGAACGGCACCTCGCCGACTGCCCGCAGTGCACCGGGCAGGTGGGCCGACTCGGCTTCCTGGAGCCGGTGCTGGCCGAGTACGCCGAGTCGGCCAGGGGCGTCGGGCTGGACCCGGCCGAGCCCGTCCCGAGCCCGGGCCCGCGGCTCCTGGACCGGCTGACCGCCGAGGTCACGACCGTCCGGCGGCGGGGCCGGGTGCGGCGGCTGGTGCTGGCCCTGGCCGCGACCGCGATGGTCGCGGCGGGCCCGGCCGTCACCGCCGCGGTGCTCACCGCCGACAGCGGCCCCGCCGTGGTCGCCGTCGCCGAGCAGTTCAGCGCCACCGACCCGAGCACCGGCGCGAAGGCCACCGTCGGCGTGGACGCGAAGACCTGGGGCAGCCAGGTCATCCTGCAACTCAGCGGCGTCCAGGGCCCGTTGACCTGTCGCCTGGTCGCCGTCTCGCACGCCGGCGAGCAGCAGACGGTCACCACCTGGAGCGTCCCGACGGGCGGCTACGACGAGCCCGAATACCGGGGCACGTTGCAGACCACCGGCGGCGCGGGCTTCCAGCCGGGCGACATCGACCACTTCGAGGTACGGGTCCAGGACACCGGCGCCCTACTGGTCGCCGTCCCAGCGCACAAGGCCTGACTCCCAGCGCCAGGTGTACGACTCGAGCCGCTCGATCCGGGCCGTGCCCAGGTGGGTGGGCCAGTACGGGTTGGGCTCGCCGCTGTTGGTCATGTGCTCCCGCCGCCAGATGCGGTCACACCCGATCCGCAGCGCAGGCTCGAAGGCGTGCTGCCGGTCGCACGGGCAGGGCACCAGCACACGGGCGCAGGAACGGCACAACTCGGCCCGGTCGTGGCCGGTCGAGAGCGACACCGTCGGGCCCTCCTCCCCGCAGGCCGGGCAGCCGGGCAGCTCGGCTCCGTCCAGCAGCGCGTTCTGCCGCCGGACGTAGTCGGGAAGGCTCAACTGCGGGTGCAGGAAAGGGTCGTTGCGGCCGCCATCCGGAGAGTCCCACCAAGGCCGGTTCCACCATGCCGGTGCCGGTGCCTTCTTGCTGGCCCGCTTCTCCACCTTGCGCTGCGCCGCGTACGCCTCGGCTCGGGCCAGCCACAGCTGCCGCGCCTCGTGCAGTTCCTCCACCGCCCGCACCAGGGACTCCGGGTCGGCCAGCAGCAGCCGGGGGATGCGGGCGCTGAGGGTGAGGTGGTGGTAGGTGGCGTGGAAGCCGTAGGGGGCGAAGCGGGTCAGGCAGGTACTCAAGGCCCGGTGGCGCCGGGGCAGCGGGAGGGCGGTGTCGTGGACGCGGGCGCGGTGGGTCAGGAAGCTGGTCACGCCGGATCCCCCAGAGCCAGTGCTCGGGCCAGTGCGGCGGTGACGGCGGCGGCGTGCCCGGGGAGCTGTCGTTCGGCCCAACCGCCCGCCAGCCGGACGAAGTCGCGCAGGTCCCGCTCGGCGCCTGCGAGCAGTCGGCGCAGCTCCTCCACCGGCAGCTCGATCACCGGGCTGTCGTCGACCTCGGTGTCCGCCGTCAACCGCACCACGCCGTCGAGGCGTTCGGCCTGCGGGGCGGGTCCGTGGCCGAACCAGGCCCCGCCGGAGCCGTCGGTCACCTCCAGCCAGTCGCGCCACTCCTCCAGGCCGTTGCAGCAGCCCGGGGCGAAGACCGCGCCGGTGGCGGTGTCGGTCAGCCGGAAACCGCCGTGGGCGATCAGGTCCTCGGCGGTGAGCAGTCCGTACAGGAGGGCGTCCAGCGGGTCGGTCGGCTCGTCCTCCTCGGGGGTGTCCTCGTTGGCGCGGGCGATCCGCCACACCGCGGAGCCGACGTCCTCCGGCGTCAACGTCCCGTCCAGCACCAGGAATCCGTACGGCTCGAAGGAGCCCGTGGGCCAGAGCGCGAAGTCCTCGTCGGGGGCGTCCATCTCCAGGACCGGCTGCATCGTCATCACCCGGCGATGATGCCGGACGGCCCGGGCGCCGGACCAGCCGGTTTACGCCGCGTCCGCCGCGATCGCGGCCAGCACCCGCCCGCAGCGCCGGGCGAAGGCGCGCTGGAGGAGCGGGAACAGCGGCCCGGCCAGCCGGGCCCACCAGGCGACCGGCCGGCTGAACGCGGTGACGCTTAACCAGACCGCTCCGTCCGGCGCCGGCTCGACCAGGAAGGTCTCCTCGCCCCGGCCCAGGTGTCCGTGCCTGGTCCCGTACGTGAAGCCGTACCGGTCCGGGCCGGTGACGGCGGCCAGCACCCGGTTCGGCGCGCCCGCCCGCAGCGGGCCGACGCCGATCGCACAGCGCACGGCGACGCCCGCCGCCGCCTCCTCGGCCTCCGCCTCGATCCGGACGCCTGCGAGCCGGTGCATACGCCAGCCGAGCAGGGCGGCCCCGGCGACCTCCAGGGCGGCGCGCCCGTGGCCGATCAGCGCCTGGTGGCGCAGGTGGTGGTACCCGGCGGGCAGCTCGCCGGTGCGGCTGGCGCCCTGCTCGCGGTAGCTGTAGTCGTTCATCGGGAGATCTCCGCGGCGTTGATCCGGCGCCAGGCGAGGAGCGCGCAGAGGGCGAAGCCGAGCGCGTTGCCGAGGCCGTGGGTGGCGGCCATCCAGGCCAGGGTGGGGTGGGGGAGTCCGGCGGCGCGACCGAAGGCCCACCAGAGGGCGAGCAGCATGGTCAGGGCCAGCACGGTCGAGGAGGCGGCCAGCAGCCGGGCGGTGGCCGCGTCCCCGCAGCGGGGGCGCAGTTCGCGCCAGCTGACCAGGCCGACCAGCCACATCCCGGTGGTCAGCACGACCGCTCCGGCGAACTGCCACCAGTTGCCGAGGAAGTACCCGGCCAGGACGAGCAGGGTCCCCGCCGGCACGCTGAGCGCCGCGCAGCGGGCCGGGCCGGAGCCGGGATCCGAGGCCCGGCAGACCAGCCCGGCGACCAGCGCGGCGGTGAATCCGGCGTAGTGGAAGTGCGGGACGGTCAGCGCCAGGATGTGCGGCTCGAAGCCGAACAGCGGGTAGCCGGAGCGCTCGGCGACCAGGGCGACCCCGGCCACCGAGGGCGCGGCGAGCGCGGTGAGCACCGCGACCTCGGCGGGGGCGAGCGAGCGGGTCCGGGCCAGCCGCAGCGGCGCGCGCAGGGCGACGGCCAGGGTGCCGAGCGCGTAGACGACCGCCGGGCCGGTGGCGAGGGCGCCGCGCGGCAGCCAGAGCGAGAGCGCCCCGGGGACGGCGGCGAGCGGCCAGAGCCGGCGGATCCGGGCCAGCCCGGGTTCGTCGATCAGCGCCAGGCCGAGCGGCAGGACGGCGCCCATGCCGAGCAGGACCAGCAGGTCCACCAGTTCCGTCGTGCCCTTGCCCACGGCGGGTGCACCCCCTCTTGAACGCGTTCAAATAGGCCTTCGTCGCCGACTCTACGGCGTCGACTTGAACGCGTTCAACTCGCTCCCGGTCCGGCTGCTCTGGTGTTCACGTTGGGTGCGGCGCACTCTGGAGGAGTAACCGATGGAGGTGATCCGCCATGCAGACTCTGGTCGGTTGGCACATCGAGATGGAGTTCCGCGAGGACGGCCCGCGGACGACCGCGGCCGCCCTTCTCCGGCTCGGCGACGGGACCGAACTGCGTGCCCACGGCTACAGCAGCCGTCACCCCGCCGACCCGGAACAGCTGCGGGTCGGGGAGGAGATCGCGGGCGCCCGCGCGCTCAACGACCTCGCCTCGCAGCTGCTCACCAAGGCCCACGGCGAGATCCAGCAGGTCAGCCCGGTCCCGACCCACCCGCTGACGTGACCGCCCCGCACCCGGGCGCGGACCAGGCCGGACGGGAACCGCACCGCCCACGCATCCCGCTGATCTGCCCGCGCTGCGGGCACGAGCAGCGGGTCGTCCCCGGCGGCCCCGAGCGCACGATCAAGGTCGTGCACGTGGCGACCGGCCGGGAGGCCTGCGAGCCGGGGGACCTGGCCCGGGCGCCGGACGACGGGCTCTGACCCCGGCTGGTGCCGGTGCCGCCGAGTACCGGGCCCACGTTCCCCGGGGCCCCGGCACTCGGCGGGCACGAGGCCTCCGTCGGGGCTCAACGAAGCCCCGACGGCCGTCGGTCGACGCAGTACGACTCAGTTGACGCAGTACGTCGCCGGCGGCCGCCACTCCGGCCCGACCAGCCGCTGCTCCAACTCGTTCAGCGTGATCCGGATCCCGACCGTCCCCGCCAGCCCCACCCGGAACCGGCTGCGGGCCAGCGCGATCAGCGCCGTCAGGCCGTACTTGTTGATCAGCGAGGTGCGGTAGCGGGCCGTCGCCTCGGGGTCGCAGAGCCGTGCGCGGGCCGGGAGTTGCCGGCCGGTGGGGCGCCCGTGGGCGTCGCACGGGCTGATCAGCACCCTGGGGTGGCGCCGGATCCGCTCGGCCTCGCCGGAGTGGGCGGGGGTCCAGACACCGAGCGCGGTGCCGTCGGACACCACCCAGAGCTGTGAGTCCAGCCGGGTTCCGTCGTCACCGAAGGTGGTCAGCAGGAGGTACCTGCTGTCGGCGAGCTGGTCGGTTCGGTCGTGCACGATGTCCTCCCTCTGGCGTGGGGGGCGGGTCAGTGCCCGTGGCCCTCGGCGATCTCGCGGTACTCCTCGGCGGTGGGCTTGGGGATCCGCGTGTGCTCGCCGTGGAGCCCGTGGGACAGCCTGGCGCGGGTGCGGGTGAGCGCACCCGCCGGGTGGGCGACTCCATTCTCGTCCACCGCGGGCGGCAGTTCGAGGGGGCGGGGCTGCTCGTGCGCCGTGAGCAGGTGCAGTTCGGCGGGCGCGAGCCCGGCGTGCAGCTCGGCGAACTCGCCGTGCGGCAGCCGTTTGATCACGCCGGTCTCCCGCCCGTGCAGCACCTTGTCCCGGTCCCGCCGCTGCAGGCCGAGGCACCAGCGCTTGGTGATCACGAACACGGCCACCGGGACGACGAAGAAGCCGATCCGCACCGCGTAGGTGATCGCGTTGAGTGACAGGTGCAGGTGGGTGGCGATCAGGTCGTTGCCGCCGCCCGCGAGCATCACCAGGTAGACGCTGATCCAGGCCGCGCCGAGCGCGGTGCGCACGGGCGCGTTGCGGGGCCGGTCGAGCAGGTGGTGCTCCCGTCCGTCGTTCGTCACCCAGCCCTCGATGAACGGGTAGACCGCGATCGCGCCGAGGATCAGCGGGAACATCGTGAACGGGATCAGCACCCCGAGGTTGAGGGTGTGCCCCCACAGCCCGATCTCCCAGCCGGGCATCACGCGGATCAGGCCCTCGGCGAAACCCATGTACCAGTCCGGCTGGGCGTCGGTGGAGACCTGGTCCGGCCGGTACGGGCCGTACGCCCAGATCGGGTTGATCGTGGCGACCGCCGACATCAGCGCGACGATCCCGAACACCAGGAAGAAGAACCCGCCGGCCTTGGCCAGGTAGACCGGCATGAGCGGCATCCCGACGACGTTCTTCTCGGTCCTGCCCGGGCCCGCCCACTGGGTGTGCTTGTGGTAGAAGACCAGGATCAGGTGCGCCACCAGTAGGCCGAGCATGATGCCGGGGATCAGCAGCACATGGATGGTGAAGAACCTCGGGATGATGTCGTGCCCGGGGAACTCCCCGCCGAACAGGAACATCTGGATGTACGTGCCGACCAGCGGCACGGCCAGTAGCACGCCCTCGATGAACCGGATGCCGGTGCCGGAGAGCAGGTCGTCCGGGAGCGAGTAGCCGAAGAAGCCGTCCAGCATGCCGAGGAACAGCAGCAGGAAGCCGAACACCCAGTTGATCTCGCGCGGCTTGCGGAACGCGCCGGTGAAGAACACCCGCATCATGTGCACGAACATGGCCGCGACGAAGACGATCGCCGCCCAGTGGTGGATCTGACGGATCAGCAGCCCGCCGCGCACCTCGAAGCTGATGTTCACGGTGGAGGCGTAGGCCTCCGACATCGAGATGCCCTTGAGCGGGACGTACGAGCCGTCGTAGATCACCTCGCCCATGCTCGGCTTGAAGAACAGGGTCAGCCAGACACCGGTCAGGATGATGATCAGGAAGGTGTAGAGGCAGATCTCGCCCAGCATGAAGGACCAGTGGTCCGGGAAGATCTTCCGCAGGTTGGCCCTGGCCAGGGAGTGGATCCCCAGCCGGCCGTCGGCCCAGTCGGCGGCCCGCTGCCCCCGCCCTGGGTTCTGATTCCGGGTCATGTGCACGCACCTCAGTCCAAAGGAAACGGGGATAGTTCCCCGATTCGCGCTGAGGCCACCATAATCGGGGATAGATCCCCACTTCCACTGGGGGTGGCCCCCCGGCTGCCCGTCGGCCGCCGTCGCGCCGTCGACGCCGAACGCGCGGGCCCGAGACGCGCGAGCGGCCCGCCCGGTGTCGTGGAGGACACCGGACGGGCCGCGTACGCACCCGAGTTGCCCGGATGGCGGGCAGTACCCCGAGAGGGTCAGTGCACCAGCACCGGCACCTCGTTGCTCTTCGCCGAGCCCGAGCCCGCCCCGGCGCCCGCACCCGCCGCGCCGGGCCGACCGGCGTTGATGAAGGTGAAGGCGACCGCGGCGGCCGCCACCAGGATCCCGAAGGACACCCAGATCGCGGTCGAGAACCCGTGCACCATGCCGCCGAACTGCAGCGCCTTGGCGGCCTCCGGGGAGGCGGCGGCCGCGGCGGTGGCGTGCGAGGTCAGCCAGCTGGTGGTGGCGCTGGCCGCGATGGTGTTCAGCAGCGCGGTGCCGATGGCGCCGCCGACCTGCTGCGAGGTGTTGACCATCGCCGAGGCCACGCCCGCGTCGCGCGGCTGGACGCCGTGCGTGGCGAGACTCATGGCCGGCATGAACGCGGTGCCCATGCCGAGGCCCATCAGGACCAGGCCGGGCAGGATCAGCGCCGGGTACGAGGTGTCCAGGCCGATGTGGGTCAGCAGGAACATGCCGGCCGAGGCGGTCAGGAAGCCGGGCGCCATCAGGTAGCGCGCCGGGACCCGGGTCATCAGCCGGGCGCCGATCTGGGTCGAGCCGGTGATCATGCCCGCCACCATCGGCAGGAAGGCGACGCCGGTCAGCACCGGGCTGTAGCCGCGCACGATCTGCAGGTAGTAGGTCAGGAAGAGGAACAGACCGAACATGCCGATCACGGCCATGCCCAGCGACAGGTACACCCCGCCGCGGTTGCGGTCGAGCACCACGCGCAGCGGCAGCAGCGGGGCCTTGACGCCGCGCTCCACCAGGACGAAGGCGGTCAGCAGCACGACGGCCGCGGCGAACAGCGCCAGGGTGCTGCCGGCCGTCCAGCCGCTGGACTCGGCGCGGGTGAAGCCGTAGACCAGCGAGACCAGGCCGGTGGTCACCAGCACCACGCCAGGGATGTCCAGCTTGTTGCGGTTGCGGCCCTCGGCGGGCTCGCGGATCACCATGACGGCGCCGGTGGCGGCCACGATGGCGAACGGGATGTTGACGAAGAAGGTCCAGCGCCAGTTCATGTACTCGGTCAGCAGGCCGCCGAGGATCAGACCGATGGCGCCACCGCCACCGGCGATCGCGCCGTAGATGCCGAAGGCCTTCGCGCGCTCCTTGGCCTCGGTGAAGGTCACCGCCAGCAGCGACAGCGCGGCCGGCGCGAGCAGTGCGCCGAACACGCCCTGCAGGGCACGGGCGCCGAGCAGCATCGCGGTGTTGGCCGCGGCGCCGCCGAGTGCGGAGGCGAGGGCGAAGCCGGTCAGGCCGACCACGAAGGTCCGCTTGCGGCCCCAGAGGTCCGCGATCCGGCCGCCGAACAGCAGCAGGCCGCCGAAGGCCAGCGCGTAGGCGGTGATCACCCACTGGCGGTTGCCGTCGGAGATGCCCAGGTCCTTCTGGGCGGAGGGCAGGGCGATGTTCACGATGGTGGCGTCGAGGACGACCATCAGCTGGGCGAGGCCGATGAAGATCAGCGCCTTCCAGCGCCGGGGATCGGGCAGCGTCGCCGGGCGGGCGTCGGTTTCAGGCATAGGGGTACTCACTTCACGGTGCGTGGCGTGCGAGAACGGTCAACTGCCCCAAGGGAACGGGTGGTTGCCGTAAGGGTTCAGGTGCGGGGTGCGGGCGCGCGAGGGCGTCCGGAGCCGACGCCGGTCAGCGGCGCGGCGGCAGGGTGCTGGGAGGTCGGATCAGTGGTGTGGGTCAGCCCTGGGGTCGGAAGTCCTCGAAGGTCGCGGGTCGGCCGGGCAGGACCGAACGCGCGGGCGCGCGCAGGCCGTCCAGGAAGAGCTGCAGGTGCCGGTGGACGAACTCGTCGAGCAGCCCGCAGGAGGTGCCCGGCAGTGGCCGGGTGAGCTGGCTCATCGCGATGAACAGGTCCCCGTGGTCCACGTCGGACCGCAGTTCGCCCGCCGCCCGGGCGCGCTCCATCAGTCCGCTCACGGCGGTCCGCAGGCGCTCCCGGATCTCGGTCAGCTCGGGGTCGTAGGGGTCGATGGTGCTGGTGAAGACGGCGCAGAGCCCGCCGACCTTCTCCGCCACGGTCGCGTGCGCGAACCGCTGCAGAGCGTCGAACGGACCACCGCCCTCGCCCGCATCCGTCTCGGCCGTCGCCGTCTCGGCGAGGGTCAGGATGCGGTTCTTGACGAGCAGCGCCACCTCGCGGATCAGTGCCACCCGGTCCGGGAAGTTCCGGTACAGCGTGGCATTGCCGACCCCCGCCCGCTTCGCGATCTCGTCCAACGGCACATCGGCACCGTGCTCGACGAACGCGTCCCGGGCCGCCAGCACGATCCGCTCCCGGTTCCGGCTCGCGTCCGCGCGCAACTTCGGCGCACGCACACTCCCCGCGGCAGGGGCCGACTCGGCGGTGACGGTGGTCATGGCGACTGCTCCTCCAGGATACCGGGGAAATTCTCCCCGCTTAGGCCAACGTACTTCGAAACGGGGAATCTGTCCCCGCTATTTCCCGGCCTCATGTGACCTGCGTCACATAGTGGGGGGGGTCTGCGGGGTCGGCTATCGTCAGAAGCCAGACGCCCCGTAACCACTCGCCGACTCATGGTTGCGGAGGCCACCTCGTTCGACTCTGACACCGACCGCCGTGACCGCGTCGAGAAGCCCCGCGCCTACGCCGAGACCGGCATCCCGGTCTACCTGCTGATCGATCGGGACTCCGCCGAGGTCATCGTCCACAGCCGGCCCGACGGCGTCCGGTACGAGACCATCCAGATCCTCCCCGTCGGCAAGACCGTCCACCTGCCCGACCCGGTCGGCATCTCCTTGGACACCGAGCCGCTCAAGAACTGGGTGCGCTGAGCCCGGCCATGCCTTCACCGGGGTGGTACGCCCGTCGGCCTAGGCTGTGGGCGTCCCGGGCGGCCGGTGGGCCGTGGGAGTCGGGAGGGGCCCGGCGGCCGGGTGGGCGAGGAGGTTCGCGATGGGCAGCGGTGAGACGACCGCCAGGGTGCGCTGCGTGGCGGCCGTTCCGTGCTGGGTGAGCCTGATGGCCCGGGACCTGGAGGACGCCAAGGAGTTCTACGGGCCGCTGCTCGGCTGGGAGTTCGAGCCCGAGCCGGAGCGCTTCGGCCCGTACCTGCACGCGGTGACCGGCGGGGAGGCGGTGGCCGGGCTGGGGGTCGCCGGCCTTGGGGCGGTGCCGCTCGCTTGGACCAGCTACTTCGGGACGGAGAGTGCCGACGCCGCTGCCGACGCGGTGCGCGAGCGCGGCGCGACGCTGGCCGTCGGCCCGCTGGCCTTCGACGAAGGGCGGGTGGCCTTCGCGGCGGACCCGGCCGGGGCGGTGTTCGGCATCTGGGAGGGCCCGCTGGGCCGCGCCCGGAAGCTGGACCTTCCGGGCGCGCCGGTCTGGATCGAGCTGCGCACCCCGGACCCGTTCGCGGCGGCGCTCTTCTACGGCCAGGTGTTCCGCTGGGACGGCCGTGACCCGGAGCGCTTCGAGGTCCGCTGGGAGCACGACCGGGTGGTGCTGCGCGCCGAGGGGCACAACGTCGCGGCGCTGGCCAAGGAGCAGGCGGGCGGCCCGGCGGGCATGCCGCCGCACTGGGAGGTCTCCTTCGCCGTCCCGGACACCGACCGGGCGCTGGCCCGGGCGCTTGAGCTGGGTGGTTCGACGGTCGGTCCGGCCTTCGACTCTCCGTACGGCCGGGTGGCCCGGCTGCAGGACCGTGAGGGCGCCCGGTTCGCGGTGATCTGCCCGAAGAGTTGATCAGCTGGACGAGTTGATCATTCCGTCCGGGCCGATCAGCCCGACGAACTGAGCTCCGCGCGCTCTGCCCGCAGCCGTTCGCCCAGCGCCGCCCGGGTCGCGGCGGGCAGGGCCTTGCGGGCGGCCGGGAAGAGCAGCTTCTCCTCGCCGCTCAGGTGCCGCCGGACGGTGCCGGCCAGGCTGCCCAGTAGCGCGTCGAAGGCCGGGTCGGCCGGGCCGAGCCCCTGCAGGTCGGCGAGGAACTGCCCGATCGTGAGGTGGTCGTGGATGCTGCTGAACACCAGGGCCCCGCCGTCCGGCACGTCGTGCTGGACGACCGGGAAGAGGTGCTCCTCCTCGGCGGCGCAGTGGGTGAACAGCAGGTCGGTCAGCCGGGCCACCAGCTCACCGCGCTCGGCGGAGCCGGCCGGGGAGGCTTCGACCCGGTCGAGCAACTCGGTGACCGCCCTGTGGTCGGCGGTGAACTCGCCGAGGATGTCCGGCCTGCGGCTCATGGCGCGCCCGCCTCTCGTACGGGATCAGGACGTACCCCCCGTACCCTCCAGTATCCGGCGCGCCCGGGATTTCCCGGTTCAGCCTCCGTCCCGCCGCCCGGTGAGCGCCAGCAGCCGGGCCTGCGGGCCCGCGTCCTCGGTGACGGGCAGCGGCGGGTCGAACAGCCCGCTGCCGGACAGGTCCCCGTAGCCGCCGATCTCGCCGAGCGCGAAGTCCACCAGCTCCGCCGGGAGCCGGGTGCGGGTCCCGATGCCCTCGGCGAGGTCCCAGGTGTGCACCACCAGGTCGGTGGTGAGCTGGTCCAGGTAGTACTGCCCGGAGACGTCCGCGAAGGACAGGTGGACGGTGAGCTCCGTGGCGCCGGGGACCTCCCAGGCCTGCCGGGCGGCCTGAGCGGCGGCCGTCCAGGCGGCGACCGGTTCCGGGCCGAGGACGTCGCCGTCGAAGCGGCTGCCGACCTCGGCGATGGTGGCGCCCATCAGCAGCTCGGGCACCCAGAGCTGCTCGCCGGTGAGGTGGTTGACCAGGTCGCGGACCGACCAGCCGGTGCACGGGGTGGGGGAGTCCCACTGGCCGGGGGTGACCAGCCGGACCCGCTCGTCGAAGGCGGCCAGCGCCTCGGGGTAGGGCGTGCCGACCTGGGCGGCCCGCCGGTGTTGCCTGCGTTGAGCCATGTCTCCACCCTGCCCCGGGCCGGGCGGGGCCCGCACCTCGCTCACGGGCCGTCAGTTGTTCAAATTCGAACTCCAAGGTACGGTCGAGGAGCGGCCGGTTCAAATTTGAACAACAGGCGGGCCCGTCACGCTCCGCCCGGCCGCATCACCACACCCCGACGACCGACCCCGATCGATGGAGACGCGCATGCCGAGCAGCAGCCCGAGCACGACCGCCGCCACCACGCCCACCGTCCGCACCGCCCGGGACGCCTCCGGGTCCGCGGCCACCTCCCCGCACGCCTATGACGCCGGGCTCCTGCTCCTGCGCCTGGTGCTCGGCCTCACCATGGCCGCGCACGGCAGCCAGAAGCTGTTCGGCTGGTTCGGCGGGGGCGGCATCGACGGCACCGGTCAGTTCTTCACCATGAGCGGCTACCCGGCGGGCAACACCATGGCCGTGGTCGCCGGCCTGACCGAGATCCTGGGCGGACTCGGCCTCGCCGTCGGCCTGTTGACCCCGCTGGCGGGCGCCGCGATCGTCGGCACGATGGTCAACGCGATCGCGGTCACCTGGGGCGGCGGCTTCTTCGCCCCGAAGGGCAACGAGTACGAGCTGCTGCTGACCGCGGGCGCCGCCGCCCTCGCGCTGACCGGCCCGGGCCGCTACGCCGTGGACCGCTTCCTGCCGGTGCTGAAGGCGCACCGCCTGGCGTACGGTGTGGTCGCCGTGCTGGTCGGCCTGGCCACCGCCGGGGTGATCCTGCTGCTCCGCAAGTAGCCCCGACAGCCCAACTGGCTTGGCCCGAGGCCGTGGTGGCCGATCGTCACCACGGCCTCCGCGCGCTTCCCGCGCAAACCGCACACGATCCGGAGGCTTCCCCGAGGTATGTGATGTGTGCCATGGTACATGTCACACTCCCCGTCGTGTCCACGACGGCACCGCCCCCACGCGGCGTCGTCGCCAACGGTCCTCGCCCCCCACCGGCCGCGCCCCGAGTCGCGGCCGACGACGGTCCGGGGGCCTCCACGTGAGTCCCGCACGTCTGCCGCGACTTCCACAGCCGGCACGCCTGTTGACGCTCGCCCTGACCCTGGTCCTGGCGATCGGCCTGTTCGCCCCGAGCGGCCACGCCGCCCCCGCCCCCGCCCCCGCGGGTAGGAGCGCCGCGCCCACCCCTACCGGGCCGGCCCCCCAGCCGGCCACCGGAACGCCCGAACGCGGAGACGGCGAGCGGCAGTTCGCCTCCGCCGACCGGCGCTCCCCGCTCCCGCTGGACACCAGACCGGCCGAGGCCCGCCCGGCCGCGAAGACGCTCCGTCCGGCCGCCCAACCGGCCTGCAACGTCGGCGACTTCACGGGCCGGACCGGCAGCGCCCTGGTCCAGCAGGTCACCTCCGTCGACACCGGCTGCGTCAACCAGCTGTTCCAGCTCACCGGCACCGACGCCAACGGCGCGTTCCGCGAAGAGCAGATGACCACCGTGGCGTACGCGCTGCGCGATGCCTCGGGTGACTACCCGGGCGACGACAGCACCGCCGTCGAGCAGTTGGTGCTCTACCTGAGCGCCGGCTACTACGTGCAGTGGTACCACCCGGCCGACGTCGGCACCTACGGCACTGCCCTGCAGACCGCGATCCGCGCCGCGCTGGACGCCTTCTTCGCCGGCGCCCACTCGCGCGACGTCAGTTCCGCCAACGCCGCCATCCTGGGCGAGGCCGTCACCCTGATCGACAGCGCCCAGGAGAACACCCGCTACCTGTGGGTCGTCAAGCAACTGCTGAACGACTACGCCAGCGCCACCTGGAACCCGGCCGGCATGGCCAACGCGGTGAACCCGGTGTTCACCGTGCTGTTCCGCGGCCACCAGCTCACCGGCTTCGAGACGGCCGTGGAGGCCGACCCGAGCGTGCTGGACGCGCTGTCCGGCTTCGTGGCTCGCAACGAGGACCAAGTCGGCGGCGACTACGGCGTGTTGGAGTACAACGCCACCAAGGAGCTGGCCCGCTTCCTGCAGTACCCCGGTCTCCAGGCCAAGGTCCGTCCGCTGACCGAGGCCCTGGCCGCGCAGTCCGCGCCGAGCGGCCGCATGGTCTACCAGTGGGCCGCGGTCGCCGAGGCCGTCGGCCACTACGACGCCGCCAACTGCTCGTACTACGGCACCTGCAACGCCGTCGACCGGCTCAAGGCCGGTGTGCTGACGGTGAGTTACACATGCAGCCCGAGCATCAAGCTGATCGCCCAGTCGCTGGACGGCAGTCAGCTCGGCACCACCTGCACCAGCCTCACCGGCCAGGACGCCTACGTCCACTCGGCGGTCCGGGACAACGGCCCGGTCAAGGACGACCACAACGGCACCATCGAGGTCGTGGTCTTCCACTCCTCCTTCGACTACCAGGTGCTCGCCGCGGCCATCTACGGCATCGACACCAACAACGGCGGCATCTACCTGGAGGGCGATCCGGCCGCGGTCGGCAACCAGCCGCGCTTCCTCTGCTACGAGGCCGAGTGGGTCCGCCCGGCGTTCCAGATCTGGAACCTCAACCACGAGTACACCCACTACCTCGACGGCCGCTTCGACATGTACGGCGACTTCAACGCCGGCATGACCACCCCGACCGTCTGGTGGGTCGAGGGCTTCGCCGAGTACGTCTCCTACTCCTACCGCCAGGTCGTCAACGACGGCGCCGTCGCGGCGGCCGCCCGGCACACCTACAAGCTGAGCGACCTCTTCGACACCGTCTACGGCGACCAGGAGCGCGTCTACCGCTGGGGCTACCTCGCCGTCCGCTACATGCTGGAGAAGCACCGGGCCGACGTGGACGCCGTGCTCGCCAGGTACCGGGTGGGGGACTGGCCCGGCGCCCGCGCCCTGCTCAAGACCACCATCGGGACCAGCTACGACGCCGACTTCGACAGCTGGCTGACCGCCTGCGCGAACGGCGCCTGCGCCACCACCCCGACCGTCCCGCAGGTGCCCGAGTGCACCGCCGCCGACACCCGACAGCTGGGCGCGGACTGCGGCCGCGGCAATGTCGCCGCCACCACCGGCAGCTACGCCCACTTCTACCTCCTGGTGCCGGCCGGCACCCAGCAGGTGAAGATCACCACCAGTGGCGGGACGGGCAACGCCGACCTCTACTACAACCCCGGCGGCTGGGCGTACACCGACGCCTACGCGGCGCGCTCGGCGGGCCCGGACAACTCCGAGACGCTGACCGTCACCAACCCGCCGGCCGGGTACGTCTACTTCAGTCTCTACGCCCAGCAGGGCTTCAGCGGGGTGAGCGTCACCAGCCGGTTCTGATCCGAGGCGGCAGGGCCCGCTCCGGCGTCGAGCCGGGGCGGGCCCGTGCGGCCTCACTCGCCGATCCGCACCAGCGCCAGGGTGATGTTGTCCGGTCCGCCCGCCTCGATCGCCGCCTTCCACAACTCGAACGCGGCCCGGCCGTCGGCCCGTTCGGACCCTTCGTACGGCTGGGCGAGCAGTTCGGCCAGCTCCTCCTCGGGCACCGGGTCGGTCAGCCCGTCGCTACACACCAGGTAGCGGTCGCCGGCGGCCAGCGGTGTGGCGCGGACGTGCGGTTCGACGAAGGTGAGCCCGAACGAGCCACCCAGGGTCTGGGTGACCACCGAGGTGGTGCGCCGGCCGGGCGGCAGCGGCGGGCTGTCGTCGACGCTGACCCGGCGCAGCCCGTCCGCGGTGACCCGGTAGACCCGGCTGTCGCCGACGTTGAAGGCCACCGCCTGCTCGGGCAGCAGCACCAGTCCGGCGATGGTGGTGCCCATCGCGGCCAGCTCCGGATCCCCGGCCGCGGCCGCGTACACCGCGCGGTTGCACTCCTGCAGTTCCTCCCGGACGGCCTCCTCGCCGTCCAGCTCGCCCCCCGCGACGGCGAGCCGGCGGGCGACCAGGGCGCTGGCCACCTCGCCGCCGGGGTGGCCGCCCAGGCCGTCGGCCACCGCGACCACGCAGGGCGGGCCGAGCGGGAAGAGCAGGGTCTGCGGGTTGGTGGTGACGGTGGCGCAGAGCGTCCACGGCCCGACCGTGAGGCTGTCCTCGTTGTGCTCCCGCACCAAGCCCTCGTGGCTCAGCGCGCTCACCGCGATGTACGGCGCCATCGGTTCGCCGCCCTTCCGGAGCCCCCCTCCCATTGTGGCCGTCCCGCCTTCGCTTGTCGGCGGGAATAACGCCCCCCTGGCCGGGTGCTAAGGTGGTTGAAACTTGAACGACCTGGACCCGTCTGGAGTGTGGTGAGCGGTATGCAGTTCGGAATCTTCACCGTCGGCGATGTCACCCCCGATCCGACCACCGGCCGCACCCCGAGCGAGCACGAGCGGATCAAGGCGATGGTGGCCATCGCGCGCAAGGCCGAGGAGGTCGGCCTGGACGTCTTCGCGACCGGCGAGCACCACAACCCGCCGTTCGTGCCGTCCTCGCCGACGACCATGCTCGGCTACATCGCCGCGCAGACCGACCGCATCATCCTCTCCACCTCGACCACGCTGATCACCACCAACGACCCGGTGAAGATCGCCGAGGACTTCGCGATGCTCCAGCACCTCGCCGAGGGCCGGGTGGACCTGATGATGGGCCGCGGCAACACCGGCCCGGTCTATCCCTGGTTCGGCAAGGACATCCGCCAGGGCATTCCGCTCGCGGTCGAGAACTACGCGCTGCTGCACCAGCTGTGGCACGAGGAGGCGGTGGACTGGCAGGGCCGCTTCCGCACCCCGCTGCAGGGCTTCACCTCCACCCCGCGCCCGCTGGACGACGTCCCGCCGTTCGTCTGGCACGGCTCGATCCGCAGCCCGGAGATCGCCGAACAGGCCGCCTACTACGGGGACGGCTTCTTCGCGAACAACATCTTCTGGCCCAAGGAGCACTTCCGGAAGCTGATCAGCCTCTACCGCGAGCGCTACGCCCACTACGGCCACGGCACGCCCGAGCAGGCGATCGTCGGCCTCGGCGGGCAGGTGTTCATGCGGAGGAACTCCCAGGACGCGGTGCGCGAGTTCCGTCCGTACTTCGACAACGCGCCGGTGTACGGGCACGGGCCCTCGCTGGAGGAGTTCACCGAGCAGACCCCGCTGACCGTGGGCAGCCCGCAGGAGGTCATCGAGAAGACGCTGACCTTCCGCGAGAGCTTCGGCGACTACCAGCGCCAGCTGTTCCTGATGGACCACGCCGGCCTGCCGCTGAAGACCGTGCTGGAGCAGCTGGACCTGCTCGGCGAGGAGGTCGTGCCGGTGCTGCGCGAGGAGTTCGCCAAGGGCCGTCCGGCCACTGTGCCGGACGGGCCGACCCACGCCGCGCTGGTCGCGGCCCGCGACGCCCGTGCCGACGACGAGAAGGCCGTGGAGGTGGCCAAGTGACCGTGTTCAAGCTGGCGGTGGTGAGCGCCGGGCTGAGCAAGCCGTCCTCGACGCGCCTGCTGGCGGACCGGCTCGCCGAGTCGACGGTGCGGCAACTCGCCCTGGACGGGCGGGAGGTGGAGGTCGTCGTGGTCGAACTGCGGGACCTCGCCGTGGACATCGCGAACAATCTCGTCACCGGCTTCCCGGCCGCCGCGCTGCGCGGGGCGATCGAGGCGGTGACGGAGGCGGACGCGGTGATCGCGGTGACGCCGATCTTCACCGCCTCCTACAGCGGCCTGTTCAAGTCCTTCTTCGACGTGATCGACCAGGACGCGCTCACCGGCAAGCCGGTGCTGATCGCCGCCACCGGCGGTACGCCCCGGCACTCACTCGCCCTGGAGCACGCCGTCCGGCCGCTGTTCAGCTACCTGCGCGCGGTGGTGCTGCCGACCGCCGTCTACGCGGCCACCGACGACTGGGGCGGGGTGGGCGACGCGCTCACCGACGGCCTGCCGGGCCGGATCGACCGCGCGGCGGGCGAGCTGGCGGCCCTGCTGGCCGGCCGCGGCCCGGCGGTGAGGCACCAACGGTCGACGGCCCCGCTGCCCGAGCAGGTGGTGCCCTTCGCCGAGCAGCTGGCGGCGCTGCGGGTCTAGCGCCTGAAGCGGACGTCTGAAGCAGGTCAATCACCCTGACGGCCCCGTCGGACCACGGTCCGGCGGGGCCGTCAGGCCTGCCCGGCCGGGCCGTTCGGTTGCGTGTCGACCGTGCCGAATCATCCGCTGTGCGATGTAATCGTTGGCATGATCGGATTGGCACTGATCCGTCACGCTCTGCACCCACCCTTGCGGGGCGCCCGTCGTGAGGCCGGTGCGTGACAAGGAGCGCAGCCATGCAGCCCGAACCGCAAGCCGTGCTCTCCCCGCTGACCGGTGCGGCCGTCTTCCTGGTCCTCACCGTCGAACCCGGCGGCGAGGACGCCGTCCGCGACCTGCTGCCCGACCTCGCCGGACTGCGCCGGGCGGTCGGCTTCCGGGCCCCCGAGGGTGGCCTCACCTGCGTCACCGGCATCGGCTCCGAGCTCTGGGACCGCCTCTTCGACGGCCCCCGGCCGGCCGACCTCCACCCCTTCCAAGAGGTGGTCGGTGCCCGCCACCGTGCCCCGGCCACCCCGGGCGACCTGTTGCTGCACCTGCGGGCCGAGCGGATGGACCTCTGCTTCGAGCTGGCGAGCCGGCTCACCACCCGCCTCGCCGGGGCGGCCACCGTGGTCGACTCCGTCCAGGGCTTCCGGTACTTCGACGACCGGGACCTGCTCGGCTTCGTGGACGGCACCGAGAACCCCGAGGGCCGAGCGGCCGAGACCGCCGCCGTGGTGGGCGAGGAGGACCCCGGTTTCGCGGGCGGCAGCTACGTGATCGTCCAGAAGTACCTGCACGACCTGGACAAGTGGAACGCGCTGAGCGTCGAGGAGCAGGAGGGGGCGGTCGGCCGCACCAAGCTCGCCGACATCGAGCTGCCCGACGACGTCAAGCCCGCCGACTCGCACGTGGCGCTCACCTCGATCACCGGCCCGGACGGCGAGGAGCGGAAGATCATCCGCTTCAACATGCCCTTCGGCTCCTTCGGCCCCTTCGGATCGGCCGGGAGGGGCGGCGAGTGCGGCACCTACTTCATCGGCTACGCGCGCGACCCCGGGGTGACCGAGGAGATGCTGCGCAACATGTTCGTCGGCAACCCGCCGGGCACCACCGACCGGCTGCTCGACTTCTCCACCGCGGTCACCGGCACGCTGCTCTTCGTCCCGACCGCCGACTTCCTTGACTCCCCGCCGCCCGCGCCCGCCGCCGTCCCCGCGCCCGCGTCCGCCGCCGTCCCCACGGCCGCGGACGGCTCGCTCGGCATCGGCAGCCTCAAACAGACCCGCTGAAGAGGACCCCGCTCATGAACAACCTCCACCGGGACCTCGCCCCGATCTCCGCCGCCGCGTGGGAGGAGATCGAGGAGGAGGCCCGTCAGACCTTCAAGCTGCACATCGCCGCCCGCCGGGTGGTCGACCTGCACGGCCCCGAGGGTGCCACCCTCGCCGCCGTCGGCACCGGCCACCTGACCGGCATCGAACCGCCCCTCGACGGCGTCCAGGCACGCGCCCGCGCCAGCCGTCCGGTGGTCGAGCTGCGCGTCCCCTTCACCGTCGCCCGCGCGGCGGTGGACGACGTCGAACGCGGCTCCCGGGACGCCGACTGGCAGCCGGTCAAGGACGCCGCCCGCACCCTCGCCCTCGCCGAGGACCGCGCCGTCTTCGAGGGGTACCGCGCCGCCGCCGTCGAGGGCATCCGGGCCGGCTCCAGCAACCCGCCGATCCAGCTCCCCGACGACGTCCGCGAGTACCCCGAGGCCGTCAGCCGCGCCCTCACCGCGCTGCGCCTGGCCGGCGTCGGCGGGCCGTACTCGCTCCTGCTCGGAGCCGCAGCCTTCACCGCCGTCAACGAGACCAGCGACCACGGCTACCCCGTCCACAACCACCTCGCCCGCCTCCTGGACGGCGACATCATCTGGGCCCCCGCCATCGAGGGCGCCTTCCTGCTCTCCACCCGGGGCGGCGACTTCGAACTCTTCCTCGGCCAGGACGTGTCCGTCGGCTACCTCTCCCACGACGCCGACTCCGTCCGGCTCTACCTCCAGGAATCGCTGACCTTCAGCGTCTACACCGGAGAGGCCGCCGTGGCCCTCGGCGGACCGGCGACGACGCCCGCGGACGGCATCAGGGCCCCCGGCCACCGGGAAGGGTACTGAGTGCCTTTACCAGGGGTACTGAGTGCCGTAAGCTCTCCGTGGAGCCTCTGACGCCAGTCGAAGAGAGCCGACACGGCATGCCGGTCCAGGTGGCGCTTGCGGCGCGCGGGCCGCGGCCGGGCCGGACTTGGCACTCAGTACCCTCGGCATGACCTGAGGCCATGGATCCAGTGCATCCGTGCACCCGTGACAGGAGATACCACTCATGAGCTTGAGGATCGTCGTCTGTGTGAAGTACGTGCCGGACGCGACGGGTGACCGTCGTTTCGCGGACGACCACACCACCGACCGGGAGGGCGTGGACGGCCTCCTGTCGGA
>NZ_JBHTTU010000017.1:0-118703 GCF_042794375.1 Kitasatospora sp. NPDC056531 | reverse complement strand
GCAGAGCGCCCAGACGCCTCTCCACCACCGGGGCCAACTCCACCGTCATACGAGGACGCTGGACCCGGGAACGACGCGAACGAGATATCGACACATTCCCACCCAAGCGAACTTCCATCCCCGAGAAGGCAGTCATGCCATCCATTCACCCGAACGTGTCACGTGCGGAGGATGGGGCTAGCCCTCCATGCCTCGGCCACCGCTGATCGTCCCCCGTGCGTGAGCACTGAAGCGTCAGCGGTGGCCGTAGGTAGGCCACGCGACTTCGGCGACGAGACACGGTCGGCAGCTCAACTCAATCTGAAACAATCAGTTGATCTTCTGCCGGGTGTTGGACTGGCTGACACTACTGGGGCGCTCGTCAGCTGCGAGAAGCACCGAGATCCTCGTCCTGCGTCACGAGGTCGCCTTGCTCCGCCGCCGGATCGAGCGACCACGGATGTCGTGGGCCGACCGCGCGGTACTCTCCGCACTCGCCCGAAAGCTACCGACCACGCTGCGCCGCCACCGGCTGGTCACCCCGGGCACGTTGTCGGCCTGGCATCGGCGCCTGGTGCGCTGGAAGTGGCGACAGCCGCCGGCCAGGCCCGGTCGGCCACCGCTGCCCGAGGAGATCGTCGCACTCATCCGGCGCCCGGCAAAGGACAACCCGACCCGGGGCTACGTCAGGATCCGAGGCGGGCTTCGACGGCTCGGTCATCGGGTCGCCGCTGCCACCGTCCGCCGAGTCCTTCGCCGCCTCGCACTGGCGCCCGCACCCCGGCGCGCCTCCCGGCAGAGCCGGCGGACCTTCCTGCATGCCCACGCTCACACGCTTGTGGCCTGCGATTTCACGCACGTGGACACCGTGCTCCTCAAGCGCCTGTACGTCTACTTCGTCATGGAGATCAAGACCAGGCGTGTCCATGTCCTCGGCGCGCCACAAGGCACCCTACGGGGGAGTGGGTGGCCCGGCTCGCCCGGAACCTGTTGATGGTGGACCTGGGTGACAGAGCCGACGACTTCCGGTTCCCCATCCGCGACCGCGACACCGAGTCCACCGCCGCCTTCGACGCCGTCCTCGCCGGCAACGGCACGACCGCCATCCCGACTCCGCCGCGGAGCCCGCGCTCGAACGCCTTCGCGGAGCGATGGATACGCACCGTGCGCGCCGAATGCACCGACCGACTGCTCATCACCGACGAACGGCACCTGCCCGCCGTCCTCGCCGAGTACACCGAGCACGACAACACCGGCCGCGCCCACCGCAGTCTGGAGCTGCGGGCCCCGGACGACGAGCCCGACATCATCCCGTTGCCCGCCGCAGCCATTCGGCGCCGTCGAGTACTCGGCGGACTCCTCGACGAGTACCACGGCGCCCCGATCCAGTCACCTCGCAGCCCGCAGGAAGCCCCCAGTTCAGCGGCCTGACCGGAGTTTTGACACCCTTCAGGGCGGACTCGGCCAGCTGCTTTTCGCTCAGCCCCCGCAGGGCGGCTTCCAGATTGCCGCCCACACCCGCGTCGGGGAGCGGCAGTTGACCCGGATCTTCAAGACCGAGCTCGGCGTCACCCCGAGCGCCTACGTCGAGTCGGCCCGCGTCGAACGGGCCCGCAACCGGCTGGAGACCACCGACGAGACGCTCGAACGCATCGCGTCCACCTGCGGGTTCGGGACCACCGACACGCTCGTGCGGGCGTTCCGCCGCCAGCTCGGCACGACGCCGACGGAGTACCGGCGTCGGTTCCGGACCGTCCGGGGGTGAACGGACGACGGACGCCCGCGGTCCGGGGACCGCGGGCGTCCTGGGTACCTCAGCGGTGCCGCGTCAGCGCCGGGCGCCCCGACGGCGGGCGATCACCAGCGCGCCCCCGCCGACGGCGAGCAGCGCGGCCCCACCAGCGCCGTAGACGATCATCTGGCTGCTGTTGCCACCCGTGCTGGCCAGGGTGCTGGCCGGCGTGGTCGAGACCGGATTGGCGGTCGGCTTGCCGACCGGGCCGGTCGTGTCCGTCGGGGCGGACGGCGCCGGCACGGCCGGGGCGGTCGACGGGGTGCCGCTGGACGGCGTCCCGGTGGTGGCCGGCGCCGACGGCTTGGCGGTGGTGGAGGGCGAGGCGGTGGCCGTCGCGGTGGCGGTGGCCGAAGGCGTCGTCGTGGCGGTGGGCGTCCCGGTCGGGTGCGGGGTCGCGGTGGCCGTGGGCGACGCCGAGGAGGTCGGAACCGGGACGGTCGGCGTGCCCGTCGGGGTCGGCCCGCAGGCCTTGCCGCCGTTCCAGGCCGAGATCAGGTTGTCCGGGAAGACGCCGTCCGGGTACCTCGGCGCGGGGTTGGCGACGCCGTCGAACTTCTTGTCGCCGTTGTACAGGTCGATCTGGCCGTAGCACTTCGGCAGGTGGGCGGAGACGTCCAGGGTCGCCTGACGGTTCCCGCTGCGCAGCGTCGTGGTCGCCCAGCCGAGGAAGGTCTGCTTGCCCGAGGTGGCCCAGGTCGGCCCCTCGGTGTCGTAGGAGGCCAGCGAGACCCGGTAGTCGCAGCCGTCCACGACGTCGCCGACCAGGCGGACCTGGATGACGCCGTGCGGCTGGGACATCCGGCCGTCGGAGATCCAGCCCTTGCCACCGTCGACGGAGAACTGGACGCCGACGGCGCCGCACCCGTGCTCGGCCTGGGCCTGGGCGGTGCCGGCGGTGAGCAGCGGAGCGCCGACGGCTATGCCGAGGGCGGCGAGGGCCGGAAGGCTCCGGCGCAGGAGTTGGTGCACGAGGAAGCTCCCTAGGGTTGTACACGGTTCGGGTGGGACTCACCGCTCCCCCGGTGGAGATCCGGACGGACCGTCACCGGAACTGAGCGGACGTGAAACCGTGACCGTACCCGATGGCCCGGCAGCCCCGGCCCCCAGGGCGTGAACGTGGCAGCAAGTCAGTCGTGCTCTCGTTCAGCCGGACCAGTTCAAGGAGCTGAATTTGCGTCATACACCCCGCAGTTTCCCCAGCTGGGTAGCTCACGCGGGTCGGTCGATGCGTTGGGCGGCTTCGAACTGTTCGAAGGTTTGTTTTAGGGCGAGTTCACCCTTCACGCCGAACAGGTGGCGGAGTCTGGCGATGTCGTTGCGTACGGCGCGTTCGGAGACGCCCAGGTGTTGCGCTACCTCGGCTTGCGTCAGTCCCTTGAGGCGCAGCATGAGGGCCTGGCGGTGGATGGGTTCGATGGCGCCGGCGGGCATGGCGGCAGCGGGTCGGGTGTCCCAGGGCCGGGCTTCGTGTCACTCGGTGGTGTAGATCTGGCGGACGAAGGCGATGAGTGCGGGGTGGAGCAGGGTGGGCGGTGGTGCACGGTGCACCGGGACGACAACGACGGGGACGGCTGGCGGGTCTACGACGACTCGGTGCCGGTCGTCGCCACCACGCTGGAACTCCTCGCCGAGCATGGCTCGGTCGGACCGGTCTGGTGGCGCTTCGGCCGCCCCGGACGCCGAACATGCTGCGCTTCCTCGCGCGCGGGTGCGAAGCGCAGCGGCAGCGAGCCTTCACCGCCCCGCCGGCCGCCGACCGACGGGGTACGACGCCGCCACGCAGCTGTGGGTGTGCGGGGGTGTTCCGTGTGTGGGGCGCGTGTGCGGGCTCCGGGGCGGCGTGCCGGCCGGTCGTGTGCCGCGATTTCGGTGGCCGGTGGGGGCCGGGCCGGTGTCCCGGGGCTGGGGGCCGGGCGGGTCTCAGGCGGTGAAGGCGGCGAGGAGTTTGTCGGTGAGACGGTCGAGGTAGTCGGGGGCGGTGGGGGTGCGGACGACCGCGAGGCGCCAGTAGAGGGGGCCGGCGAGGAGGTCGAGGGCGAGCTCCCGGTCGGTGTCGGCGGGGAGTTCGCCGCGCTCGACGGCCCGGTCCAGTAGGCGGGTGGCCTTGGCGCGGCGGGTGTCGCGCACGGCGGTGGAGAGGGCTTGCGCGAGTTCGGGGTTGCGGGTGCTCTCGGCGAGCAGGTCGGGGATGATCCTGGACGGCAGCGGGTGGCGCAGGGCGGCGGCGGTCTGGGTGAGGAAGGCGAGCACGTCGCCGCGCAGGGTGCCGCTGTCGACGGCCTCGGGCGTGTCGACGGCGAAGCGGGTGACCAGGGCGATGGTCATCTCCAGTTTGGACGGCCAGCGGCGGTAGATGGCGGCTTTGCCCGCTCCGGCGCGCTTGGCGACGGCTTCCAGTGAGAGCCGCGCGTAGCCGGTCGACGCCAGTTCCTCGAAGAAGGCCACTGAGAGGGCCTCGGTCAGGGAGTCCTGGAGCACGGGTCCTCCGGGCAGTCGTCGCTCGGGGGAGGGGGGCCGGGGGTCGGGCGCGGTGGGCATGCCCGGAATCTACACGAGACGGAACGGTTGCGTATCGACCGGACGAGGGCTAGCGTTTCATCCGCAGTCGAGACGGAACCGTTCCGTCTCGATAAGAGTCGGGGAGCTGCATCATGCGATTCCTGTTCGACGACGAGTCGTTCTCCTTCGAAGCACTGCGCGCGGCCGGATTCGCCAACGACGGCGGCGCCGACCTGGGCGATGTCCTGACCACCGCCCGCAACATCCCGGAAGGCGACGAGCAGGCCTGGCTGCGGGAGTGGAAGAAGACCGCGCAGCGCACCCACGCCATCGCCGACCACGCCCTGGCGGCCGGACACCGGGTCAGCGCCCGCCAGGCCCTGCTGCGCGCGTCGAACTACTACCGCACCGCCGAGTTCTACCGACGCGACGACCCCGCCGACGACCCCGAGGTCAAGCTCCTGTCCGCCCTCTCCCGCGAGACCTTCGCGACCGCCGCAACCCTGATGGACACCCCCGTCGAGGCCGTCCGGATCCCCTACCAGGACACCACCCTGCCCGGCTACCTCTTCCTCGCCGACGACTCCGCCACCCCCCGCCCCACGATCATCTTCACCAGCGGTTTCGATTCCACCCTGGAAGAGGCCTATTTCGTCGTCGCCGCGGCCGCGCTGCGCCGCGGCTACAACGTGCTGGCCTACGACGGCCCCGGCCAAGGCGCCGCGCTGCGCGAGCAGCACCTGGTCTTCCGCCCGGACTGGGAGGCTGTGGTCACCCCGGTGGTCGACTACGCGCTGACGCGGCCCGAGATCGCCCCCGACCGGCTCGCCCTGCTGGGCTACAGCCTCGGCGGATACCTGGCCGCCCGCGCCGCCGCCCACGAGCACCGCCTGGCCGCCCTGCTCCTGGACGACGGCCTCTACGACTACCACGACGCCCACCTGCACCTCATGCCGCCGTTCCTGCGGGAGTGGGTCGCCACCGGACGGGACGACCTCGCCGACCCCGTCCTGCACCTGCTCATGCAGGGCAGCACGAAGCTGCGCTGGGCCCTGAACAACGGCGTGTGG
Organism: Kitasatospora sp. NPDC056531; assembly: GCF_042794375.1. Taxonomy (NCBI): domain Bacteria; kingdom Bacillati; phylum Actinomycetota; class Actinomycetes; order Kitasatosporales; family Streptomycetaceae; genus Kitasatospora; species Kitasatospora sp. NPDC056531. The sequence continues at coordinate 113,360 of NZ_JBHTTU010000017.1, read as the reverse complement.
ACGTTCGGCGCCACCTCGGTCCCCGACTACATCCGCCGCACCGCCGCCTACACCCTGGACGGCGTCGCCCAGCTCATCGACTGCCCCACCCTCGTCCTGGACGCCGAGAACGACCAGTTCTTCCGCGGCCAGCCCCAGCGCGTCCGGGCCGCCCTGACCTGCCCGCACACCCTGATCACCCTCCCCGAGGCCGAAGGCGCGGGCGAGCACTGCCACATGGGGGCCATGTTCCGCTTCCAGCAGGTCACCTTCGACTGGCTCGACACCACCCTCGCCACGGCCTGAGCCCCCACCCCCGCGCTCGCCCCGGCGCAGCGGCCTGTCGGCTGAACGCCCAACGCCTCGCACAGGGGGCGGGAGCGGCACCCGGTGGACCGTCACGCACCACGACAACGACGACAACGACGGGGACGCCGGCGCGAGTACGACGACGCCGTGCCGGTCGTCGCGACCACGCTGGAACTCCCGGCCGAGCACGGGCCGCTCGGGCCGGTGCGGTGGCGTTACGGCCGCGTTCGCGGGGCTGCCCCAAGGCCCCGGCCGGCGCTCGCGTCCCCGCCGCACCCGGCGCCGGCCGGGAAGGCCCCGCAGCATCGGCCTGCGCCGGTCACGGGCTCCGGCGCGGGACGGCATCCCCCCGCACGAACCGGCTGTCTCCCGCTTGTTGATTGTTTGTCTACCGACGCTGCATAGCGTCCTTCCCCGTACCGGCCCGACCTCGGGCCGCTACCGAAGGGAGAACTCTCGTGCTGCGTAAGACCCGCGCCCTGCTGACCGGTTCAGTCGCCGTCCTGGCCCTCAGCCTCACCTCGACCACCTTCACCGCCAACGCCTCCGGGGACCAGAGCGGCATCGACGCCTGCGCCCGCGAGGCCCAGTGGGCGGGCTTCGCGAAGGACAAGTCCGGCGAGGGCCGCAATGACGACGCGATCTACGCCGTGGCGATCGCCATGGCCGAGTCCGGCTGCGACCGCCTGGCCGTCCACACCAACCTCCCCACCGACCCCGACCCGGGCACCAAGGACCTCGGTGCCTGGCAGATCAACGAGCGGTGGTACCCCGAGGTCCACGGCCACGATGCCGGGGTCGTCACCCCCGAGAACTGGCAGGACATGGGCTGGTCGGCCCGCAAGGCCCACGCGATCGACAACGACGGCACCGGCCGCGGCTGGGCCTCCTGGGCGGCCTGGCACCTGGGCACCTACCAGCAGTACCTCGGCCGGGCACGCGAGGCGGTCTACCGCGTCTGGCAGTGACGCCCCGCCGCGGGTGACCACCCCGAGCACCTGCCCGGCCGCCCCTGGTGCCCGCACCCGGCACCAGGGGCGGCGTGCGTCAACGGACCCGGCACCCGGACCCCGCGTCCGCACCCGGACCCCGCGTCCGCACCCGGACCCCGCGTCCGCACCCGGACCCGCCACCGGACGCACCGCAAGGGCGGCACCTGCCACCCCGCCACGCCGGGCGCGGCCGCCAGGACCCACCGCGAGGACGAGGAACACTTCCCGGCCGCCCGCACCGACCACGCGAAACGCCCGCCCTGCCGGAGGGTGCCGGTGCGTATGGTGCGGCGCCGCTCGGCCGCCGCACCGGCACTCCTCGTGCACCGCACCGCCGTGCACGACATCGACCGGCACGACCGGGCCTTCCGCGCGGCCCGCCACGCCGGGCGCGAGGCCTTCACCCGCCCCTGCGGCCCGCCGCCCACGAGACCCAGGCGCCGCCGCACGCGAACGAGCCCGGTCGGGTACCAGGCCCTCAGGCCCCCGCGCCGCTGCCGTGACAGCCGGTCATACGGACCAGAAGGGGTCGTCGTACGCGGGGACGTCGTCGGGGTTGCCGTTGGGCATGGTCGGAACGGGGGTGGGCGTCCCGAAGGCGCCGTGGATCACCGGGACGGGGGCGACCTGCGCCGTGATGTCGATGATCCCGGAGTCGTGGACGGTGATCCCGACACCTGCGCCGTCCGGGGCGCCGGCGACGCTGCTGGGAGGCTTGGAGTCGGTCCTGGTGACGGTGTACCCCTTGGCCTTCCAGCCGCGTTCGACCATGTCCAGCAGGGTGCTGTACTTGGCCGGCGCGATCTTGGTCATGATGTGGCGCCGCCGGTTGGCGTTCGCGTAGTCGAGGGAGTGCTCGTCGAGACCCTTGGCGTACTGCTCGACCGCGTCGGGGTTGTCGTCCCAGTACCGCAGTGCCGGCCGGACGTCGGTCAGCGACTCGTCGAGCAGGGCGTCCATCCGCTGGAGGGCCTGGTCGGGTGGTACGAGCCGCTCGGGCGCCCCGGCGTTGGACGAGCACGCGGTCAGGGCGAGCGTCAGGGCGGCGACCGCGACGCCCAGCCGGCGGGTGTTCCGCAGCGAACCGTTCATCGGCCGACGAGCCCGGTGGGCGCGTCGTCGAACGGGCCGTATACACCCGGGCCGTCGGCGCCCGCATATGCGTTGATGACTTCCCCCGTGGTCGATCAAGAGACCGGTGCCAGGGCCAGGACACGCGCAACAACAGGTCACACGCTTCGCACAAGGGCACCGAGGCCGAAAAGCTAGCAGATCTTGGAACCGCAACCGGTCACCGGTGCCGAGCGCACCGACCGACGCCGCCCCCTCACAGCGCGCCGCCCGGCCCGTCGAAGACCGAGCGGAGCCGGCCCGCCGGCGCGGGCTTGGGCGACCGTGCGCCGACGGCCCCGTTGATCCGGCGGCGTCGCCCGTCCGTCCGCGGGGCGAGCCGGTCGACGCCGGACCGGGCCTGTTCGACGCTCAGCCCGTCCGGGGTCGTGCGCCACCCTGGATTCCCTCCCGCCGGGGGCGGGATGCGGGTCTGCGATGCTGGTGGCCGTGAGTGGGCATCAGACGGTGGGTGTGGTGGGTCCGTACCGCGTCGAAGGCCAGCACCGCGACGTACGCGCCGCGGCGATCGCCTTCACGACCGGCCTGCTGGACGCCGAACCCGTCCGGGAACTGCTCGCCGAGGCCGCCTGGCAGGCTCCGCCACCCGTGCGCCGCGCCGTACTGCGGGCCGACCCGGGGCACCTTCCCACGACCCGCCGGGCCCGCTACGCCCACCTGGTGGCCTCCGTCGCCGCCGCGCCGGACCCGGAAGTCGCCACGCCCGCCCTCGCCGCGTTGCCGCGCTGGGCCGCCTGGGCCCCGGAGACCGCAGACGTGGCCCGACGGGCCGTCACCGACCCGGCGAACCGGGGCGGCTGGCGGGAGGCCGCGGGCGCCGTCCGCGCGCTCGCCGCCCCCGGGCTGCCGAACCCGCTCGGCGGCGCCGCCCCCGGCAGCCTGTTGCACCGCACCGCACCGCACCTCACCGAACTCGCCGCCGCCGCACGGACGGACGACCCCGACGCCGGGGACGACCGGGACCTGCCGGCTCGTCAGAGGCTGGCTACAAGTCCGCAGGTGTGGCGCGGGCCATCGGCGAGGACTTCGCGAAGCCTTGTCAGGCAGCCGTTACTGCCAGTCAGGCGGCTGTCAGTCAGCTGACGGCCGGCTTCGGGCCCTGGAGGAACGGGGCCCGCTGACACCGGAGCAGGTGCGCCTTACGGCGGTTTCGGCGGGCCGGTCGGTGCGGACGGTGCAGCGATGGCTTCAGACGGCCCGCGAGGAAGGCCGGAGCACCCCCAGGCCCGGGCGGCGGTTCACGGTGACCGAGGAGATCCACGCGCGGCTGGCCCCGTGGGGAGGGAACGCGGCGGCGGTCCACCGGGAACTGGTCGCGCAGGCTCGCACGGACGCGCCCGCCAGCGGAGACGAGGGAGCGGATGCGCCGTGCCGTCCGGACACCGGTGGGGGAGTGGATGTGCCGTCGTCGGCGACGTTTCAGCGGGCGGTGCGCCGGGATCTGAACGCTGGTCAGCGGGCCGCGCTGAAAGGCGGTGAGCGTTCCAGCTGGGCGCATGATGTGCATCTGGCGCGTCCGCCGCAGTGGCGCAACGCCTGCTGGGAGGGCGACCACAAGCACCTGCCCGTCGAGGTCGAGCTGGACGGGGAACTGGTGCGGCCGTGGGTGACGTGGTTCATCGACTGTGCGAGGAACGCCATCACCGGTGTGGCCGTCACCCCACACCAGCCCCCCAGGACGCGGTGCTGGCCGCGCTGCGGATCGCCTTGTCACGGGATGAGCCGGGCGGCCCGTACGGCCCGATCGGCGGGTTGCCGGAACTGGTGCGGGTCGACCGCGGCAAGGAGTTCCTGTGCGCCACGGTCACCCGGGCGCTCGGCACGCTCGCGGTCCCGGTGCAGGACCTCCCGCCGCGCCGGCCGGAGTTGAAGGGCACGGTGGAGAACCTCAGCCACTGCGTCGTCGACATGTTCCTGGTCGCCCTGCCCGGCTACCTCCACGCCCCCGCCGGCGCCACCCGCCCGCGCCCCGCAGGAGCGATCCGGCCGAGGTGCTGTCGTTCACCGATGGCGTGGCCGCTACTACGTCGGCCCCTGGATGCACGGCATGGACGGAGACCCGGGAGATGTGCGGCACCCCTACTACCTGATCAACGGCCGGATCGCCAGATCCCCCGTCACTTTCAGAGGCAAGCCGGGCAGCCGGGTGAGGCTACGGCTCATCAACGCCGGTGCCGACACCGCGTTCCTGGTCGCTCTGGGCGACCACCGCATGCAGGTGGTCCAGACGGACGGAACTCCCGTTGAGCCCGTGGAAGCGGACTGCGTGCTCATCGGGATGGGCGAGCGCTACGACGTCATCGTCACGCTCAAGGACGGGGTTTTCCCCCTCGTCGCCCTCGCCGAGGGCAAGAGCGACAGCGCATTCGCCGTGGTGCGGACCTCGTCCGGCTCGATGCCACCGCCCACCACACGCCCCGCGCAGCTCACCGGCACGGTGGTGGGAGGACGAAACGTGGCGTCCCTGACCGCCGCCCAGGGCCACCAACTCGAAGCTCGTACGGTCGACCAGGACATCCCCATCGCCATGACCGGCTCGATGGTCGGCTACCAGTGGGGCTTGGACAACCTGGCGTACAACCCCAAGGTACCCCTGGCGGTCATGACATCCGGCCGACGTGTGCGGCTGAGCTACACCAACACCACGATGATGTGGCACCCGATGCACTTCCACGGCCACAGCTTCGCCGTCGGAGGACCGAATGGCCCCCGGAAGGACACCGTCATGGTGCTTCCCGGACAGACGGTCACCTGCGAGTTCGACACGGACAATCCTGGCCAGTGGGTCACCCACTGCCACAACGCGTATCACGAAGAGGCCGGGATGATCGGGGTCCTGGCCTATCGGGCCTGACCCGCGACCAGGAGTATGGCCGACTGGGTCACCAAGCTGAGCCCGGGCGCTGGAGGCCGGCCACCCGCAGGTGAGGGCCTTCCTGTGCCTTCTCGGAGCCCCGGCAGCCTACCGCCGGCACCGGACACCAGCCCGGCCGGGACGGCCCGCTACGCCCACTCCACACCGTGCTCGGTGAGCTCCGCGAGTTGGCCAGGGGCCAGCTTCGCTCGGCGGGCCTTCTGGTTGTTCAGCCAGGTGCCCAGGGCGAAGTGCGACACCACTACCCGCTCCTCACCCCCGGGGCCAGCCTCCAGGGTCTCCAGCGGCTCCTTGTGTGGCCGAGGCACCCGGACGTGTCCCCTCCCTCTCGACGAGTGCCGCGAGCGCCGCCAGGCCCTGCTGGAAGCGGTTGGCGCGGGACATCTTCGGCTTTGCCGGGGTCGCCGCCCGCGCGGCGGCGAGCTCCTGGTCCTCGGCGATGCCGACCCCCGACCCTAGCCAAGGAGCACCGGCAGTCGCAGTAGTCCGTGGTGCCTCGGGTTCTCCTGCCACACCGGCCGCTCGGCCAGCCGCAGTGCGGGCCAGCGCCGGAACAGTCGGCCGAACGCCACCTCGGCCTGCAGCCGGGCCAGCGGTGCGCCCAGGCAGTGGTGGATGCCGTGGCCGAACGCCAGGTGCCCGGTACCGTCCCGGGTGATGTCGAACCGATCCGGGTCCGGGAAGGCGGCCGGGTCGCGGTTGGCGGCCAGCAGACCGAGCTGCACGAACTCCCCCGCCGGGATCCTGGTGCCGGCGATGACCACTGGCTCGGTGGTGTAGCGCAGCGAGGCGATCGCGAACGGGCTCTCGTAGCGCAGCACTTCGTCGATCGCACCGGCCAGCAGGTTCGGGGCGGCGCGCAGTGCGGCGAGCTCCTCCGGGTGGTCGAGCAGGGTAAGCATGCCGTTGGCGATCAGGTTGACGGTGGTCTGGTGGCCGGCCAGCACCAGCAGGAAGCACATCGAGGTGATCTCCGGCCCGGTCAGCCGGTCGTCACCGTCGCGGGCCGCCAACAGGCCGCTGAGCAGGTCGTCGGCCGGGTGCTCGCGCTTGTGGTCCAGCAGCTCCTGGATGTGCCGCAGCATCGACTCGGCGGTCGGCACCGAGACTTCGCCGTCGCCCTCGGCCTCGGCGTTGCCGCGCACCTGCAGGGCGGTGCGGCCGTCCGCCGGTGCGCCGAGCAGGTCGGATATCACCCCGAGGGGCAGCGGCAGTGCGAAGTCCGCGATCAGGTCGGCCTCGGCGCGACCCGCCAGGGCGTCCAGCAGGCGGTCGACCCGGGCCTCGACCAGGGGGCGCAGCGCGGCCACCCGGCGGGCGGTGAAGGCCTGTTGGACCAGCCGGCGCAGCCGGGTGTGGTGGGGAGGGTCGGTGTTGAGCATGTGGCGCATCAGGCCGGCGCCGGGGCCCTCGGTGTTGCCGAGCAGCGCGCCGTACCGCTCGGCGGCGCCCTCCTTGCTCAGCCGGGGATCGGCCAGCGCGGCGCGGCAGGCGGCGTGGCCGGTGACCAGCCAGCCCTCGATCGGCACCGGCTCGCCGAACCGGACCCGCCGCACGACGCCCTGCTCGCGCCAGCGCCGGTACTCCTGGTGCTGGTGGGCGAAGAACTCCGCGCCGACCGGCACCGGTTCGGCGGCGAGTGGCTCAGCAGCGGCCGCACCGCTCGGCTCAGCGGCGGCTGCGGACGCAGTCGCCGGGGTGGTCGGCTCGGTGGCAGCCACGGGCGCGGCCGCTGCGGCGGTCGGCTCAAAGGCGGCCACGGTGGCCCCCGACCAGTCGGACCTCCTCCACGCCGAGCAGTCCGACCAGCGGCACCTTGGCCCGCTGCTGCTCCGGGTCGACGGTCAGGCCCTGGCGCCGGATCAGGTCGAGCAGCAGCTCGGCCAGCGGCATCACCATGTGGCGGCCCCAGCAGCGTTCGGAGCTGTGGCCGAACGGCAGGTAGCCGGGAGCGGTGTCCGGGTCGAGCGAGTCCCAGCGCTCGGGGCGGAACTTCTCCGGGGCGTCCCACAGCGCCGGGTCGCGGTGCGAGAGCAGCGGCAGGATCAGCACGTCGTCGGCCGGCCCGATCCGCTGGTCGATGGCGGGATACTCCGGGGAGGCGTAGCGCAGGATGTTCCAGGACGGCGGCAGCAGCCGGGCCGACTCGTGGATGAGGTTGCGGTTGGAGACGTCCTCGTCGAACGGCGCACCGAGCCAGAGCGCGTTGGCCACCAGGGTGGAGACGGTGAAGCAGACGGGGGCGGCGGCGCGCCGGTACATCCCCATCGCGTAGCGGCGGTCCTGGTAGCCGGCGGCGTCGGTGAAGAGGCTGGCCAGCGCCGTCAGCCGGTCGTCCGGCCGGGGGCGCCGGGGCAGCGCGGCGCCGGCCGCGATGACCGACCAGGTGAGTTTCGGCGTCAATTCCAGATAGCGGCTCATCAGCAGCCGGAGCCGGTACGGATCGTTCCCGAGAATGAGGTCGCGCAGGAAGAAATGGCCGGTGATCGGCCACGGACCGCTCAGGTCGACATTCTCCGGAATGGGATTCTTCAGGGCCGCGCGCACGTCGGCGCCGATGGTCCGCATGATCGCGGCGGCCTCGGGGCGGCCTATCGAGCGGCCGTGCAGCGGCTTGAAAGTGGGCCGCTCGGTCTCGGTGGCGCGGCGGGCGGCCAGGATGCGGTCCATGGCCTCGGGGCCGGCCACTCCGACGGTGTCGGGCTCCAGGCGGAACACGTCCCGGCCCAGGTGGTCCCGGAGCAGGGCAGCGAGGCGCGGCGCGAACACCGTGGTGCGGGTGCGCGAGCTGGCGGTGAGCGACATGGCGGGTCTCCGGGGCCGGCAGGGCTGACGGGTCGTCGGTCGGAAGGGAGAATGCCGGGCTCGTCCCCGCCCGGGGGCGGGGACGAATTCCCCGGCTTAGTACCAGAAGTACCAGGCCTTCTTCTTGAGGCTTTCCTGGCCGCTCAGCGTGTTGCGGATCGCGAACAGAATCTTCATGTGTGTCACCTCCATGAAACGGAATGCCCTGAATTTGGAAATTCAGTGCGCTGGGCGCCAGTAAATCCCCCCTTCGATGCTGCTGTCAACGGGTTGTTCAGGAAGAAGTCCCGAGACCCACCCGATGTCCGGTTCGCCCCACCGTCCCGAGAAAGGATGGAAAAATTTTCTGAATTCGTGAACCGAATTCGGCCGCCGAACCGTTCTGGCCCAGCACATTCGCTCGTGTCGGGGGCCGGGCCGAGCGCGGCGTACAGGCGGGCGATGTGCTCGGCCGGGGCGGGGACGGGAGTGTCGGTCCGGCTATCGGTCCGGGTCGTGGTGGTGGACCCGGCTGCGGGCGCATGAGCGTCTCCTCGGCCCGGCGCAGCGCGCGCTCGGACCCGGTGAGGCCGGGCCAGGGGGCCTCGTGTCGGGCTCGAAAAGTCATCGCCGCAGGTGACAGGGGTGGTACGGCCTGGGCCGGCACGATGCTCGCGTGATCGTTTCGATGCTGTACAAGGTGGCGCGCAAGCTGCTGTCCGTCCCCGAGGTGCTGCATCGCCGCGACACGGCCGTCGACTTCTCCCATCTCGATACCGTGCTCGGCAGACGCCTGTACGCACTGGCGCTGCTCGAGCACGGTACCCGTCGCCTGCACATCGTCGGCGTCACCGCCCGCCCCACCCGGGAGTGGGCGGTGCAGCAGGCCCGAAACGCAGCCACCGACCTCGGCAGGCGCACGGACTCCCTGCGCTTCCTGCTGCGTGACCGCGACGGCAAGTACGGGCAGTCGTTCGATGCCGTCTTCGAGGCCGAGGAGATGGAGGATCCTGAAGAGCGCGCCCCGGGCTCCCCGGATGAACGCCCACTGCGAGCGAATGATCGGCAGCATCCGCCGTGAGGCCCTGGACCACGTCCTCATCATGAACGAGGCCCACGCCCGGCAGGTCCTGGCCGCCTACCAACGGCACTACAACGAGCACCGTCCCCACCGGGCCCGCAACCAGATACCACCCGGCGCCGATCAGCAGCCCACCATCGCTCACGACCTCGAAAGCCGCAGACTCCTGCGTACCCGCGTCCTCGGCGGCCTCATCAATGAGTATCGGTACGCGGCTTGACCAGCAGCGACGACTTTCCGAGCCCCACAGGTGCGTCCGCAGGCGTCACAGGTCCACCGCCGCGCACACCGAGCCGGTCCGGGTGCGGGTGTGTGCGGTCCTGCTCCACGACGGCCGTCTCTAGACGGTCACCGACGTGGTGGTCACGCGGCGGCCTCGATGCCGAGGTCGGCGAGCAGGCCGCGGATGCGCTGGGCGATCTCGTCGCGGATCGGGCGGACGGCGTCCACGCCCTGGCCAGCCGGGTCGTCGAGCTTCCAGTCCAGGTACTGCTTGCCGGGGAAGTACGGGCAGGCGTCGCCGCAGCCCATGGTGATCACCACGTCGGAGGCCTGCACCGCCTCGGCGGTGAGCACCTTCGGCACCTCGGCGGAGATGTCGATGCCGACCTCGGCCAGGGCCTCGACCACGGCCGGGTTCACGGTGTCGGCGGGGGCGGAGCCGGCCGAGCGGACCTCGACCCGCTCACCACCGAGGTGGGTGAGGAAGGCGGCGGCCATCTGGGAGCGGCCGGCGTTGTGGACGCAGACGAACAGCACGGACGGGACGGCGGGAGTGCTCACGGATCTCTTCCCTCGGGGCAGGTGCGGGGTGGGGTTCAGCGGCTGGTGGCGGCCAGGTGGTGCTCGCCGTGCGGGACCACGACGTCCTCGGCGACGGGCGCGCTGGGTCGGCCGAACAGCACGGCGACCAGGGCGACGCCGACCACGAGGCCGACGAGCTGGGCGCCGACGAACGGCAGCACCGAGGCGGGCGCGATGCCCGCGAAGGTGTCCGTGAACGCCCGGCCGATCGTCACGGCAGGGTTGGCGAAGCTGGTGCTGGAGGTGAACCAGTACGCGGCGCCGATGTAGGAGGCGACGGCGACCGGGGCGAAGTGTGCACGGCCGGCGCGGGCCAGGCCGAAGATCAGCAGGACCAGGCCGGCGGTGGCGACGACCTCGCCCAGCCACAGGTGCGGAGCCGAGCGGTCATGGACGGACCAGTGCACCAACGGCTCGGCGAACATCGCGTCCGCCAGCACCGCCCCGCCGATCGCCCCGGAGATCTGGGCGGGCACGTAGGCGGCGACCTCGCGCGCCGCCGGTCCCTCGCCGCTGCGGCGGCCGGTCCACCAGGCGGCCAGGGTGACCACCGGGTTGAAGTGCGCGCCGGAGACCGGGCCGAGCAGCGCGATCAGCACGCCCAGGCCGAACACGGTGGCCAGGGAGTTGGCCAGCAGCTGCACACCGACGTCCTGGGAGAGCTTGGCGGCCTGGATGCCGGAGCCGACCACGACCGCGACCAGGGCGCCGGTCCCGACGAACTCGACCGCCGCCCGGCGCTTGAGCGGGGCTGTCTCGGTCATCTCGCGCCCCCTGCGGCCTGGGCAGTGGTGGTGGCCGGGGCCTCAAGGAGGGAGGAGAGCCTGGCCAGGGCGGCCGGCAGCACCCAGTAGTAGACCCAGGTCCCTCGGCGCTCGGAGTCGACGAGGCCGGCCTCGCGCAGCACCTTCAGGTGGTGGGAGATGGTCGGCTGGGAGACGTCGAACGGGCCGGTCAGGTCGCAGACGCACGCCTCGCCGCCCTCGTGGGAGGCGATCAGCGACAGCAGGCGCAGGCGGACCGGGTCCGACAGGGCCTTGAACATCTTCGCCAGGTCGGCGGCGGCCCCTTCCCCGAGTGGCTCGCGGACCATCGGCGAGCAGCACGCGGCCGCGTCGTCCCGGTCGAGCACCGGCAATTCGAGATTCGACATACGTCTATGTTGACAGTCATCTATTCGGAGGGGCAAGCTCGCTGTATCGATAGCTATCGAAACAAGACCTCGGATCGGGGAGACAGCCATGTCCCGTGTTCAGCTCGCCCTGCGCGTCGCCGATCTCGAAGGCTCCGTCGCCTTCTACTCCAAGCTCTTCGGCACCGAGCCCGCCAAGCGCCGCCCCGGCTACGCGAACTTCGCCATCACCGAGCCCCCGCTCAAGCTCGTCCTCATCGAGGGCGGGCCCGGCCAGGACACCCGCCTGGACCACCTCGGCGTCGAGGTCGAGTCCACCGAACAGGTCGCCGCCGCCACCACCCGGCTCAAGGACGCGGGCCTGGCCACCTTCGAGGAGAACGACACCTCCTGCTGCTACGCGCTCCAGGACAAGGTGTGGGTGCACGGCCCCGGCAAGGAGCCCTGGGAGGTCTACGTCGTCAAGGCCGACGCCGACACCCTCGGCAAGAGCGCCGACAGCGCGCCGGAGGCCTGCTGCGGCACCACCGCCTGCTGCATGCCGGACGAGGAAGCCCTCGACCCGGCCCAGAGCCCGGCCGAGGCGAAGGCCGCCGCCGGCTGCGCGTGCGGCAGCTGACACCCTTCCCTGTCGGACCCGGCGCCGGGCCGGACGATAAGTCACTTGCCCGCGCCCGCCGTTGCGGTGCGGCCATGGGCTGATCGTGGCCTTGCCGGGAGCGGCTTCGGCCGCTCGGGAAGGCAGAACAGCGATGGAAAGCGGCGGCCCGAGCGCGGGCCGCCCCTTCGCCGTTCCCGCCCGCCGCCTACAGCTCCGTCCACCCGCACGCCCGCCCCGGGCGCCGAGCGGGTGCCAGACGGGCGCGGACGGTCTGCGCTGCACCAGGTCCTCGATGCGGGCGGCGCCGGCCGGGACGGCGGCCAGTATCTCGGTGGTGGCCGGGTTCTCCTCGGCGGCCAGCCGCAGGTCCGCCACCGCGCCGCGCACCCCGGCGGCCGCCGTGCCGACCAGGACCACCAGCAGCCGCGGGAAGGAGCGCCAGCGCCGCTCCCACGCCCGACCCGCCCCGTCCTCGCCCGCCTGCTCCCACGCCCGGGCGCAGGCCGCCAGCTGCGCCGCGGTCTCCTCGGCGCCGACACCGGGGCGGTGGCGTTCGACGAACGCCCGCAGGCGGTGCCCGTCGTCGCCTTGGCCTGCGGTGTACGCGAGGTGGGCGGCGGGCCGGTAGACCTCGGTGCCGCCGGTGGGCATCTCCGGGGCGGGGACGAGGTCGAGCGGGCCGCATACCTCGCCGCGAGTGCGGGCGTCGGCGACGAAGGCGGCGTGGATCCGGCCGACGTCGAGCAGGTGCTCGTGTCCGTGTCGGACGGCCGGCTTCTCCACGCCGAGCGGCTGGGCGCTCGGGTGCACGGTTTCGGGGAAAGTGGTCGTCAAGGCGGAGCCGGCCGCGGTGCGGAAGGCGCGCCATCCTCCTGGCGCCGTGATCAACCAGCGGAGGACCCCTCAATCAGCGATAGCGCCCGGAAGTTGAGCCGGGGCCCGTTCTCGCGGACAGAGCCATGCAACCCTTGCGGCGGCGCGGCGGTGAGTAGGGCAGAGCGATGGTCCGATCGGGTCGTCGCGCGGACGCGAAGAGGAATCGAATGACCGCGAGCATATTGCCCGTCCCGGTGGAGGACCGGCCTCGGCCCGTCACGGCACCGGCTTCCGCGGGCGGCCCCGGCCTGCGGGAGCTCGACTTCGAGGGGTTCGCCGCCACGCGCTGGCGGCGGCTGGTGCGCACCGCCTACCTGCTCACAGGCGACTACCACGAGGCCGAGGACGTGGTGCAGGCGACGTTCGCGAAGGTCTTCAGGAACTGGTCCCGGATCAGCCGCCTGGAGGAGCCGGACGCCTATGTCCACCGGGCCCTGGTGAACAACAACCTGAGCCGCCACCGGCGGCGCCGGGTCAGACAGCTGCTCGTGCCCGTCCTGCCCGATCGGGTGCACACCGCAGGCGGCGGCCACCGCGATGTCGAGGAGCGCTCGGTGCTGCTCCAGGCGCTGGCGCAGCTGCCGCAGCGCCAGCGGGCCGTGGTCGTCCTGCGCTACTGGGAGGACATGAGCGAACACCAGGTCGCCGAGATCCTCGGCTGCTCACTGGGCAACGTGAAGAGCCAGGCCAGCCGAGGCCTGGCGAAACTGCGCCGACACCCGGCGCTGGCCCCGTACTCGACGGGCACCGGTTCGACGACCGACGGCACGAACGGAGGCAACAGGTGATGGACACCGAGGACATGGTGCGCGACGCCCTGCGGGACGAGGCGGCCCGGGCCACGGTGGCGGACTGGTCCGCCGAGCCCGTACGGATCCACGTGCGTCGGCAGCGACGGGTGCGCCGGGTGGCGATGGGCGCATCAGCCGTGGTGGCCGCACTCGCGGTGGTGGCCGGCACCGGTGCGGTGCTGTCCGCGCAGCGCGGGGCCCAGGACGTCGGACCGGCCGCGCAGGCTCCGCGGGTACCGGTCGGACCGGCTCCCGAGGCCGTGGTGGTGGAGTCCGGCCAGCAGCTGCCGTTGGGCCGCCCGGACTGGTGGGTGCAGCTGAAGGACCAGGAGATCTGCATCCACGACGCTCCCGCCTACGGAAGCGGCCCGGGATGCAGCGGGTACTCCTGGGCGGCGGGCGCGAGCGAGATCACCATGCAGTACTACGGGGCCCCTGGGCAGAACCACGAGGGTCTGTACAACCTCGTCTACCACGGGCCCGGGCAGGTGGCCCGGATGACCATCGAGCTGGACGGCCGGGCGTACTGGGCCACCGTCGCCTCGCTCCCCGGCAGCCCGGGCTACGCCAGCGGCTATGTCTGGGGGTCCAGTCTCAAGCCCTCCACCGATCCGAAGAAGGACCCGCTCAAGGGCATCAAGATCGCCGCGTACGACGCCCAGGGGAGGATGCTGGCGAGCAAGACGCTGCCGTCCTGAATCAGACCGTCATCGCGGTCCCGGTGCCGGCCGCTCGCTGGTCGGGCGTGGCGGCGGTCGGGTTCGGTGAGACGGCTGGGTGGGCAGAGCCTGCGACATGACGACACCCATGACCAGGCGCCGCCGTCGCCGCCGTCCGGCCGTGCCCACCGCCCTGGTCCGCTCCGGATGGCCGTCGGCCCCGGCCCGGTCGGACGGCGGCGGGTGCTGCCGGACCTGGTCGAGCGAGCGTCTGACCCCGGGCGGGGTGGTCGTCCGGACGACCTGACATGAGCCCGCTTGCCCGACCCGGGCCCGGCAGTGACCACCAGCGCGGTGACCGGGTCGGGTCGGGTGCGGATGTGCGCGGTGCTGATTCACGAGGCCGGGTCTGCCTGATCCGGCGTCAGCGCCCGGCCGGTCTCCAGCACTCCTTGGCCGGAGGCCTGGGTCGAGGACGGCGAGGACCCGCCGCAGGCGCTGGGCAGGGAGCTGCTCGAAGAGCTCGGCTTCGACCTGGCGGTGCTGCCCGCGCCGCCGGTGCTGCGCTTCGTCCAGGACCAGGAGACCGAGCGGCTGGGCGAGGCGGAGCCGTTCCGGCGCTGGCGCGCCGGGGACCCGCCGCGCGTACGTTCAGGCGCTGCGATCGTTCCTGGAGCTCCTGCGCGAGCGCCGGCAGGACCAGATCCCCACAAGGTTCGGTGTCCGGGCGGGTGATCCGGTGGACCGTTTCAACCGGTCCCGGCACACCGCCGAGGGCTCGCCGCTGACGGGGGTACCCCCACTGCGGCGCGGAGATCGTGAACTGCAGTGGCACCGGCTTCTCGAACCGCGCGGCGGCCGGCAAGCGGGTTGGCGGACCGAGGACGTGGCCGAGGAGTTCCTCGGCGCGGTCAGCGGCCGTGCCGAAGCGCTCGTCGTTGCACAGGGCGCCGACTGGTACTGCGGAGACTGCGGCAGCACAGGTGAGGCCTGGTTCGAGGATGGCGGCCTGGTCGACGCCGACCACGACTGCGACGAGGAAGACGCCGACCCGGTCGGATGGCGGGGCCGCGCCGAGTGCGGGGAGTGTGGCTGGACACCCGACACCGACTTTGCGGACGGTGGCTGGGCCGAGACCGCCCGGGTCGTGTCCGAAACTCCCACTTGGCCGGGTCGCCATGAGACCCCCATGATGTCGTCGGGGAGGCCTCGCCGGTTCGGCAAGGAATCGGACACGGAGGGGGCGGAGATGTCCATGGGGACGGAGGGCGCGCTGCACGCCGATGGTATGCCCGCGGAGGACTGTTTCGATTACTGGCGGGAGGCGATCACAAGGACGCGGGACTGCGAGATGAGCAGCGCTCACGCCGGCAACTTCACCGCACAGATGCAGCGTTCGGAGCTGGGGCCGGTGGTCCTGCTGGGGACGTCGTTCCCGTCCGCACGGTTCCGGCGGACCGAGCGCATGGTACGGCAGTCGGATCCGGAGTTGGTCCACCTGACATTGATGCTCAGCGGCACCATGGCGATGAGGCACTGCACCGGCCGGACCGAGGTCTACGGGCCCGGCGACATATTCCTGGCGGACAGCTCACATCCGTATGAAGCCCGCGCCACCAGCGCCCGCGCTACCGGCCCGGCGGAACCCCGGGTCGAAGGCGTGGGCATCGACGTCCCGGCGGCGATGCTGTCGATTCCCCGGCGTCAGGTGCGCGGTCTGCTGGGCCAGGGGCTTCTCGGGCGCAATGGCGCCGGTGCACTGCTCCTGGAGTTCCTGCGCGGCCTGCACCGACAGGCCGCTGTGCTGCGGCCCGCCGAGGCATCCCGGATCGGGGTGGTCCTAGTCGACCTGGTGGCGGCGTGGATGGCCCGCGAGCTCGACGCCGAGCACACACTGTCGCCGGATGCCCGGCGGCGGGCCCTGGTGGAGAACGTCCGGTCGTTTATCCGGCACAACCTTCACGACATTGGTCTGACCCCGTCCGAGGTCGCCGCCGCCCACCACATCTCCGTCAGCTACCTGCACCGCCTCTTCACCCAGGAGTCGCAGGGTGAGACCGTCGCCGCCTGGATCCGCGGCCAACGACTGAAGAAGGCTCACCGCGAGCTGGCCGACCCCGCGCTGTGCGCCGTGCCGGTCCACGTCGTCGCCGCCCGCTGTGGCATTCCCCGGGCCCCGGAGTTCTGCCGCGCCTTCAAGTCCGCGTACGGGCTCTCCCCCAGTGAGCACCGGCACCGGGCACTGTCCGCAACCTCGCAGGAGTAGCCGCCGGTCCTGCGGATCGGCGCGGTGGGCGCCCGGGCATCGGCCGGGCCCCCACCGGTTTCCGAGCGGTCAGCCGGTGGTGGTGGCGGTGATGGCCTTGGTATCGGCGGCGCCGCCGGGGACCTTGACCCACGGGGTCCAGCTGTCGCCGAGCCTTCCGTCGCGGCCGTAGACCTTGCCGTCGGTGCCGACCACGAAGACGTGCACGGTGTTGCCGAGGGTCACGCTGTCCACACTGGAGATCGCGAGGGGCTTCGAGGGCGACCCGTAGTTGGGCCAGAGGCCCGCCTTGTATTCGCCGACGGTGTCTCAGGTGACTCTGGTCAGCGGGGTGCCCGGTCGTCGGTCGCCAGCACGTCGCCGGGCACCGTCGAGCCCACCTGGCGCCGCAGCGCGCCGATCGCCGGATCGGATGTGGAGACCGTGAGCCGGTAGGGCGGCTGGCCGGTGATGGTGTTGTGCGAGTCGGTCGGCGCCACCAGGAACTGCTGGAGGGCGAAGCCGTCGACGCCCGGGCACAGGGCCTCGGCGGGGAGGGTGACCTGTACGGAGGCGCCGTTCTCGGGTGCGACGTGGACGGTGGCGCCCGCGTCGGACGGGGCGTCTTCGTCGGGTGTGAGCGGGAGCCCGTGGGCCCCGGCGACCAGGCCGTCCGGGCCTTCGATCTCCACCGCCACGCCCTGCGGGCCGAGCGGTGCGGACAGGTCCAGCGCACGGTCGCCGGCGCCGGGGCCCGGGCCGAGCCCCAGACCGATGGTGCCTTCCGTTCTAGCGGTCGTGGCAACACCCCGGCTCAAGGGGTGCGATGTGCCGCATTCGCCAGTGGCGTCTTGGTGACGGGGCGGGCCCTACCCTCGCACTGGTCGGTCCGGTCAGGGCTCAGTCGGGACGGTCGGCCTTCACTCGGTCAGCGGCGGCGAGGAGCGCGTGCACGGTCGCGGCCATGGTGTGCCGGGCCTCCTCGATGCTCAGCCCGGAGCTGCGCCAGTGGTGCCAGGCGCTCCACGTGGTCACTGCGTCCAGGCCGTTGAGCAGGTCCGTCCGAGTCGGCTCGGGCAGGGGGACGAGTTCCAGGGCGAAGATCTGGGAGAGCCTCAGGCGGGCGAAGTCCAGCATCTGCTGAACGGCCTCCTGGACCCGGGGGGACGGGTTCTCCAGCCGCATGATCGCGAGTCGGGCGGGGGTGACGCCCTCCAGGATGCGGGCGCGCTGCTCCGCGACGGCCGCCACCCGCAGGTCACGCGGCCCCTGGGTGGGGACGGGCAGGATCTGGGCCGCCAACTGCTCCAGGCGCCGGTTGACGGCGACTTCGGCCAGTTCGGCCATGTCCGCGAAGTGGTGGAACACCAGCCGGCGGGAGACTCCCGCCCGCTCGGCCACCTTGTCGGCGGGGAAGTGGGCCTGGCCCTCGTCGAGTAGCGACAGCATCGCGTCGGCGATCTTCTCCCGGGTCTGTCGCCCGCGCTCCGTGCGTCCGTCAGTGGCGGGTGCGGCGGCTTCGGTCCGCTTCACGTGGGCTCCTCCGGTCTCTCGTTGACATTCTTGCACCACGAGTGCAAGTCTACGCGTTGCACGCTGAGTGCAATGAGTTTTTTTGGGGGGCCGTCGCCGTCCCACTGTGTACGAGAGGGCTGTTCGCCGCAGATGTTCACCACTGTGGGGCGCTGGTGCGCCCGCAGACCCAAGCGCGTGGTCGCGGTCTGGTTGTTCGTGCTGACCGCCGCGCTCACGGCCGTCGGCCTGTTCGGCCGCGTCACCAGCGACGCGGTCTCCATCCCCGGCAGCGACAGCCAGGCCGCCCGGGACATCGGCGACAGCGCGTTCCCCGGCTCGGCCTCCGGCAAGCAGCCCGTCCTGCTGCACACCGCCGCCGCCACTGCCCCGCTCACCGCCACCGACACGGCGGCGGCCGTGCGCACCGCGGCCACCGCCATCGCCGCGGTGCCCCACGTGGTCGCCGTCACCACGCCCTACGACCCGGCCGGCGCCGCGGCCATGAGCGCCGACGGCCACACCGCCTACCTCTCCGTCGAGCTCGACGTCACCGGGCGGGAGGTGACGCCCGAGATGACCGACGCCGTCCTGGCCGCGGCGGCACCGGCCACCGCCGCCGGCATCGAGGTCACCCCGGGCGGATACCTCGCCGCAGCCGTCGACAAGGGCAGCACCGGCCGCAGCGAGGCCATCGGTCTCGGCACCGCCCTGGTGATCCTCGCCCTCACCTTCGGCAGCCTCGTCGCCGCCGGGCTCCCACTGCTCGCCGGAGTCATCGGCCTCGGCATCGCCCTGCCCGTCCTCGGCCTGGTCGGCCACCTGATGGACGTGCCCGAGGCCGGCGAGACCATCGCCGCCATGATCGGACTGGGCGTCGGTATCGACTACACCCTCTTCGGGCTCACCCGCTTCCGGGAACTGCGCGCCGCCGGAGTCGGGATCGAGGAGGCGGCCGTGCGCACCACCGCCGGCTCCGGCAAGTCCGTCGCCTTCGCCGGTAGCGCCGTCGTCGCGGCCCTGGCCGGCCTGGCCCTCGGCGGTCTCCCGCTGCTCTACGCCCTGGCCCTCGCGCCCGCGATCTCCGTGGTGGCGGCCCTGGGCATCAACCTCACCCTGCTGCCCGCGCTCCTCGTCCTGCTGGGGAATCGGCTGACCCCCGAGCCCGCCGCTCCCGCCGCCGACGGACGCCCGCGCGGGTGGGGCAGGGTCGCCGCGCTGGTCGCGGCCAAGCCGTGGCCTCTGCTGCTGGCCGGCCTCGCCCTGCTCGGCGCCCTCGCCGCCCCCGCGGCCCGTCTCCACCTCGGCCAACTCGACGCCGGCAGCAAGGCCGCGGGCACCATGAGCCGCACCGCGTACGACCGGATGGCGGCCGCGTTCGGCCCGGGCTCCAACGGCGTGCTCCAGGTCGTCGACGTCCTGCCCACGCCCGCGCAGGCGAGCGCGGGGACCAGCGACCCGCGCCTCGCGGCCGTGACCACCGCGCTGCGCGGAGGCGAGGGCGTCGCCGCCGTCAGCCCGCCCGCGGTCGCGGCCGACGGCCGTACCGTCCGCTGGCAGGTCACCCCCACCACCGCCCCCTCCGACCCCGCCACCACCACACTCGTCCACCGCCTCCGCTCGGACGTCCTGCCCGCCGCCACCACCGGCACCGGCCAGACGGTGCACGTCGGCGGCACCCCGGCCGCCCAGGCCGACCTCAACGCGCGGATCACGCACCGCATGCCGCTCGTCGTCGGCTTCGTCCTGACCGTCGCGGGCCTGCTCCTACTGCTCGCCTTCCGCTCACCGATCGTCGCGCTGAAGGCCGCCGTGATGAACCTGGTTTCGGTCGCCGCCGCGTACGGCGTGCTCACCGCGGTCTTCCAACACGATTGGGGCGCCCGGCTGATCGGTCTGGAAAGTACCGTACCGATCCCGGGCTACGTGCCGCTGCTGATGTTCGCGGTGCTCTTCGGTCTGTCGATGGACTACGAGGTGTTCCTGCTGAGCGCCGTGCGCGAGGGCTACCTGCGCTCCGGCGACAACCGCCGTGCGGTGGTGGCGGGACTCGCCGGCACCGGACGGATCATCAGCTCCGCAGCCCTGATCATGGTCGCGGTCTTCCTCAGCTACCTGCTCTCCGACGACCCCGTCGTCAAGATGTTCGGCATCGGCCTGGCGAGCGCCGTCGCACTCGACGCGACCATCGTCCGCGGCCTGCTCGTCCCCTCCACCATGGTCCTGCTCGGCGACGGCAACTGGTGGCTGCCCCGCTGGCTCGACCGCCTGCTGCCCCACGTCGACATCGAGGGCGACGGCCACACGGATCAGCCGGTCGCAGCGGAGGGCGCTGTCGCCCCCGCACCCGCGGCCCTGTGAACCCTCCCTGAACCCCCACACCCTTCCAGAACCACCCGATCAGGAGCACATCCTCATGCGCGCACGACTCCGCCGCGGCCTGCCCACACTCGCGGCACTCGGCCTCACCGCCGGAGTTCTTCTCCTCGTCGCACCCGCCGCCCACGCCGGGACCAACTGCGGGCGAGGACCGGTCCAGTACTCCATCGACGGCGGCACGCACTGGACGGCCGACGCGACGATGCCCGCCGAATCCGGCACCGTCGAGGTCCGGCTGGCCGGCGAGCCGACCGCGGGCTGCGAGTATCACGTATCGCTGGGCTCGTACACGACGCAGGGCGCGACCTGGGCCGCCTCCGGCCACCAGACCTTCCTCGGTTGGGCGACCCTCACGCTCACCCGTGACCACGACCGGGCCACGCTCGACATCACCGCCCATCTTCCCCAGTGCTACGGCGAGTTGGCCCTCTACGCGGTCGGCGAGAAGTACGACGGCAGCGACAGCGACCACCCGCTGCCGCACTACCCGGACGAGCCGTTCTCCGGGCTGATGATCGCCTCCTGGAACGGCGGAACGGCATGCACGCCCAAGCCCACCGGCAGCCCCACGACCACCACCCCGACGCCCACCCCCACTTCCGCCACCGCCGCCCCGACCCCGCCCGTCGTCCCGATCCCGGTCCCGACCGGGGCGACGACGCCGACGGCCACCATCAGCCCCGCCCCGGTACCGTCCCCGACCCCCTCGCACTCGCCCCAGGCCCCGGTCGCGCCCGCACCGACGCTGGCCGCCACTGGAGCCGACGACGGTGTCCTGACCGCCACCGCGGTCGGCGCCGCAGCACTGCTCGCCGCCGGCGCCGCAGCGGTCTACGTCGGCCGCCGCCGCGCCGCCCGCCGCTGATGGCACGCCGAGGAGAGCCGGGCCGGGGACACCGCTGTCGGGTGCTCCCCGCTCCGGGGCCGGCCCCGGGAGCCGGGTCGCGGTGACCGGGAGCCATGACAGAACGGTCCGCCGATGGGACGTCACCACCGGCCAGCTGCTCGGAGCGCCGCTCGTCGGCCATGACGAGAAGGTGAATGCGGTCGCCACGGCGGTGGCGGACGACCGCCCCATGACCGTCACCTGCAGCCGCGACGGGACGGTTCGGCTGTGGGACCTTGGTGGACCGGGTCGCGATCTCGGAGCTGGACGGGCGATTGCCCCGCCGTCACCGCCGGCGGGGCGGTCCGGCGCTGGGACCTGGACATGGACGAGCTCATCGGCGAGCCCGTCACCGGCCACGCCGGCATCGCGGACGCGATCGCGACAGCTGTCGTTGGCGGTCGATCCCTGGCGTCACCGCCGGCTGGAAGAGGACGCCCTGCGTCTGGAGAGCAGGGCCGCAGAGACGTTCCCGGTCTTTCTTCATCCGGTGGAGCCCCCCGATGATGCGCACCATCGTGTCCGGGTCCGCGCTCGTGATCGCCTTGTTCAGCTTCGGCGGGCCGTGCACGGGTCTGACGTCGCGCGGGCCGTTCGGCGGTGTTCTGGTACGCGCCGGCGCAACCGGCAGAGCCGTGGACCGCAGGGGAGTACGGGCGCGAGCGCTCAGTGGTGGAACACCTGCGCGACGGTGTCCAGCCAGCACCAATCGACCGGGGCGTACTGCTTCTTCAGCGCGAGGCGCCCGGAGCCGTAGCCCTTGAGCGCGGTCTCGACGGCGGAGGGCAGGGTGTCGAGGTCCTCCGGCACCGGGACGCGGAGCAGCAGGTGTTGTCTGCGGTGGGCGAGGAGGAGTTCGCCGACCGGGCCCGCGAGGCCGCCACCCTGCTCCCGGCCGGAACGAAACCCGCCGTGCTGCGCCAGAAGCGGCAGGTTCCGTCCACGTCGGCGAGCGCAGCGGCGGACACCGGCGGCGGCAGCGGCTCCTCGTGCCCGAGGATCACGGTTCGGCGCGCCAGGTACTCGCGCAGGCGTGCCACGGCCAGTTCGGGGTCGTCGGCCTCCTCGGCCGGGCCTGCCTGCTGCCTGGGCCCGGGCTGCGGAAGCCGGTAGTCGCCGTCCAGCACGACCTGGAAGTGATCGGACAGGCCGCTCTCCCTGGTGACCGTGGTGGGGAACACGACCAGCCCGTACTCGCCGCAGGGCCGGCACCGCGGCTCCAGGCTGACCGAACGCCAGCCCCGGCTCCCACGCACCGCCAGCCCGTCCAGTTCACCGAAGCAGTCGGGCAGGCTCTGCGACGACGGGAACCCGTTCGCAAGGGTGTACTGGTGCGCCGAGATGTCGCCGTGCGTCAGCGCCCGGTGACTGGCCGAGGTCTCAGATGGCCGATATGGCGGCTCTTTCGTCGAGCCGGTCGACAAGGATCATCGCCACATCGTCCGCCAAGTGGCCATCGGTGTGGCGGATCAATGCCTGGTGCAGTTGCTCAAGGAACTCCTGAGGGGTGGTGTTGAAGCTGATCGACTCCATGGTCTCCGGCAGGGGGAAGAATCCGTTGCCGGGGTCGCGGGCTTCGATCACGCCGTCGGTGTAGAGAAGTAGACGGTCGCCCGGTACGAACGGATAGCCCTCTGGCGTCTCGGGAGGGCCGGTGACCAGGTCCTCCAGGCCCAGGGGCGGGCGCGGCGAGGTGGGCATCAAAGCCTGGGTTCGGCCCTCGTGGAGTACCAGCGGGGGCGGATGGCCGCGGTTGACCAGCTGCACTACGGGTTCGTCGTTCGGCACCTGGGCGATGAGTGCGGTGGTGAATCCTTCCATCAGAGTTTCCTCGGGGAAGGCGCCCGGCACGGCGGCTTCCCGGCGCAGCGCGGCTGCGCAGTGATTCATGACCCCCACGAGGTCGTCCTCATAGTGCACGACCACCCGGAACGCGCCCAGCGCCACCGCGACCGCGCGCATGGCAGTGAGCCCCTTGCCGCGGACGTCCCCCACGATCATCCGGACGCCGTACCGCGTCTGCATGGCCTCGTACAGATCACCGCCGACCTGTGCCCCGGTCCCGGCCGCGAGACACAGACTCGCCGCCCGCACCGGGCCCAGGCGCTCGGGGACTGGTCGCAGGATGACCTCCTGCGCGCACACGGCGATCCGGCGGATTTGGTCGAACTCGCTCCTCCTGTAGGCACGCACGACGCTACTTGTGATGAAACCGGCTACGGAGACCAGAGCCAGAGCGAGGAAGTTGGTATAGACCTGCAGGGTTCCCCATGCCTGGTTGTAGGTGGCCGTGGTCACGCTGACCGCCAGTGCGAGAGCCGCCGCCAGGGCGGTGCGCTTGGGGTCCATCGTTACCGCCGCCAGCGCCGGCACCGCAGTGAGAAAGGGGCCGGTATAGATGAAGTGGGCAGGGGTGAGTTCGATGATCAGCACGGCCAGCGCGATGACGAACGGCACGCACTGCGCCAGTGCGAGCAGGCCCCTGCTTTGACCTCCCGCTCTTGGTCGAGAGGGTGAGCGGAAGAACGGCATCATACGTTCAGCGTGCCTCGCAGACGCCCTGGTGGCCTCCTAGCTAGGGCCTGTTTCAGAAGCTAAGCCCGCCGAGGTTGAGAGCGTGGGCGGCAGGTACAGTCCCCTGCATGGCAACACCGGTGCTTCAGGCGATTGAGGCCGACGGGACGTCCTGGGACGATCCGTCCGAGGAACAACTACACGACTTGCTGGCGGACATGAGCCTCAACTGGCGGTTCGTCGTCGTAAGGAGGCTTGACCTGGAGCCTGTCGATCAGTACTACATGCAGGTCTATCTCAACGATGACCTGAGCTATCAAGTGGAATACCGTGAGGGAGGGCCGGAGAAGCACTTCCAGGCATGGGTCCCCCGCGAGCACCAGGTCTTTGCTGTGGAACCTGTGGCTGAGGTGCTTCAAGCCTGGGCCTTCGGGCGACCCGGTTGGCGTGATGCTCTTCCCTGGGTCCCGTGGTCACCCACGGAGCAATGCGCGCGCCATCACCCTCTCACAGCCACTCGTTGATGGCTGCGATGAGTCTGGTGGCTTCGTAGCGGACGGCGAGTTTGTCGTACCTCGTGGCGACCGCGCGGTGGCGCTTGAGGCGGTTGATGCCGCACTCCACCGCGTGACGCTCGCGGTAGTCGTCCTTGTCGAACTTCGGCGGCCGGCCCCCGTGGGTGCCACGCTTCTTGCGGTTGGCGATCTGGTCGCGCTTCTCCGGGATCGTGCAGCCGATACGACGTCTGGGCAGGTGGACGCGGTTCGCGCGGGAGCCGTACGCCCTGTCGGCGCGGACCTTGTCCGGCCGGGTGCGCGGGCGTCCCGGGCCGAGACGCGGCACACGGATGCGGCCCAGGACGACCTGGAACTGCGGGGAGTCACCGCGCTGTCCGGCCGTGATCACGAGCGACATCAGCTTCTGCGCCTGCTCGACCGCCAGGTGGATCTTGGTGGTCAGTCCACCGCGAGAGCGCCCGAGCCCGTGGTCGTCGGGCTCGACGAAGACGCCGCCGGGCGGCTCGACCTGCAGGTCCCCCTTTTGCGCGCACCGGCCGCGTGCTGGTGCGCGCGAGCGATCGTGGAGTCCACGGAGATGTCCCAGGTGATCAGGCCCTTTGCATCAGCGCGGGCCTGGAGCTGCTCGAGAATCCGGTGCCACGTGCCGTCGCGCTGCCAGCGGCGGAACAGCCCGTACACCGTCTCCCGGGGCCCGTACCGCCCAGGCAGATCCCGCCACGGTATGCCCGTACGGGTACGGAACCGTATGCCGTTGATCAGCTGCCGCTTGGTGTGCACCGGCGGCCGACCCGGCTTGATGCCGCGCGGCAGCAGCGGTTCCAGCACCGCCGACTGGGCGTCCGTCAGATCTCCCCGAGCCATGGAACATGATCATCGCATGACCTTGATCCACTTCTGAAACAGACCCTAGCGTGTCCGACGGGTTGGCACAGTCCCTGCGACTCTCCCGGCTACGCTCGCTCGGGAGCGCCCCGCGGCGCGTGGCCGCAGGGCGCCTTGTGGGGTTTAGTCGACCGGCTGCCCGTCGTACGTACCGCCCACGCAGGGGTTGCCCGGCAAGTCGATCCGGGGCGTTCCGCCGCCCTTCTCGCACTGAGAAGGGGTGACGTAGGATGGGGCACCCTGTGCGGCGGCGGTGGCGGTGGCAGCGCCTGTGAGGCCGAGTCCGGCCAGGGCTGCCGTGGCAGTGACGGCGGCGAGTATTCGTCGAATGCGCATTTGGTTCCCCTTTCACGGATTACCTCGATTGGGGCACTAACTCAGTATGTGGGTGGCACGTCATGTTGCGCCATTCGGGTGACGGGTGCTGGCGGGTGCGGGGTCGGTGACGCGACCCGTCGGAGAGTCGATATGTAGGGCGTTTTGTCAAGCGGTGCAGGGGTGACCTGCCCTCGGCGTGGTGTGCTGGGGGCTGGCGGGGTCCGGGTTGGGTGCGTGTCGTGCGACTACGCGCGGTCAGCATGATGTGCGCGGGTTGGTAACCGCATGACCGGTTGTGCGTCGGGAGCGGGCCGCTCGTCTAGCGATCAGGCGTGGCCCGGTGGTGGGCCGGGCTGCCCATAGTGCCTTCGCGGGTCGTTCCTCGCGCTGCACCCGTGGTCGGGCTCCCGCCAGCCGGTTTGTGGGGCGGCGCCGGTCTTGACGATCCTGCCCTGGCGACGCCGGTAACCCGAGGAGTCCTCGCTGGGGACGAGCCTACGACCGACGCCAGGCCGCCCGCGAGGACGAGCAGCGCAAGGCCCACCAGGAACTGATGGACTCCCTGGCCTGCGTCGACTGCGGCGACGTTCCCGAGGAGGAGAGCTCCTGGGTGTACGGCAGCCGCCAGTGGACCCGCCGCCCCGGCGGCCACTGCTGGTCCTGCCACCAGGACCGGAAGCAACGGCTGGAACGAGAGGCCGAGGAGCAGCTGGAAGCCGCCCGCACGGCGAACGCCGCGCTGCGCCCGTGCTGGACGTGCCGGGGCTCGATCGGCGGGGAGGAGGGCTCGAAGCTGGAGCTGCGGGAGAAGGCCGGCCCCGACCGGCTGGAGTGCCCCAAGTGCGTGCAGGCCCGCGCCGCACAGGACTTGGGCCCGCTGGTGCTGCCGGTCCCGACGAAGCGGGAGCTGGTGGCCGCGCTGGTGTCGGCTTGGGACGATCCGTGGTGGGAGGACCGCGTGCTCCACGCGAAGCTCTACCCGGCGAAGGACAGGGTGTGACCTGTTGCTGTGAGTTGTGGGCGGCGTGAAATGGCCTCTCGCGCCAGATTGTCTGGACCTTTGGTCGGACCTGTCGGGGTGGTGGGTTGGTGGCTGGGTTGGTGACGGTGTGTGGTGGTGGGTGGGGTCCGGGGGCCCTGTCGGCCTGCTGGGGGGCTCGGTGTTGTGGGCCTGTATTCGGTGGTGAATTTAGCCGTGAATTCCGTCCGGTTGTTTTGGTGGGTTGGTTGCCGGTGGTTTTCTGGATTCGGGTTGGAATCGTGGTTGGTGGGGTGGTGGCGGGGGTCGGTGTTCGGTTTGTTGGGGCCGGGCTGCGCCCTTGCCGTGTGCCCGGCCTCCGTCTGCCCGGCCCGGTGCTGCGCCGCCGTCCCGGCCGGGTTGGCTGGGGGTTGCTGCTGAGTGGCCGTCAGGCTGCCCTGGTGGTGGTTCGGGAGGCCGCTGCGGGGTTGTGCTGGTGGTGGGTGGGTGCTGTCGCATTGCCTGTCGCGCCTCGCCGGGCCGACGGCAGAGCACATCTCGGCAGTGTGCTGATTTGACCAACTCTTGGTTCGGGAAAGGTGACTTGTAGATATGCGGGCACCTGAATGAGGTCGACGCGGGCCGGGGCGTGCGGAGGCGCTCCGGTGCCGGACGCGGCGCGAAACGGCCGGAGGTGCCGGAGTCCGATTCGCGGGAGCTCCTGACTTGAAACCGTGACGAATTCGCAGAAATCGCCGTCTGGGAAAGTCAGTTGGCCAGGGCGGCGGGATTCGACGCTACGAAGCGCAGAGCCTCGGTCACCGGCTGCACAAAGAAATCTCAGTGGCTTCTTCAGTCGCCGCGAAGACGTACGCTGGTGCTATTGGCGGCGGTCATGTGGCCGCCGGACAGAGCGATTTGTCGCCGATGGCATCCTGGCCATCGCATGAGCCAGGCGTGCGGCCCGCTTCCGTGACGCCCGTAGTCCGCGCCGGCACTTGCTGCTGCTTTCTGTGCGACCAGGGGGGTCGCAATGAGAAATCCAACTCGGGTACAGCATCGCGCCGCGAACATCTTCGCAACGGCGCTGATGACCGGAGGCATGATGCTGGCGACGGTTGCCACCGCGACCGTCTCCCATGCGGCGGAGTTCCCCGCCCAGATCAGCCCCGGCGACCAACAGGCCATTCTCTCCGAGACCAACAGCGTTCGTGCCCAGGCCGGCCAGTCAGGTCTGACCTGGGACGGCGGGCTTGCCTCCGCGGCACAGTCCTGGGCTGACAACCCGGCATCCACTGCGGGCGGCTCGTTGCACCACGCGCCGATAAGCAACGCTGCCGAGAACATGTCGAGCGCCGGGCCGAGCCACGCCACGGGGCAGTGGGCCAGCGAGAAGAGCGCCTACGACTCCGATCCCAACCATGACCCGTATGCCAACCAGGCGGGGTACTACCGCTGGGGTCACTACTACAACATGATCAACCCTAGCTACAGCAAGATGGGCTGCGGAGCGAAGAGCGGCGTCACGGTGTGCCGGTACGCGCCCTGAGCCACCCGGCACCTCCGGACGCGGACCGGGTCGTCGTCGCCGACTCCGCCGTCGTCCGATCGCTGCTGGCCCGGGCAGCGAGCCCGGGCCAGCCTTCCCCTGGCAGGCTGCGCCCCGCGAGAGGCTCGGGTGCGGCGACTCGCAGACTGGGCCGGGCCCCGCGGCCGTCGCCGTGCTGGACGAAAGCCGTAAGGGCCGCCAGGGGGCCGCGGAAGGCCGTGTGCTGCACTTTGGCTCACCGCGTCGACGCCCGCGCCCTCGCCAAGGCCCTGGCATCCGCTCGGGCCTGCGAGGACGCCCAGTAGCCCGTCGCCATCGACCCCGAGCAGCCGGCGCAGGGCGTGTGCGCCAAGATGCAGGCCGAGGCTCGCCCCGAGGAGACTGGGATCGACCCGCTCAAGGCGGCTGACGGGCGCATGCGGGTGATCGCCAGCGACGCCTACGGCGATTTTCGAGTTCTTCGACGCTTCCTGACGCGGTCCGGAGCGCCGCGAGTTCGCCGTCGCCCTCGGCCGGTTCTAACGACTTCGGGGGAATTTGCTTGGGGACGTGCTGGTACTGGGCCGGCGGTTGATCGGCGGCGGGCTTGCGCACATAGATGGTGATGGCATTCGGCTGGAGGAGGCTACTCGTGGCCGCGGAGACTCGGCGCTGGTGCTTGAGCGTTGCGCGCTTGTCTCACCGGAACGCCGCGGACGGTCGCCGATGCGCTGCTGGTACAGGCTCAGCGAGGGTTTCCGGTCGGCGCCCGGGGGCGCGGTGGCCCGGATGGAATGTTGACAGCGTGTCTAGGTTTGGATCATGAGAGAACGCGGGGCGGACGGCAGCGCAGGGGATGCGGACTACGGCACGATAGGCGGCGGGTACGCCACCTACCGGCAGCCGGACGCAAGGATCGAGCAGGCGATCACCGCCGCCCTGGGTAGGGCGCGCACGGTGGTCAATGTCGGGGCCGGGGCGGGGTCATACGAGTCGGCGACGCTGGAGGTGACGGCGGTTGAGCCGTCGGCGTCGATGCGTGCCCAGCGCCCCGCGCACCTGTCGGCCGCCATCGATGCCGTGGCCGAGAACCTGCCGTTCGGCGACGACGTGTTCGACGCGGCGATGACCACCTTCAGCGTGCACCAGTGGGGCGACTTCAAGGCAGGGCTGCGCGAGATGCGCCGGGTGGCGCGCGGCCCCGTCGTCGTGCTGACCTGCGACCCTGATCTCGTTCGGGACTTCTGGCTGTACGAGTACGCGCCGGAGGTGTTGGACACGGAGGCGCGCCGTTATCCGGTGATCGCGGATCTGACCGAGGCTCTTGGTGGACGTACGACGGTGACCCGGGTGCCGATACCCGTCGACTGCACCGACGGCTTCAACGAGGCGTACTACGCGCGCCCCGAGATGCTGCTCGACCCTGGTGCTCGACAGGCGTGCTCGGCGTGGAGCTTCGTCGACGAGCGGTCGCGCGAACGATTCGCCGCGGACTTGCGGGGCGACCTGGACAGCGGAGCATGGGACGCCCGGTTCGGCGCCCTGCGGCAACAGCCTTTTTACGAGGGCTCGTTGGTTGTGATCCGGTCCGTTCCGGCCTGATTCCCGCGTCGCAGCTCTGCTTGCGCCGTGACGTGAGAAGGGCCGCACGGGTTGGGTGAGTTGTGACGCATACCTGGGCCCGTGCGGCCTGCTCCCACCCTGCCCTGTCCGGGGTCTCCCGCGCACATCTCGGCGAATTGCTCGCAGAGTTGTCGCCACGTTGGTGGGCCCGGCGTGAGTCGGAGCTTGATCGACAGCGGGGCGGCGAGCGGCGCCGGGCGGAGGGAGCCGGCCGCAAGCCGAAGCTGGAGTTCGTCGACCGGCTGCTCGTCACCCTCGTCCACCTGCGGCTCGGCCTGCCGCACGCCGCTCTGGCCGAGTTGTACCGGGTGGACCGCTCCACGGTCTCCGCCGCAATCCGCCAGGTCAGGCCGGTGCTCGCGACCCGCGGCTTCGCCGTGCCCGACCGGCCAGGCATCAGGCTGCGGACCTTGGAAGACGTGTTCGCCTATGCCGATACCGACGGCGTGAACCTGCGGATCGACGGCACCGAGGTACAGGTCCGACGCCCCCGCGCAGGGCGGCCGGGCCGCAAGGCGTTCGTGTCCGGCAAGAAGAAGCAGAACACGATTGGGCTTGACTCGCCTTGACGGACACCCCTGATCAGGGGCTTCGGCCCCGGTAAGGATGATGTCCATCATGGAGAGCATGGGGAAGAAGCCACGCCCTCGCCGCTCGTTCACGCCGGAGTTCAAGGCCGAGATCGTCGAGCTGTGCCGACGAGGTGACCGCTCGGTCGGTCAGGTCGCCAAGGACTTCGACCTGACCGAGACCGTGGTGCGCGACTGGGTGAGACAGGCCGAGGTCGACGCGGGCGAGCGCGACGGCTTGACCAGCGACGAGTGTGAGGAACTGGCCCGATTTCGGCGGGAGAACCGCCGGCTACGCGAGGACGTGGACATCCTCCGCCGGGCCACGGCTTTCTTCGCGACGGAGACCCGGTGACGGTGCACCCGTTCATCGAGGCGGAGAAGCAGACAGGCCACAACGTCAAACGGGCGTGTGAACGGCTCAAGGTCTCCCGAGCCGCCTTCTACGCCCGCCGAACCGCCACCCCCGGCCCCCGCGCGGTGCGCGACGCGGAGCTGACCGAGAAGATCACCGAGGTCCACGCGACCCCGCGCGGTACCTATGCGGCCTGACCACCACACCAACGGTGTCCGTCAAAGCGGAGCAAGCTCACGCATGCCCTGCCGCAGTTTGACGGGCCGGCCGTCAGCGGCCGTGACGACCTGGACGGCGTGCTGACCGGGCAGGACAGCGACCATGCCCGCAGCCGGCGGCCGGTGGCCCCCGCGTTGCGGGCGGGCGCGGGAGCCCCGGCGTCGCGCGGGCCCGGGAGGCCCGCCCCGGGAGGCCCGCCCCGGGAGGCCCGCCGTCCCCCCGTGCCGGGCGGCCCGCTGACCTCCAAACCTCCCGAACACCCCCGGCTTGTAGGCTGGCGCGGAACATCTCCGGTTCGTGGAGGGAGGGCCCGGTGCGCGTCCGCCGGTGGATATGTGTGCTTGCGGGAGCCGTCGCGCTGAGCAGCCCGACGGCGGCCTACGCCCGTGGTGGGGGCGGCGGTCACGGCTTCGGTGGCCACGGTGGCGGCGGGGGCAGTGGGGGCGGCCATGGCGGCGGGTTCCACGGGTCGGGCGGCGGCTTCGGCGGCGGCTTCGGAGCGGGCGTCGGGGCCGGGAGCGGCGGGCTCCTCACCGTGCTGGTGATCGTGGCCGTCGTCCTCCTGATCCTGTGGCTGTGGTCCCGGCGCCGCAGGGCAAAACTGGCACAGGGCCTGAACACCGTCTCCGACCGCACGGCGCACCGCGCGGACGCGCAGGCGCGCGAGCGCGCCGCCCGCATCTCGGCCCGCGTCGACGCCATCGCCGACACGGATGCGACCTTCGAGCGCGCGGCGCTCGAGCAACGCGCCGTGTGGCTGTACGAGACGGCCCAACGTGCCTGGAGCGGGCACGATCACGCCACGCTGCAGCGGATCCTGTCCCCGGTGCTGTACGGCAAGTGGGCCGAGGAACTGCACGACTACGCCTCACGCGGCGAGGTCAACGTCGTGGAGATCGTCTCCGGCCCGGTCGTCGAACTGGTCGACGTCGCCAACCGCGCGGGCGAGGTGAACGACACCGTCACCTTCCGGATCACCGCGACGCTCAACGACTACGTACGCCGCGCCGACGGCGGGCAGGCCGTGCGCAAGGACGGCTCGACGCGCCCGGTCGAGTACTGGACACTGCGCAAGAACACGGCCGGGCAGTGGATCGTGTCGTCGCTGGAACAGGCCGCCGAGGGCGCGCACCATCTGAGCGGCGCCATCGAGACGGACGGCTGGGACCAGAAAGAGGTCGCCCGCGAGGCCGTGCTCGAGGTGGCCGGCAAGAGCACGGTCACCAAGGTGAGCGACATCCTGTCGCTCACCAACATCTCGTGGAGCACCGACGCCGACACCGCCGCCGGCGACCTGAGCGTCCTCGACGGCCGGTTCGACAAGTCCGTCCTCGAGGTCGCCGTCGAGCGGTTCCTCGAGGAATGGGCCATGAACGACGGCAGCCTCGACTTCACTCCCGTACGCACCGCAAACCGGACCGTCATGCGCCAGGCCACCGTCACCCGCGTCACGGTGCGCTCGCTGGTCTCCCGCGACCCGGTCGTCTTCCGCGTCACGGTCGACACCGAGGGCGTCTACTACGAAGTCGACCGCCGCAGCGAACAGGTACTGCGCGGTGACCCGCACAAACGCAGGCCCATCACCTTCACCTTCGACCTGCGCCTGGACGACACACCGGCCAACGCGTGGACCGTCATCGCCGCCACGGTCGAGTAGACACAGCCCACGCCGGCACCACGGGCTCTCACGCCCACACCCCGGCGCCGCCCCGCCCGGACACCCACCACCACGCACGGACCGCTCACGGCCACCGGACCGGGGCGCGGGGACCCAGGGGGGCGGCAGCGCCGGCCACCGGACCGGGCCGGCACGGCCATTGCCGGGCCCGGCAACGACCGCGGCCCCACCCCCAACACTCTCCCGGAGGGGGCGGGGAGAGCCTGCGGGGCGGGGCCGGAAAGCACCCGCCACAGGCAGCGGACCCAGGACGGGCCCCGCGCGGACGGTGCCAGGGCCCGGGTCGGGGGCCGGGGGCCGGGACCGATTCTCGCGACCGAGATGGCCCTACGGAGCGACCGGGACACAGCGGAGGTCATCCGGTCGATCGGCGGCCGGTAGGGCCAGGCGGTCCCGCGCGGGCCTGCGGCGCGGGACGGTCGCTCCGCAGGGCCCGGCTGACTTTGACACCCTTCAGCCGTCCGCACCGGCCTGGACTACGTGCCGGCGGACCTGCGTGGAGCGTACGTGGCCCATCTACTGGACCATGCCGTTGCCCCGGGCGGCCGAATGACCATGTCAGGACGGATAGATGAGCGACCCGAGCGGCGGACAGGGAATGACCAGCGTGCTGACGCCAGGGCGCTCGACGAAGGCGCGGGCGGCGGAGGCCTGGCGGCGCTGGGACTCCAGGTCGTCGGTGCGCCAGGCGTCCCGCCGGGCGCGGGCGTCGTCCCAGTTGTAGGAGACGGCGCTGACGGAGGCGTTGCCGGCGGCGCGGCTGATGTCCGCTTTCCTGATGGCGCGTTGGAGAACGGTCTGCGTGGCGGCGAGGTCGATCCGGGTGATCAGGATCCCGGGGGTGTTCGGCACCCGGGTCGGAATGGGGGCCATGGGGAGCAGGGAGATCCCGGTGTCGTGGCGGCCGATGTTCTCGGTGGAGGCCCTCGCGGCGTCCCGGGACATGATGTGTATCTCCCGGTGTATCCAGACGAGTTCGTCGAGGTCGGCCATGGTGATGCGGATCCGCTGGTAGATCGCGCGGAAGCGGGGGTCGTCGTGCAGCGGCCGGAGCGGGGCGGCGTGGAGGGCGACGCAGTCGTTGAAGCCGGTCGTGACGGCGGCGTCGAGGTGGAGGAGCGCCCGGTCGATCTGGCTGTGTCTGAAGGCCAGGGCGGCGAGCCCGCTGTGCGCGGCGCCGACCAGCCAGGCCGC
Organism: Kitasatospora sp. NPDC056531; assembly: GCF_042794375.1. Taxonomy (NCBI): domain Bacteria; kingdom Bacillati; phylum Actinomycetota; class Actinomycetes; order Kitasatosporales; family Streptomycetaceae; genus Kitasatospora; species Kitasatospora sp. NPDC056531. The sequence goes on along the minus strand of NZ_JBHTTU010000017.1, from coordinate 79,965 downwards.
GTCCGGGCCGAGCGCGGTGGCGCGCGCGATGACGTCGTGGAAGCCCGTGGCGACGTCGACGCCCTGCGGGGCGCCCATGAGCGCGCGGGCGAGGGTGGAGAGAGCCCCCTGCCCGGGGATGGCCGAGGCCGCCGGACTGGTCAGGTTCGCCACCAGCAGTTCATGGACACGGGAGGCGAGCGAGTTGATGGTGTCGGCCATGGGTCTCCTCAGACGGGGGCGGCGCACGCGGTCGGCACGAACGTACGGCAATGGCCCGACAACGGGAGGAGACAGGAAGTTGGCTCAGATGCTGGAGGTCCGCTCGGGCGCCGGCGGGATCCCGGCCTCCTTCAGGATCTCCCACACCGTGGACGCGGTGACCTTGACGCCGAGGACGAGCAGCTCGCCGTGCAGGCGGCGGTAGCCCCACCCCGGATTCTCCGCGGCCAGGCGCAGGACCAGGGTGCGGATGGAGCGCACGGTGCGCGGTCGTCCTGGGCGCTTCGGACGGGACCGGGCGGCGTGGCGGCGGGCGACCAGGTCACGGTGCCGGCGCAGTACGGTGTCCGGCCGCACCAGCAGTCGCATTCGACGCAGCACCTGCGCCGGCAGACCCCGGAGCAGTGCCGCCAGGAACGCCCGGTCGCTTGCTTCGAACCCTACCTGCGAACGGCACCTGCGCGCCGTCCTCGCCGGATACACAGGGCACGACAACACCGGCCGCGCCCACCGCAGTCTGGAGCTGCGGGCCCCGGACGACGAACCCAATATCATCCCGTTGCCCGCCGCAGCCATTCGGCGCCGTCGAGTACTCGGCGGACTCCTCGACGAGTACCACGGCGCCCCGATCCAGTCACCTCGCAGCCCGCAGGAAACCCCCAGTTCAGCGGCCTGATCGGAGTTTTGACACCCTTCAGGCTTCACTCGGCTGCTCGAGGAACTCGGCCTCGACCTGGCCGTGCTATCCGCGGTGCCGCGGACCTGGGCGTGAACCACGAGACCTTGCGCCAGTGGATCAAGACCGCCGGGAAGGCGGAACAGCCCACACAGCCGGAACCCGCGGCGGATGCGGCCAAGGACGCCGAGATCGCTCGTCTGCGCAAGCAGGTCCGGGAGCTGGAGCTCGCTGGAGCGGATCGTCCAGGCTCACCAGCTGCACCGCCTGCCCGCCTGGGACCCCGTTCGCCGCGGAGTCGGCCGGCGCGGCTGGACCGCTGAACGGATCTGCGGGTGGCCCGGCGTCGGCCTCGACGGTGTCCGGCGGATCCTCACCGCCGCCAAGGCCGAGCCGGAGGCGCCGGTGCACGGTCAGGCGTGAACCAGGCGCAGGTACGCCTCGCTCAGTGCGCGGGTGACCTTGCCGACCTGGTACTCGCGGTCGTCCACCGCCCGCACGGGCTGGACCTCGTAGGCCGTTCCGGTCAGGAAGACCTCCTCGGCCCGGGCCAGTTCCTCGGGCGCCAGGTGGCGCTCGTGGACGGCGATGCCCAGCTCGTGTGCGAGCGCGATGACGCTCTGGCGGGTGATGCCATCGAGGAAGGTGTCGGCGATCGGGGTGTGCAACTCGCCGTCGATCACCAGGAAGAGGTTGGCACCGGTGGCCTCGGCCAACTGGCCACGGAAGTCCAGCAGCAGGGCGTCGTCGTAGCCGTCCGCCTCCGCCGCGTCCCGCGCCAGGGTGCAGATGTTGTACAGCGAGGCGGCCTTGGCCCGCACGGGGGCGGTGTCGGGGGCCGGGCGGCGCCACCGCGATGTGCCCAGCCGGATGCCGCGGGTCTGCGCCTCAGCGGTGAAGACGTGCGGCCACTCCCAGGCGGCGATAGCGACGTGCACGCTGGTGCCGGCTCCCGAGACGCTGATCTGCTCACTGCCGCGCCAGGCCACCGGCCGGACATAGCCGTCGGTGATGCCTTGCCGGCGGACGACCTCCCGGGTGGCCTGGTCCAACTCGGCGACGCCGAAGGGGATCCGGAAGCCCAGCTCGAGCGCCGAGGCGTGCAGGCGCCGGGAGTGCTCGGTGAGCTTGAAGGGCCGCCCGGCGTAGACCCGCTCGCCCTCGAAGACCCCGCCGCCGTAGTGCAGGCCGTGCGAGAGCACGTGCAACCGGGCCTCGCGCCAGGGGACAAGGGCGCCGTCCAGCCAGATGACACCGTCGCGGTCGTCGAACGGGAGGGAGGTCATGCGTCGGACTCCAGAGCGGTGTAGTCGATGCGAACAGAGGTTTCCAGGAAGCGGTGGAACTCCTCGGCCTCCGCGGTGGTGGCGTGTCGGGACAGCACGAACGCCGGGTAGCCGGTGAAGTCCGGGTAGGGGCGGACCACGTCGCCGGGGAAGAGCATCTGCACCACGTGCTCGACCCGCGGATCCGCGCGCAGCTCGTCCAGCCCGTGGATGGCCTCGATCCGGCCGAAACCACCGCACGGCACGATGTAGTTGGCCGCCGCCCCGATCTCGCCGACCGGCCCTCCGGGCTGGAACGCGTGCGGGGGCAGACCGGCCGCGATCCGCAGCGCGTCGGCGGCGAAGTCCCGCCCGGTCACCCGGGAGGCGATGTAGTGGGAGACCCCGGAGCCGCCGATCCGGGCCCCCATCTCCAGCAGGTAGGGGTGCCGGCCGCCGTGCAGCCGTAGTTCGGTGTGGGTGGGCCCGTCGGTGATCTCGAGCGCGGCGTGGGCGGCCACCACCTCGCGTCGGATATCCCGCAGCACCTCCTCGGGCAGGAGCGCGGGCGCGCGGTAGATGCTCTCCTCGAAGTAGGGTCCCTCGGGCCAGCCCTTGTCACCGATGCTCAGCACCTGGACCTCACCGCGGTGGGCGAGCGACTCGACGGCGAACTCCGGGCCGTCCAGGTACTCCTCGACCACCAGGCCCGCCACGTGCCCGAGCTTGCTCAGGCAGAGCTGCCAGACCTCCTCGACGGCGGCCTTCAGGTCGGTGAGCCGGTCGGCTCGCATCACGCCGAGGCTGGAGAAGCCGTGTGCCGGTTTGACCACCACCGGGAACATCAGCGCCTCGGCGGCGGCCCAGTCCTGCGGAACGTCCAGCCGCACGAAGCCGGGCACGTTCAGCCCGGCCGCCGCCAGCCGCTCCCGCATCACCCGCTTGTCCTGCGCGCCGACCGCGGCCCGGTGGCCGATGCCGGGCAGCCCGAGCGACTCGGCGGCTTCGGCCACGAACGGCACCGCCGGGTCGTAGAGGGTGACGATGCCCTGGAACGGATCAGCCTGGTACCGCCGCCGCAACGCGGCCAGCGCGCCGGCCCGGTCGGCTTCGAGGTCCAGTGGCAGCAGTTCCACCACGGCGGGCGGCAGCTGATCCTCAGTCACCGCCTCGTCGGGCCGCGGTACCAGGATCAGGCGGATACCGGCCCGCTGGGCGCTCTCGAAGATCCAGGGCAGCGTGCTGCGCTGGTAGACCAGGACGAGGGTCGGACTCTGCGAGGTGGTCACGGGGTTCCTTGCTTCAGACGGGTCCTGAGCACCGGCCGGGCGGGCCCACCCACGGTGAGCCAGACCCCGGCCGCGCACAGGAAGATCAGCACGAGCACCAGCGGCCCTGGCGCGGTGGCCCACCCCAGTGTCCACTCGCCCAACCGGACCAGAAACGGGACGATCAGGGCCACGGACGAGGTGAACAGCGGTCCCTTGCGCAGGATCAGCTCGTGGGAGATGACGAAGACCGGAGCGGTCAGGACGGCGCCGAGCAGCGCGATCCCGGCCCAGGAGCTCAGGCCGATGCCGCCCAGCGGTACGAACAGCACGGTGGCCAGTCCCAGCATCACGGTGCCCCCTCCGGTGATCGCCGGCAGCGAGGCCAGCGGGGAGAGGTCGGGCATGCGCCAGCGGTAGACGTAGCCGTAGAGCGCGTAGGACAACGTGCCACCGAGCGCGAGCAGCACGCCGGTCACCAGCCCGCCGTGGCCGGAGCCGGCCTTCTCCGTGCCCGCGGCGCCGTCGGCCACCGCGTAGCCGATCGCCGCGGCGACGGCAAGCAGGGTCCCCGACGCCTTGCGCAGCGTGGACTTCTCGCCGAAGGTCGCGATGCCGATCAGGAAGGTCAGACAGGGCAGTAGCGAGACGATCAGCCCGACCCGCGAGGCCCCGATTCGACTGGTTCCCAGCAGCGTGCCGGAGTAGTAGACGAAGAAACCCAGGAAGGCGAGCAGCACGACCGCCCTGCGGCGGCTCGCCGCTATGCGGACCTCGGCTCGCAGGTCGGAGCCGCGGCGCCCGGAGCGGCCGGGCTCGGAACGGCCGCGCTCGGAACGGCCGCGCGAGGTCAGCGCGACGACCAGCGAGATGGTCACGAAGCTGGCCGCCGTCCGCCCGGCCGCGACCGCGAGCGCGGGCGCATCGCTGACCAAGTGACCGGAGAGCAGCCAGCCGGTGGCGAGCAGCAGCGCCATCAGCGTCGAGAGGGCGGGCACCACCAGCTTCCCACCCTCTCGACGAGGCTCGGCCGCGCTGGTCACCACTCCGCCTCCGCGAAGGTCAGCGGCGGCAGCCGGTCCAGACCGCCCTTGGCCCGCAGCAGTACCCGCTGGTCCTCGGTGAAGCGATAGCGCTGCTTGGCCTCGCCAGCCGGCAGGTGACGGCGCACCAGGTCCTTGGCGGCCGCGCGGTAGTCGTCGTCGGTGGCGACCGCCGCCTCCAGACGCTCCACGGTGGCCACGAACTCCCGCAGCGCCGCCAGGGCCTTGTCCTGATCCAGGTGCAGCAGTCCACCCTCGGCGGGCGAGCCGGTCAGCGCGCCGTACTCCCGCAGCCAGGAGTAGAGGAAGACCCCGGTACCGGAGTCGAAGTTGCGCGTCGCGTCGTCCGCCTGCGGGTAGCGGAAGATCCGCTCCAGCAGGATCATGTCGATCTGCTGCTGGGCGAACGGCACCCCGCCGTCGGCACAGGCCAACGCGGTTTTGGCGTCGACCTTGATCTCCTCCAGCAGGCCGACGAACCAGTTCATCTTGAGCGATATGTGCTGGTCGAACGGCCACAGGCCCTGGTAGTGCATGGAGTCGTGCAGGTAGCCCCAGATGGCCCGGGCCTCGAAGCAGACCTCGGGCGCCAGGTCGCTGGAGGCACGGGGCAGCGAGTCGGCGGTCAGCACGGCGGCGGCGCCCGGCAAGGCGTATGTCTCGTGGATCCTGCGGAACTTGTTGTAGAAGAACATCGCGTAGGGCTGCTCGGTGATCTTGTCGTGCGCCGCCACGTTCTCCGGGAAGAAGACGATGCAGTTGCCCTGTGCGAAGCCGGCGCTGCCGGCGAGCAGGATCAGCGACTGGCAGTTGTTCTTGGGGTGGGGGTAGCTGAGCGCCAGCTCGGGCAGGGCGTCGGGCTCCTTGCGCAGAGCGAAGAAGAAGTCCAGGCGCTTGCCGACCGGCGGCGCGCTGTTGGTGCTCTGCAACGGCGCCAGGAAGAAGACCGTGCTCCCGTCGGCGGGGGCCTGCAGCACGTCCCGGGAACGGCCGAAGTGCGGTGGCGTGTCCAGGCCCGCCGCGAGCCAGCCGTCGACGTCCGCGATCAGCGCCTCGGCCTGCTCCGGCCTGCCGTGTCGCCGGTGGAAAGCGCTCGCCTCGTCCCGGATCCGCTCGAGCAGCCGCCGGTCGGCCGACGACGGATCGGCCACCGTCCCGTCGTCGGCCTGCCGCTGCCGGAAGGTGTCGACCAGGGGGATCAGCGCCCCGCGCAGCTCGGCAGCGTACGCCAGGACCTGCGGGGCGATCGGTGCGCGGGCCGTCATCGGCCCGCCCCCACCGCGATCGGGGCGGGCGTCCCGGCGTCCACCGCCAGGACCTGATGCACCGTGAAGACCATCGGCACCGGGCCGAAGTCGCTCAGGACCCGCAGCCCGTTGCGCTCGGCCGCCACAATGGTGGTGATGCAGCCCTCCACCTCGCCGGCGGCGCAGTCCAGGGCCGCCTGGGAGTTGCTCAGGACCTCACGAATCCGGGCGCCGGTCGGCACCAGACCCCGCGGAGCGGGATGCGAGGCCACAGTGGTGGGCATACCCGTGCCGGTGGAGGCGAGCACCATGTTGTGCGTCGGCATGACGAAGCTGTCGATCATGTGCAGCCGGTGCAGGTTGCTGAACACCAGGGTGTGCAGGGCCGGGTAGACCGCACAGGCGGTCAGCGCGTGCCGCCCGTCCGCGGGGACGGCTTCCAGGGCCGACTCGATCGAGGGGTGGAGCTCGACGGTGCCCTTGACGCCGCGACGGCGCAGCCACTCGTGGGAGGCCGCCTCGAGGTTGGTCCCGTGCGGACCGAGCGTGTGCATGTGCCGGATGTGGTCTGGACCTACGGTGGTGCGGTTCATGGCTTTCCGAGTCTTCCGATCATCGAGATCCGGCTTCTGGACGACGGGTGGGCGCCTCGAGGAGACGCATCGTCACCCCGCCTGAGAGCATGGAAAAAGCCCGCGAATCGGTGTCGCTGCAACCAGGAGATCAAGCGCTACCCCCGTTGCTGACGCGCCCACGCGGGCGGTGACCGCCTCGCTCTCGCGGTGATCACCACGGCGCCCCCCGGCATACCCCCATCCGAGGGACGCAGGCGCTGCTCTGTTCCTGATACTGCCACCCACTGCCGCGGCGGGTCAATGATCTCTGGCAAGGGCCTGACGTAGCGCCAGAACCGGCTGCGGCCAGGTCTGTTCGCCAGCGGCCCCGCGATGGCGGCACGGCGGGGGTGTGGTGCAATGGTGGAGGAGGCCGAGTGTTGACTTGGCTGAAGCTTGGCGATCACTTCACCGGACCTAGGCCGTGTTTTGGAACTGATGGCCCTCGCGTTCCGCAGCAGTGATGATCTTCGTTGTGGGGCGCGGTGATCTTTCTGATGAGCAGTGGGCTGTGCTGGAACCGTTGTTGCCGGTGGCGATGGCGGGGCGTCCGGCGGTTCGCCAGCGGAGGCTGATCGACGGGGTCCGATGGCGGGTGCGGACCGGCCGACGGGCCGCCCTGGTCCCCTCGCACAGGACTTGCCGCACCTGCGCGGGACCGAGGTGGTGCAGCAGCATCGCGAACACCGCCACATCCCACGAGTCGCCCGCCGCGTCGATCGCCGTCGCATCGATCACCCGCGATGTGACGTGTGGATGGCTCGCCAGGGGGCCCGTGCGGAACGCCTTCACCGCAGCAGGGCTCACATCACTGGTGTCGAACCGGCGGAGAGCACGCCTGCGCTCGCGCAGTCGGCGCGCCGCATCGCGCGGAAGACTGCGACACGGAGGCCCGTTCCCTGACCGGCATTCCACTGTCCTGGCGGTCGGCCGGGACACCCGCTGCTCGAAGCCGTTTCCGGACGAGCGGTGGGCCGAGCGCGAGCGCGCCTGCGGCGGCGGGGCGGCCGGTAGTGGTGGCCGGTCGAGGTTGGCTTTGAAGGGGTGGTTTCCAGGCGGGCTGTGACTGGTGTGGGTGATCTTCGGTTTGTTGGCGTTCCCCTGGACGGCGGTCGGGCGTTACTTCGATGAGGTGTCCAACTGCCATGACTGGGAGAAGAGATGACAGATCCGACCGTGGACCGTCCCGGCGCGTCGAGTGCCGCTCTGGAACATCCCCGGCTCGCGCGCCGTGCCCTGCTGGGCTCGGCTGGCGCCGTCGCGGCGGCTGGTGCGATCGGGGCCGGAGGGAGGGCTTCGGCCGTCCCCTTGGGCACCCCGGTGCGTGCGTTCGCGCCGAGTGCCGGGGTGGTGGCCGATGAGGCGGTCAGCCGCGCCCTGGCGCGTGAGATGCTCATGGTCGGTGAGGACGAGCAGAGTGATCTGACGCTGGAGTACCTGCGGATTCTGATCGATGGCCGGCTGCCTGTGCGCACGGGCCGCAAGCGGGTGCTGGTGGTGGGCGCGGGCATCGCGGGCCTGACAGTTGCGGCGCTGCTCAAGCAGGCCGGCCATGAGGTGGTCGTGATCGAGGCCAATGCCAGCCGGGTGGGGGGACGGATCAAGACCTTCCGCCGGATCTTTTCGGACCCGCTGCTGCATGCCGAAGCCGGTGCGATGCGTCTGCCCGACTTCCACCCGCTCGTCCTGGGCCTCGCGGACAAGCTCGGTCTGAAGCGGCGGTTGTTCTACAACGCCGATGTCCAACCGGGTACCGGTCCGTCTGGTGCCGTGCCACCGGTGACGTACCGTTCGTTCACCGGGGAGACCTGGAGCAACGGCCCGCAGGGGACGTTCACCGCTCCTGCGGCCGTTTTCCGGTCCCTGATCTCGGTCAACGGCGCCATGACCACTCGTGCGGCGTACTCGAAGTCTCCGGCCACGGTCAACCGTTCCTTCGGCGCGCGGTTCGACTCCACCGCTGCCGCCGCCCTGAACAAGGCGTTCGAGAAGGTCACCGTTCCGGACGGCGACATCCGGTCCCGGCTGGACGCCTGGACCGGTGTCTTCCGCACCTACGGCTACCACTCCACCCGCCGGTACCTGCGCGAGGAAGCCGGCTGGGACACGGCGTCCATCCAGGCCGCCGGCACCCTGGAGAACCTCACCTCGCGTCTGCACTACTCCCTGATCCCGACCCTGATCGATCACGCTGTCATCAGCCCCGCCAACCGCTACTGGGAACTTGAGGACGGCACCGCCGCGCTCACCGACGCCCTGGCCGCACCGCTCGGGGACGAACTGCGCCTGGGGCGCCGGATGACCCGCCTGCGGCAGGATGCGGGAAAGGTCACCATCGAAACGGTCGCGGAGAGCGGGGACGAGGAGTCCTGCGACGGCGCCCCCACCGCCGGGGCCGAGGCGTTCGAGGGCGACTACGCGATCGTCACCATCCCCTTCAGCGCGCTGCGGTTCTGCCGCGTCGAGCCGCTGATGTCCTACCCCAAGCGCCGGGCCGTCGCGGAGCTGCACTACGACAGCGCCACCAAGGTCCTGCTGGAGTTCCACCACCGCTTCTGGGAGCAGGGCCCGGACGGCTTCACCGGCGGCGGATGCGTCAGCGACAGTGCCAGCCGCTTCACCTACCTGCCCTCCCACGCCCCGCAGGACTCCTCGGGCGGCGTCGTACTCGCCTCCTACACCTGGTCCGACGACGCCGCACGCTGGGACTCCCTCACCCCGGGCGAGCGGTACGCCTTCGCCCTCGACGACCTGGAGCGCCTGTTCGGCCCGCGCGTACGGCGGGAGTTCACCGGTGCCGGCGCCACGCAGTCCTGGGCCCGAGCCCGCTACGCTCTCGGCGAGGCCGCCATCGCCACCCCCGGCCAGCTGCACGAGCTCCACCCGGCGACCCGGACCCCGGAAGGGCGCGTCCACTTCGCCGGCGAGCACACCAGCCTCAAGCCGGCCTGGATCGAGGGCGCCCTGGAGTCCGCGGTGCGCACCTTCCTTGAAGTCCATCACCGCTGAACGGGGCACGGACACCCCAGGACACCGCCCTTGCCGATAGCCTCGTCCGCCCTGGTGAGAGGCACTTCGCGAGGGTGCACTGGTGCCGACCTCGTCGGTCGAGCCAGCACTCTGGCAGAGCCGACGAGGTCCGCGGCATCATAATCGACCGTGCTGCTGCGACTGGCATACCTGGGCGCGAAGACCTCAACAACCTGCTGGCCGACCTCTCCGGGACCCGCACCGACGACTACGACGACGGCTTCGACGTCCCCGCCAGACGGTGGGCCGGCGGCGTGGGCCGGTGCAATTGGAACGGCGCGGCTGGAGTGCTGGCAGTCGCGTGCGCTTGGCCGTTCGGGTGGGAACTCGTGCTTGTGGTGGTGGCAGCTTGACTGTGCGTGGCTGACTTGACGCGACTAGCTGGTGGGTTGCCCATCCCCGGCTGGTGGCGGGATGAGGCAGGGCATGACGGTTCAGCGGCCTGTCGAGTGTCGCCCGGGCGGGGTGTGCACCGTCCTGTAGATGGGGACGGTGTGGGGACGCCCGCGCAACCGCGAAAGGGCACGCTGATGCGGGTGCTGCACACGCCGACTCGCCCAATGCTGTCGTGGGCGATCGAGGACCCCACCGTGACAGTAGGGGCCGGGCCCATCGGTATGGCCTTCACGCCGAGCGGGCGCTACGCCTATGTGACCAACAGCGGCGGTGTGCTGGAGTCTGCCGACGCGTCGTCGAGATCGAGAGCGCCTGCCACGAGGCCGAGATCAACGCCGTCCTGGGCCCCGGCGCAGGCTGACCCGTCGGCACCGCGGTCCTCGATCGGCAGATGGCGGTACACGAGTCCCGGACGCCCGCAAAGGCGTCCGGGCCGTGGCGGGCTTACTTCACGGCGTCCTTGAGCTTGGAGCCGACGGTGGCCTTGATGCTGTAGCCAGCCGGGATCTGAATCGGTTCCCCGGTCTGCGGGTTGCGGGCCGTACGGGCGGCGCGGTGGGTGCGCTCCAGGGTCAGGAAGCCGGGGATCATCAGCTTTTCGGTGCCCTGCTGGACAACCTCCCCGGCGATCTGGGCGAATGCCGAGAGGACGGCGTCGGCGTCCTTCTTGTTGACGGATGCTCGGACGGAGAGAGCTTCCACCAGCTCGGTGCGGTTCATCATGCCCACTTTCGACCATGGAATCGGTGTCCACGGCATGCTGCCAGACAACTCGGGCATCCCGCGCGAGTAGAGGCCCGGCACGCCGACGGCCTATGTCGGGGAGGCCCCGACCCGGTTCAGCCCGCGCGTCCAGCACGTCCGCCCGTCGGCCGCACCAGGGCGTACTGGCGCCGGTGTTCGGGATCCCTCGCCCGGATCAGCGGTACGTCCGTCAACTCGCCGCACTCACGGGCCGGACAGAGACTCGACTACATGCCTGCCGACCTGCTGACCGCCGACGACCATGCCCTCGTTACCGCCGTCGCGGCCCTGGGCACCACGGTCGACTCCCCGGCGGCCCGCGTCGTGCTCGCCCAAGGCCGCCTGCTCGCCCCCGCACCATGGCCGCGCTCCGGGGCCCCGCGCCGCGGCTCGTCCGGCCAATGCCACCCGAACGCGCTGCGCATCGCCAGGCGTCTGCCCGGCGCGGCGTACGTCGAGGGGTACGCGCTCACCGCCGACGGCACGGCACAAGCGCACGCGTGGTGCTCGACCGCGGACGGCACCGTGCTCGACCTCATGTGGCCCGAATGCCCCGCCCTGGCCTACCTCGGCGTGCCCATGGCCCCGGCGTTCGTCCTCGCGTTCCAGAGGCGCACCCTCACCAAGACGAGGCTCCGCGGCGTCCTCGACCCGGACGTGCAGGTCCGCGACGCCGGGCGCACCTACCAGGCCGGGGTACCGATCTACGGGGTACTCGATGTCGGCCGGATCCCCCCGGCTCTGGACCTGCTGTCCTGAGGCCGACGGCCCGGCGTGTTCCTGCCCGGCGAGGGCCGGGGTCTGGGTGGTGCACGCGACGGGCAGTGCGGGCGAACGCCCATTTCCCTGGTCGTCACCTCGGCCGCGGCTGTGATCAGTCGGTGTTGCCGGTGGTGTAGCCGTGGCTGTGGGCCCAGGCGATCGCTTCGGCGCGGGTGGTGACGCCGAGTTTGGCGAACAGGTGGTTGACGTGGGTTTTGACGGTTGCCGGGCCGATGAGCAGGCGGCGGGCGATGGCGGCGTTCGGCAGTCCGGTGGCGAGCAGCCGTAGTACGTCCTCCTCGCGGGGTGTGAGCTGGAGGGTTGAGGGCGGTGTCTGCCGTGGTTCGTCGCCGTGGTCGGGGCGGTCCTGGGTCTGGTGGCCGCGTACGGCTGCGGCGAGCAGCCGGTGCTGGACTTCGGGGTCGAGGGTGACCTGGCGGGAGATGGCCGCTTGGATGGCGCGGGCGATCTGGTCCTTGCCGGCGTCCTTGGTGAGGTAGCCGAGGGCGCCGGCCTGCAGTGCGTCGATGATCTTGGCTTCGTCGGCCAGGGTGGTGAGCACGACCACGGCCACGCCGGGCAGTTCGGCGGTGATCCGGCGGGTGGCCGCCACGCCGTCGAGGACGGGCATCACCAGGTCCATGAGGACGGCGTCCGGGCGTAGTTCGGCCGCGCGGGCGACGGCTTCCTCGCCGTTGGCGGCGCCGGCGACCACGTCGATCCCCGGCACCATGTCGAGGAGGGTCATCAGTCCTTCGCGGACGGCTGCCTGGTCGTCCGCGACCACGATCCGTACCGTCATGCCTCCACCTCCGCGGTCACTCGCCAGCCCTCCGGACAGGGACCGGCGGTCAGCTCCCCGCCGACCAGGAGCAGTCGCTCGCGCATCCCGGCCAGCCCGTAGCCGCCGGACATGCCCTCCACGGTAGGCGGCTCGGCCGGGCCCGGAGCCGCCGAGGCCCCGTCCGGTGACATGGAAGGGCCGTGGGAGACGACGGTGAGCTGGACGCGGTGCTCGGCGTACTCCAGGGTCATGCGCACCGGTCGGCCCGGGGCGTGCTTGGCCGCGTTCGCCAGGGCCTCCTGGGCCACGCGCAGCAGCGCCAGACTGGCCTCCGCCCCCAGCGGACGCGGATCGCCGTGCAGCCGGAAGTCCGCGGCGCTGCCCGCGGCCGTGTGGTGGCCGGCGGCCAGGGCAGCGAGGGCCTCGGGCAGGGGCGGGGTGTCGGCGCGTAGCGCGGCGATGGCCCGGCGGGTCTCGGTGAGACCGTCCTTCGCGATCCGACGGGCTCTGCCGGCGCGCTCCGTCGCCTGTTCCACGTCCGCAGGATCGGCGGCGAGCAGGGTCTCGATCACCTCGAGCTGGATGACGAGCGCGCCGAGGGAGTGGGCGAGCACGTCGTGGATCTCCCGCGCGAGGCGGGCGCGCTCTGCCAGTGCCGCCGCGCGCTGGCGCTCCTCCTGCGCCTCCTCGGTTTCCGCGAGCAGGCGGCGGGCCTGCAGGTGCTGGATGCGGATGCTGCGGCGGGTGACCCCGGTCAGATAGGCGGCCAGCAGGACCGCGCTCCACACTTCCAGGGCCTGGGTGCGGGCCCCGTGCGGGCCGAGGGCCGTACCCGCGGCCAGGGCGAGCACGCCGCAGGCCAGCGACCCTGCGCTGATCAGCATGGGCAGGTCGGCGCCAGCCGCGATCAGCGCCACGACGACCAGCACAGAGAGTGGTTCGGTGCCGGGTGCCGCTGTCAGCAGCAGGCTGCCGGACACCACGACCACTGTCAGCAGTGTGGCCGCGGTGCGCTGCGGCACCAGGTCGAGGGCGAACGCCGCCCTTGCGGCCACCACGCACCACACCAGCCAGACCAGCGTGAGCACCATGAAGGCGGCCAGGTGGGCCGTACTCCACTGGAACTGCCGCCCCGGCACGAGCAAGGCCAGGACAAGGGCCAGTGCGATGGGCCGCAACAGCACCATCGTCCACACCTCGGCGCGCGCCTTGGACAGGCGCCGGGATGCGTCACCGGTCGGGTCGTGCCCGTCGTGCGCGGCCGGATCAGGCCGGGAGTCAGACAGCATGCGATCACGCTAAGCGAACCGGCGCCCGGCCCATCTCAACCGGCGGGTGGACAAGGGTGGAGGTCGCGGGCTCAACCCTGCTCCGCCCAGGGGCCGAGGCCCCGAGCGGCCTGGCGGACACACACTGGTCGACGTTCACCGGATCGCCGGTAGATCGAACCCCGCCATTTCTCCCCATCCCGCGAGGAGCCACCGTGACCGCTTTCGAACAGGCGCTGCTGGTGAACGTAGCCGTCCTGACCACCACCCTGCTGGCCGACCTCGGCCCGAAGCAGGTCACCCGCGGCCGGTTGACCCGGCCGCTGATCATCGCCGCCGTCATCGTGCCGCTGTTCATGCACACTCTCTTCACCAACGGCATCGGCCTGACCATCGAGACGGTCGGCTTGGCGGCGGGTGTCCTGGTCGGCCTGACCGCTGCCAGCCGCCTGAAGATCACGCGGCAGGCATCCGGCGGCACCGTGTCCACCACCGGCGGCTGGGACTACGCCGCCATCTGGATCACCGTCTCCGCCGCACGGACGCTGTTCTCCTACGGCGCCTCCTACTGGTTCACCCAGAGCATGGGCCGCTGGTTCGTCCAGCACGGCGCACTGCCCATCCAGGTCAGCGCGATCGTCACCAACGGCCTGGTGCTGATGGCCGTAGCCGCAGTGATCACCCGCACCGTCACCCTGCGACTGCGCTCCCGCAACGCGCTGACCACCCAGCCCGCCACGGTGCACCACCCGCACTCCTGAGCTTGAACCCAGTCACGCCCCTGGCTCAGCTACGCGGTGATCGCCGCGAGACCTTCGGGCCGAGGGCCAACGCGGTGCCGTGCAGCGCGACCACGAACGCGGCGAGCAGCGCGAAGTGCACGGACCAGGCGCCAGCCATCGTGGGACCACCCCAGGACGTCCTGGTGTCCGGTTGGGCCAGCGGAAAGCAGACACCCCGCACCAGGAAGTCGAACCACAGCACCACGGCCGCCAGAGACACAACAATCCCCAACGGCAGCCGTGCCACACCAGACTGGCGCACGTTCAGCAGGCGCACGGGAGCGAGCAGCAAGCGGCCACCTCCTCCAGCCCCGTCCCCGTCGCGCCACCCGCTCGTTGACCCCGCCGAGCGCCCCGACCAGGGCAGGCGCGGCGTCCGCGGGTACTGCACGCGCATGGTCCGCTCCCGGGTCGGCTGGTGATCCGCCGTCACTGTAGGAGCCGCCCGAGCGGCCCGACCAGCGAATGACCCGAGGCGCCGGTTCGGCCGCCGCGTTACCTGCGGGCGCTGCGGATCCGGGCGAGGCCGGCCTCGGCCGCGGCCTTCACCTGCGGGTCCTTGTGCTTCAGGGCGATCTTCAGGTGACGCTCTCCGCTCACGAGGTCCCCGGCGTCGATGGACAGCAGGCCCAGGTGACAGTGGCCCCGGGCCGCGGCCGGCTCGTAGTTGGAGTTCGAGGCGAAAGTGAAGACCTCGATGGCGTCGGCACTCTCACCCGCCTCCATGAGCAGGACGCCCAGGCTCAGGGTGCCCTTCCCGGAGAACTCCGGGTCGCCGGATCGGGCCGCGGCGGCGAACTGCGCCCGGGCTCCCGCCACGTCCCCGCGGGCCTGGAGCATGTCGCCGAGGTGGAAGGCGGCCTGCGCGGCGGTCTGAGGCACCGCGGCGTGGGTCGCCTCGCGGTAGAGGAACTCCGCGAGGTCCCGGTCGCCGACGCGGTCGGCCATCAGCGCCTGGGCGAGCTGGGCCGGGCCGACGACCTCGGGGAAGCCGGTGGCGATGGCGGTGCCGAGGGTGTCGAAGGCGTCCTGGTCCCAGTCCTGGGTCTCGCGTGCCAGCATCCCGCCCATGGAGAGCGCGGCGCGGGCGAAGGTCCGGGGCCGCCCGGAGTCGGCGACCAGAGCGTACTGGCGGCTCGCGTCCCGGTGGTTCCCGCGCCCTTCCAGGCAGAGCCCCCGGACGTAGGCCACCTCGGCCGCCACGTCCGGGTTCGCGACCTTCGCGACCTTCGCGGCCTTCCCGGCCGCCGACCAGGCCCGGCGGAACCGGCCGCGGCTCAGCTGCACCACGGCGGTCACCAGGTGCCCCGCCGCCTGGGTCTTCGCTCCGGAGGAGGCCATCGCGGTGGCGGCGACGGCCTCGGCAGCGGCGATCTCGCCGCGGTTGGCGTAGCCGAGGCCGAGTTCGAAGGCGAGGTCGAAGTCGAACCACGGGATGCCGGGCTTCAGGCCCAGCGGGACGGTGTGCGGCGCGGCCAGCATGCCTGCGAGGTCCTTGGCGAACTGCTCGTCCGAGGTGGTGCGGTCCGACATGGGCTTCCCTCCCGAGATGCGACGACACCGCCGGAGACCCGAGGGCACGGGATCGGTTAGTGAACTCACCCGTTCGGCGAGGTCGTAGCGTAACCCGCCCGGCGGCGAGCGGGGTTGGGAACGCGGATCGATTCCGGCTCACCCGGCCGGGGAGGCTTGCTCTGCGAGGCCGGCACCGATAGGCGCGAGCAACAGAGCCTCTTGCTGAGCTTGTCCTACCTTTCAAGCGGGTCGGATCTGATCATTCGTAGGATCAGTGAAGCCCCGGGGTTCCGGGTATGGCTGTGAGCTTGTCGCCGCCTGATGGCTCAAAGAACTTGGCCGCCCGGAGCCCCGCGACGACTCGACCGCTCATTGGGATACGCGACCCGATCGCTCCGTAGGACAACGTCGGCGATGTCGTCTGCCGGGAGTCCTTTAAAGTCCGGCTTCGAACAGACAGGTCCGGCGATCACCAACACTGGGCCTGGGCGAGGCGCCGCGCCGCGACCGTCGGCCATCCGGGGTGTTCGGCGTGGTGGGCGGCCTGCACGCGCAGGCCGGATCGGCGCAGGACGGCGCCGAGGGCTTCCTCCACGCTCGTGACGACGCCGCGCGTGAACCGGTCAACGGCGTCACCGGCATCGGCTTCGTCGTCCAAGGCGATGAGGGAGGCGCCGGGCCTCCACTCAACCGCGACTGATCCGGCCGGCCAGCCCGCGATGGCCCTCTCCAGCAGGGTGACTGCAATGCCGGGCACGCCGTGACCGGTGCTGATCGGCAAGCCGAGCAGATCGAGCGCGCGCTTCAGCCGGGGCAGGATCCGCTCGGTACGCAGGTCACCGCGCAGCGCCTCGGTCTCCTTGCCCAGCCCGAGGAATTCGGCGAGCTCCAAGAGCCTGGATGTGAGGTCCGACCGCACACCGGTCTGGCTGCCGGTGGAGTTGGTCGTCATTCATGTCCTCCTTCACAACGTCGTCGGACCCGATCGTGTCGTTGATGGCCGGTACTCGGCAGACGAATGCTGAATCCCGAGGGACGGCCGACGCCCGGACCGGTCATGCGCTCCCGCGCGCCCCCTCCCGGGCACCGGGAGGGCACCATCACAGTGACGACAAGGAGGTCGGCATTTACATCGACGGAGGCCACGGCGGCGGAGGCTCGGGCGGCGGTGGCGGCGAGGGGGACGGGCACCCGGGCACCCCGTGGACGCCGCCGTCCGACCCGCCGTCCCCTGACGGCACCACCCCGCCCGGAGACGGGGGACACCGCAAGTGACGCTCGCACCTGAGCAGGAGGACCGCCCCGCGCTCGCTGTTCCTGCCGGACCTGATCTGGGCGCACGACATGGCCATCGGCACCAGCCGTCCCGTTAACCGGGCCGAGGACGAGCAGGGCTGGATGGCGGCGGCTGCCGCGGACATCCCGATCGTCACCCAGTGGGACGACGGCGAGCACCAGGGCGCCGAGCCCGGCACGGTTCCTACCAGCTCCGCCTCGATGCCCTCCCTGGTCGCCTCTATGCTGGACGACCTGAAGGCGGAGCCGGGGATGCGGGTGCTGGAACAGGGCACCGGAACCGGCTGGAACGCCGCGCTGCTCGCCCACCGGCTCGGCGCCGCGAACGTGACCACGGTCGACATCGACGCCGCCGTGTCCGCCCAGGCCCGCACCGCACTCGAGAACGCCGGCTACTGGCCGACCGTCGTCTGTGCGGACGGCGCGCTCGGCCACCGACCCGGCGCCCCGTACGACCGGATCACCGCGACCTACGGGCTGCGGGAGATCCCGCAGGCGTGGATCGAGCAGACCCGCCCCGGCGGGCTGATCCTGGCGCCGTTCGGCACCCACTACTCCAACGCCGACGCCCTGGTCCGCCCCACCGTGACCGGCGACGGCACCGCATCCGGCCCGTTCCTCCAGCCGGTGGAGTTCATGAAGATGCGCTCTCCCGCCGCCTCCGCGTCCGCCCGCAGCCGGGCGCGGTGGACCCAGTTCTGCAGCGTGCTCTCGTGCACGCCCAGGTCCCGCGCGACCTCCGCGGCCGACTTGCCGGTCTCCGTCACGATCCGTACCGCCCCCGCGCGGAACTCCGCGTCGTACGAGCGCCTCTTCCCCGCCATGACCCCTCGACTTCCCCTCTGGTCACAACTCCACGCTACGAGGGGACTGTCATTGAGGAACGCCTCTCGGACCGTGCACACCACGAGCACGGACGGGTACTTCTTGAGGGTTGCGGAGTGGGCGCGGCTCATCGGATCTACGCCGACCGAGTCTGCCGGCCCGGGGAGTCCACCTTCAGGCCGAGCCGTTCGAGGGCGTTCAGTACCTCGATGAGGCCCGCCCGGTCGTCCTGGCCACGGCGCATGGTGGTGAGGACGGTCGCGGCGGCGCCGGACTCCTCGACGCTCTGCCACAAGGCCGGGGCGAGCACCGGGTGAGCGCTGATCTCGACCAGCACGTCATGGTCCGACAGCAGCTTGGCGGTCGCGTCGGCCAGGAGGACGGGCTGGCGCAGGTTCCGGGCGAAGTACCCTGCGGTGGCCTGCCGCCAGTCGAGCGCTTGCCCCGTCACCGAGGAGATCATCGGGATGCGGCCGGGCCGCGGGGTGAGCTCACCGATGGCCTGTTCGAGGTCCGCCAGGATCGGATCGATCGCCGGGCTGTGGGCCGGCAGGTCGACCCGGACCATCGCACAGAGCACGTCCGCGGCCTGGAGCTTGGCGACGATGGCCTCCAACTCGGACCGGTCACCGGCCAGCACGGTGGTCCGCGGCCCGTTCCGCGCGGCGACGGACACGCTCCCCCCGAGCCCGCGCAGGTGCTCCGAGAGGTCGGCGGCCGAGAGCTCCACCACGGCCATGCCGCAGTTCGGGCCGGCCACGCGACGTTGCTGATCGCTGTAGTGGTGGACGAGCCGGACCGCGTCCGGCAGGTCGAGGATGCCCGCGATGACGCTGGCGGCGATCTCGCCGATGCTGTGGCCCGTGACGGCGCCCGGTCGGACGCCCGCCTCCTCCAGCCAGCGGGCGATGCCCACTTGGATGGCGAAGACGACGGGTTGCATGACGCCGACATCGCCCGTCCTGGCTTCGGGTTCGTCGAGGAAGAGCTCGTGGACGAGGGACCAGCCGGTGTGCCGGGCCAGCTCGCTGTCGCACTCCTCTAGGGCCGAGCGGAAGGCGGGTTCGGTGCGGAACAGCGTCCGCCCCATGCCGACCCACTGCTGGCCGTAGGGGGAGCAGACGAAGGCGATCCGGGGGCCGCCCGCGGCGGCGGGCTCCGGCCCGGCGGACGGGCTGCTGGTCAGCAAGTGGACGGGTGCCCGTCCGAGTTCGCTCAGCCGCAGACCCGGAGCGGCGGCCACGGCGTCGAGCAGCTCGGTGAACTCCCGGACCAGCCGCTCGGCCTCCGCGGGGACGAACAGGTCGAGGGCGTAGGTGAGGCTGCCGTCGATGCCGTCCGGTGCCCGGTGGTCGGTGAAGCCCTCGAACAGCTCGAAGCGGAGGTCGAAGCGGGTGATCCGCTCCGCCACCGGCTCGGACCGGACCTCCAGGCCGGGGAGGCGCAGCTCGGCGCTCGCGTTGTTCTGGAACGCGAGCATCACCTGGATGAGCGGGTGCCACGCGGGGGAGCGCGGCGGATTGAGGGCCTGGACCAGGTGGTCGAACGGCACGTCCTGGTGGGCGAAGGCCGCCAGGTCCGTGCTGCGCACCCGGAACAGCAGCTCCCGGAAGGTCGGGTCGCTGTCGGTCCTGGTGCGCAGTACCAGCGTGTTGACGAAGAATCCGATCAGGTCGTCGAGGCCCTCGTCGGTGCGCCCGGCGGTGGGGATGCCGATGGCGATGTCGGTGCCGGCTCCGCGCCTGGTGAGCAGGGCCGCGAGGACGGCCTGCACGACCATGAACACGCTGGTGCCGGTCTCCCGCGCCAGCTGGTGCAGCGCCCGGTGGGTCGCTCGGGTGACGTGGAAGGGGACTCGACCGCCCCGGTGTGAGGGGGTGTCCGGGCGCGGGGCCGCCACATCGATCCGCAGACGGTCCGGCATTCCCGCCAACTCGCTTCGCCAGAAGGAGAGCTGGCGGTTGACCAGGCTGTTGGGGTCCTCCGGGTCGCCCAGCAGATCGTCCTGCCAGAGCGTGTAGTCGACGTACTGGACCGGGTGTTCGGGCCAGACCGGCTCCTTTCCGAGGCGGCGCGCGGCGTACGCGAGTGCGAGATCGCGGTTCAGGGGGAGCAGTGACCAGCCGTCGCAGGCTATGTGATGGATGGTCAGCAGCAGGACGTGTTCGTCCGCGGCCAGCCGGAACAGCTGGGCCCGCAGGGCCGTCTCGGCGGTGAGGTCGAAGGCGTAACCGGCCGCAGCGCTCAGCGCCTCGGGCAGGCCGGCCTCGGTGACGTCGTCGATCGGCAGCTCGACCGGAGCCTCGTCCGGGTCCAGGACGATCTGCTGGGGCCGGCCGTCCCAGTCGGGGTAGGCGGTGCGCAGGCTCTCGTGCCGGGTGGCCAGGTCGTCGAGGGCGAGTCGCAGGGCGGGCAGGTCGAGGTCACCGCGCAGCCGGTAGGCCATCGGCATGTTGTAGTGCCCGACCGCGCCGTGCAGGCGGTTCAGGAACCAGAGGCGCCGCTGGGTTTGCGAGAGCGGGATCTCCGCCGGACGGTCCAGGTGGCGCAGTGGTGGGCGTCGACTGCCGGAGCCCTGTTCCAGGTGCTCGGCGAGCTGGGCGACGGTCGGGGCCTCGAAGACCGTCCGGACCGGGACCTCCACGTCCAGGGCGGCCCGGATGCGACCGGCGAGCCGGGTGGCCAGCAGGGAGTGGCCGCCCAGCTCGAAGAAGGAGTCGTCGATGGTGACCCGGTCGAGCCCGAGCACCTGGGCGAACACCGCGCAGAGGATCTCCTCCTGTTGGCCTCGCGGGGCGCGGCCCTTCTTCGCACTCATGGTCAGCTCCCGCTGACGGCGGTGCGGACCTGGGCGGGCCACGCTGCGGTGTCGAGGCCGTACTGGCAGAGGAAGGCGTAGACGAGCCGCTCCAGGCCGAAGCCGACGCAGCCGCTCCGGGCCGGGCCGTCCGTGCCGTGGTCGATGCCGAAGGCCTTGCCGAAGAGGTCGTCGTGGAAGTTGAAGGAGCCGACGGCGATCGTCCGCCCGGGCGCGACGTGGAGCCGCAGCTCGTACTTGAGCTCCATCAGCCGCTGGGACCAGATCCGCTCGGAGGTGTCCGTGCCGCAGAAGAACGGGTCGTTGCCCACCTCGCAGAAGCCGCTCAGGCCGAGCTCCTCGACGAAGGCGAAGACCTTCCGCATGAAGCGCTCGCGGGAGTTCAGCACGTCCTCCCGGGAGCCCATGAAGACCATCTCCCGGATGGTGAAGTCCCAGAGCCGCTCCAGGGTGGTGGCGTACGCCGCCTCGAAGCGGAACGACTTGCCGCGCGAGGTGACCACGTGGAGCCGGCCCGCCTCCAGCGTGCGATTGCTGTGCTGGTTGAAGGTGTGGTAGCACATCGTGGGCGGCAGGCAGTAGTCCACGTTGCCGCAGGAGTCCAGCACCGCGGAGTCGATGCCGGTGACGGCCTGCTGCTTCTGGAAGGTGCGGTAGACGTCCAGGTCGTTGCGCAGCCGGGTGACGAACATCAGGTGCTGCGGGAAGGACTTGAAGTAGCCCGCCGTCTCCAGTGCCTTCGTCCTGATCAGGGTCGGGTACTGGTACTCCCGGACCTCGTGGTCCTCGGCCAGCAGGTCGCAGACGGCCCGGTCGAAGTAGGTGAAGAGGGAGAGCAGTGGCTCCCCGAGGGCGACCTGGCCCTCGCCGACCTCGGTCACCGCGCCGGTCGTGGCGAGGAGTTCGAAGACGTCCTGGTGCGGGGTGCGCTGGTGCGGCGAGGTCCAGGCGGCCTTGGCCGGCGTCACCCACTGCTTCCGGACGTCGTTGTCCACCATGGAGTTGACCTTCTCGGTCAGGGCGTCGTGCGGGAGCGGCTGTTCGGAGCGGAGTGTCACGGAGCGCACCTCGCCGCCGTCCGCGGTCACCTCGAAGCCGGTGATCTCGGGCGACACGAAGAAGAGTCGGCGCTCGATCTCGACGGCCAGCGCCTCGGGGATCGGGCTGTGCAGGTCGATCCGGATGAGGACCTCGTTGGGGTGCGTCATGGTGGGTTGCTTCCTCGCCGATGCGTGAACGGGCCGAAGGGGGGCCGGGTCGGCGCGCGGCGGCGCCGCGCGCCCGCAGGTGGGACTAGGCCGCCGTCGCCGTCCGCGACGTGATCAGGCGGACGAGGCCGTCGACCGTGCGGAAGTTGTCGAAGTCCATGTCCGCCGGGCCCAGAGTCAGGGCGAACTCCTTCTCCACGAAGAGCGCGAGCTGCATCGCGAAGAGGGAGTTGACGTAGCCGAGGGCGAAGAAGTCGTCGTTGTCGGCGAGTGGCTGGCCGGCCAGCTGCGGGGCGAGGAACTCACGGACCCGGGCGCGCGCGTCGTCGTTCGTCATGTCGGTTTTCTCCTTGGGTAGTTCGGGGTCAGTAGGTGTAGAAGCCCTGGCCGGTCTTGCGGCCCAGGAGTCGTGCGTCGACCATCTTCTGGAGCAGCGGAGCCGG
This sequence comes from Kitasatospora sp. NPDC056531, assembly GCF_042794375.1. Taxonomy (NCBI): domain Bacteria; kingdom Bacillati; phylum Actinomycetota; class Actinomycetes; order Kitasatosporales; family Streptomycetaceae; genus Kitasatospora; species Kitasatospora sp. NPDC056531. The sequence goes on along the minus strand of NZ_JBHTTU010000017.1, from coordinate 57,780 downwards.
GCGGTACTTGCTGTCCTTGTAGCTCTCGTACATGACCGTGATCGAGTTCAGGATCGTGTCGAGGCCGATCAGGTCGCCGGTCTCCAGGGGCCCCATCTTGTGGCCGAAGCAGCCGCGGAACATCTTGTCGACGTCCTCGGCCGAGGCGATCTGGTCCTGGACGCAGAAGATGGCCTCGTTGATGGTCACCATCAGGACCCGGTTGGTGATGAAGCCGGGGGCGTCCTGGACGACGATGCCCTCCTTGCCCATCTCCGACAGCAGGCCGAGTGCGGTGTCCAGCGTCTCCTCGCTGGTGAAGTGGCCGCTGACCACCTCGACGGTGTCCATCATCGGGACGGGGTTCATGAAGTGCAGCCCGAGGATCTCGGCCGGGCGCCCGGTGACCGAGCCCACCCGGGTGATCGGCACGGCCGAGGTGTTCACGCCGAAGATCACGCCGGGGCGGCAGATGGCGTCGATCTGCTCGTAGACCGCGCGCTTGACGTCCCAGTTCTCGGTGACGTTCTCGACCACGAAGTCGGCGTCGGCCAGCGCGGTGAGCTCGGTGCCGGTGGTGATTCGGGCGAGGACGGACTTGGCGTCCTCCTTCAGCGGCTTGCCGAGCAGCATCGGCTGGACCAGCAAGTCACGGCCGATCTGAGCCACCGCGCTGTCGAGTTGGGCCTGCGAGATGTCCACGAGGATCACCTCGAACCCGGACTCCGCGAAGGACTGGGCGACGCCACGGCCGATCGTGCCGGCGCCGATCACGCCTACGGTTCGGATGCTCACGGGGGTACCACCTTTGTGGGATAGAAGGGGGGTGGGGTGCCTGGTCAGCCTTGGGCGTCCCTGGTGTCCAGGTGATCGGCGAGATCCGCGATCGTGACGTAGCGGAACAGGTCGACCATGGAGACCCGGATGTCCATGATCTTCTGGATGCTCTGGGCGATCCGGAGTGCGGCCAGCGAGTCCACCCCGAGCGCGAACGAGGTGTCATGCACGTTGAGTTCGGTCAGGCCCAGCTCGCGGGCCCAGATCCGGGCGAGCGCGCGCTCGGTGTCGCTGAACTCGCTGCTCTCCTTGCCGAAGAGCTTCGGCTCGCCGTCGGACGGCGTGTCATCCGCCGTCGCGGCGGATCCGTCGGCGCTGCTGCGGGCGGCGGCGATGGCCTGCTGGATCGGGGCGGCGAGCACCAGCGGTGCGCGGCGCAACAGCTCCGTGAGCGCGCTGGACCCGCCCATCTTCGGGTAGTTGACCTCGCCGACGATCACCGGGGTGCAGGCCGAGGCGAGGATCTCCTCGAAGCTGCTGAGACCGTCCTCGACCGACACCGACCGGAAGAAGCCCTGGTCCTGCTGGACTCCGTGGTCGAAGGCCATGCCGGTGTCCAGCCAGTCGCTCCAGTCGACCGTCACCGTCCACCGGCCGCGCGCGGAGCGCTGCTCGGCGAAGTGGTCCAAGTAACTGTTGGCGGCAGTGTAGTCGCCTTGCCCGGCCGCACCGAAGATCGCCACCGTGGAGCCGAAGTTCACCATGCACTCCGGCGGATCGTCCCGGGTGACGAGGTCCAGCACGGTGGCGCCGAGCACCTTGGGGTTCAGTGTTCGACGGAAGGTCTCCGCGTCCTTGCGGAAGAGGAAGCCGTCCCCGGCGACGCCGGCCGCGTGGACGACGCAGCCGATCGCGCCCAACTCGGCGCGGACCTTGGCGACGACGCCCTCCATGGCCGCCAGGTCGGTGACGTCACCGCAGTAGCTGCGCACCTCGGCGCCGTTCCCCGCCAGTTCGCGCAGCGCTTCGATCTGCCTGCGCAGCTTGGCGTCGGTGACACCGTCCCACCGCTCGCGCGGCGGCAGTTCAGTGCGGTTGACCAGGGCGAGCCGCGCACCCGGCACCGAACGGCTCAGATGGCGGGCGACCGCCAGTCCGAGCCCGCCCAGGCCGCCGGTGATGAGGTACACCCCGTCCGGGCGGACCGGCATGGACCTCGGCTGATTCCGCAGGTGCACCGGCGCGAGTTCCGCGACGTACCGGAGCCCGTCGCGCAGTGCGACGGTGGTGGGTGTACGGGCGCCGAGCAGTTCGGCGCAGACGGCCTCGGCGCCGGTGTCGCCGGCGATGTCGAGGCAGAACACGTCGGTGTTCTCGTACTCCTGGCCGATCACCTTCGCCAGGCCGAAGAGCGTCGCGTGGACCGCGGCAGTCTCCGGCTCGGTGCCGGTCACCCGTGCCACCGACGGGGCGGCCACGCTGAACCTGGCCGGGGCGACGCCGCGCTCGGAGAGGCTGCGGGCCAGGTGGAACAGGCTGTGGACGCCGTGGCCGAGCCTGGCCTCCAGGACCGCCAGATCCTGCTGGACGCCGTCGTCGGCAGGGGCCGCGACGTGCACGACCTCGTCCGGGAGCTCCGCACCGAGCGCGTCCAGCAGCCGGCCGAAACCCTCCTGGGTGGGCGGCACTTCGTACCGGTCCGCAGCGGGCTGCCGCCACCGGTCAGCGAGTGCCGCCTCGGCGACGCTGATGCCGTGCGCGCGCAGTGCGGCGCTCAACTCGGCGCTGATACTGCCCTGTTCGCCGATCACCAGGACCCGGGCGGGCGGCGCCTGGTGCTCCTCGGGCGCCGGTACCGGGACCCATCGGAGGGTGTGGTGGCGGTTGTGCGGGCGCAGCCGGGCGACCGTGTGCTTGGCGTCGGTGACGCGCTTGACGGTGAAGCCGCGGATCTCGGCGGCGGTGGCCCCCGACTCGTCGCAGATCACCACGTCGACCTTGCGGAACTCGGCATTGTTGACATAGCCCGGATGCGGCTGGACGAAGCTCAGGCCCCGAGCGGGCAGCGGGCCGTGCAGGAGCAGCGAGTCGTAGCCGACCGGGAGGAAGAAGTCCCGGTCACCGAGGGCGAGTCGGCGGTCATCGGCGGTTTCCAGGACGGCGAATCCGCTGAAGCCGGTGGCCTGGTCGAGCAGGACCGGGTGCAGGGGGTGGTCCTGGCACTCGGCCCGGTACTGCTCGGGCAGGTCGAGTACGCCGAGGGCGGCCCGGATGCCGACGTGCACGGTCGGGAGGCTGCTCCGCCAGCGGTCGCCGAACTCCATCACCTTGTGCTCGGCCTGCCGCAGGGCGATGTCCACGCTCTCCAGCGAGCAGAGCTCATGCAGAGCCGCCGGATCCTGCTGCGGCGCGGGTGCGGTGTGCGGCTTGACGCTGACCGTGCCCTGGACGTGCACCGTCCAGCGGTCGCTTGCCAAGTCGTGACTGGCGACGGTGAACTCGGCCTGCAGATCGTCGAGTTCGCGGACGGTCGTGTGCGCGGTACGCGGGGTGCCTTCCTGCACCAGCAGCGGGACGAGGAAGGTGACGTCGCGGAGCTCGGTGACCGGCCGGCCGAAGTGCAGCGAGGCGGCGGCGCGGGCCATCTCCAGATAGGTGGTTCCGGGGACGATTGCCTCTCCGAGCAGCTTGTGCTCGGAGAGCACCCAGTGCCGCTCCAGCGAGAACTCGGTGAGGAAGACGGACTGGCCCATCGTCCGGAGCAGGACCTGGTCCAGCAACGGGTGCGGGCCGGGGGTGTGCCGGACCGCGGCCTGCGGGATCTGGGGCTCCAGCCAGTAGCGCTTGCGCTGGAAGGGGTAGCTGGGCAGGGGGATCCGGCGGCGCTGCTGCTGGGCGAAGTAGGCGGCCCAGCTGGGCCGGGCGCCGGTGAGCCAGAGGCTGCCGAGGGTGCGCTGGATGGTCTCGGTGGCAGTACGGCGGTCGCGCTTGTGGGGGAGCGAGGCGAGAGCAGTGGCCTCGATGCCCGCACTGGTGAGGATGCGCCGGGCGAGGCTGCTGAACGTCTGGCCGGGGCCGACTTCGAGCAGGGTGACGTGCGGCTCGGCGGCGGCGGTCCGGACGCTGGTGGCGTACTCGACGCAGGCGCGGATCTGGTTGCCCCAGTAACCCGGGTCCACCGCCTGGCTGTCGGTGATCCAAGTGCCGGTGAGGTTGGAGACGAACGGCACCTGCGGAGCATGGCGCTCGACGGCGGCGACGGCGGCGACGAACTCCCCGACCATCGGCTCCATCAGGCTGGAGTGGAAGGCGTGCGAGGTGGCGACCGGCTGGGTGGCCCAGCCGCGCTCCTCGGCAAGGGCCGCGAAAGCCTGGATGGTGTCGTAGGGGCCGGAGACGACGCAGTCACGCGGGCCGTTGTGGGCGGCGAGCGAGAGACCGTCGATCAGCGCCGCCGCCACCTCTGCCCGCTCGGCCATCACGTTGAGCATCGCGCCGGGGGCCTGGGCCTGCATCAGGCGGCCGCGCAGGGCGACGAGCGAGAGCGCGTCGGTGAGGGTGAAGACGCCGGAGACGCAGGCGGCGACCCATTCGCCGAGGCTGTGGCCGAGCATGGCGGTCGGGGTGATGCCCCAGGACTGCCAGAGCTGGGTGAGGGCGTATTCGATGACGAAGAGGGCGGGTTGGGCCCACTGGGTCTGGTCGAGGCGGCTGTCCTCGGTGAAGATCACCTCGCGGATGTCCTGGTCGAGCTGTGGCCTGAGCAGCTCGGCGCACTCGTCGACGCAGGCGCGGAAGACAGCCTCCTGCTCGTACAGGTCGCGGGCCATGCCGGAGTGCTGGGAGCCCTGGCCGCTGAAGACGTACACCAGCGGTGTGGCGCCGCCCGCGACGTGACCGGTGACGACGTTGGCCGGGTCCCGTGCCTCCAGAGCGGCCGCGACGGCTTCGGCGGAAGAGCCGGTGACGGTGCGGCGGTGCGGGAACGCGCGGCGGCCGGTGGCGAGGGTGTGGGCGGCGTCGGCGAGGTTGGGGTTCTCGCGGCGAAGGTGTGCGGCCAGCCGGTCGGTGGCCTGTTCGAGGGCCTCGGCCGTACGAGCCGAGAGGATCAACGTCTCGGTCGGGCGGGGGCTGGCCTGAGAGGGATCGGCGAGCGGGGCCTCCTCCAGGATGAGGTGGGCGTTGGTGCCGCCGAAGCCGAAGGCGCTGATCCCGGCGCGGCGGACGTGGCCGTTGGTGCGCGGCCAGGAGCCGGACGCGGCCTGGACGCGGAAGGGGCTGTTGGCGAAGTCGATGTCGGGGTTGCCGCGGGTGTAGTTCAGCGAAGGCGGCAGCAGCTCGTGCTTGAGCGCGAGCGTGGTCTTGAGCAGGCCTGCGATGCCGGCGGCGGCGTCGAGGTGGCCGACGTTCCCCTTGACCGAGCCGAGGGCCCAGGAGCCGGTGTCGCCGAACGCCCGTGACAACGCCTGCACCTCGATCGAGTCACCGATCACGGTGCCACTGCCGTGCGCCTCGACGTAGTCGATGTCCTCGGGGTCGACCTCCGCGACGGCCAGCGCCTCCGTGATCACCTCGGCCTGACCGCCGACGGTCGGTGCCGTGAAACTCGCCTTGACCCCGCCGTCGTTGTTGACGGCCGAGCCCTTGATCACGGCGTGGACGGTGTCGCCGTCGGCCAGCGCGTCCTCCAGCCGCTTGAGGGCCACCACGCCGACACCGTTGCCGAAGACCGTGCCCCGGGCGTCCGCGTCGAACGGGCGGATGTGCCCGTCCGGGGAGAGGAAGGCCCCCTCCTGGTAGGGGTAGCCGGTGTTCTCCTGCACCTTGTAGGAGACCGCACCCGAAAGGGCCATGTCGCACTCGTAGTTGAGCAGGCTCTGGCAGGCGGCGTGCAGCGCCACCAGCGAGCTGGAGCAGGCGGTCTGAACCGGGAAGCTCGGCCCCCGCAGGTCGAGCTTGTACGACACCCGGCTGGTCAGGAAGGCGAGTTCGAAGCCGAGGCCGACGTTCTCGCCCTTGATGGCCTCGCCCTGCTCCAGGTTGCTGAGGATGTTCCCGAGGTAGGCGGTGGTACTAGCGCCGCCGAAGACGCCGATGCTGCCGTCGTACTGGGCGGCGTCGTAGCCGGAGTGCTCCAGCGCCTCCCAGGCCGTCTCCAGGAAGAGCCGGTGCTGAGGGTCCATGATCTTCGCCTCGCGGGCGGTGTACCCGAAGAACTCCGCATCGAACAGACTGATGCCCTCGAACTTGGGTGCGGCCTTGACGTAGTGGGGCCGGCCGAAGACCTCGGTCGGCACCCCGGCCGCCGCCAGCTCCTCGTCGGTCAGGGCGACGATCGACTCGACGCCGTCGCGCAGGTTCGACCAGTACTCGGTCAGGTCCCCCGCGCCGGGGAAGCGTCCCGCCATCCCGATGATCGCGACTCCGTCCCGTGCCGGGAGATCCGTGAACTCAGTGGTCATCATTCGCCCCTTGCCGTCCGACGCCGTTGCTGGTGCTGACGCCGGCGCTGCTGCATCTTTTCTCTGCGGTCCTCAAGTGCCTTAAGGCTGTCGCCCGTTGACTGCTGTACGGGCTTCTCGGCCAGGCCGGCCAAGTGTGCCGCCGTCAGTCCCTCGTACAGGTCGCCGAGGGCGAGCTTCGTGCCCAGCCGGGTGTTGATGGTGCTCACCAGCTGGATCGCGATCAGGGAGTTGCCGCCCAGATCGAAGAAGCTGTCCTGGATGCCGACCTTCTCGATGCCCAGCAGCTCCTGCCACACCGCGCAGATCGCGCGCTCGGTGTCGCTGCGCGGTGCCACGAACTCGGTGAGGATGTCCGGGCGTTCGTGCGCGGCGCCGGGGGGCTCCGCGGTGGCGCCCTGCTCCAGCGAGAAGGCGTTCTCGAAGAGCGCCGAGAGTTCGGCGGGCGACACGATGACCTGCGACTCCGAGACGCCGGCCAGGATCGTGTCGAGGGCCCACAGCCCCTCGGCGGCCGACATGGCGCGCTGGTCCACCTGCTCGATGCCGGACGGTGCGGCGGTACCGACCGCCATGCCGATCTCCCGCCACGGACCCCAGTCGATCGAGATCACCCGCTGGGTGCGGCCGCGGTCCTGGGCGAAGGCGTCGAGGAAGCAGTTGGCGGCGCAGTAGTCGACCTGGCCGACACTGCCGATGTTCGCACCGTTCGAGCCGAACAGGACCAGGAAGTCCAGCTCCTGGTCTGCCAGTACCTCCTCCAGCACCAGGGTGCCGCGTACCTTCGGGAGCAGGACCTCGGCGGCCGCCTGGAGGTCCTTGAGCTGGATCAGGCCGCCACCGGCGACGCCCGCCGTATGGAAGGCGCCGTGGATGGCCCCCCAGCGCTGGGTGGTCTGCCGGACGGCCTCGCTCATCGCCGCCTGGTCGCTCACGTCGGCCTGGAACACCAGGAGCTCCGCACCTGCGTCCCGCAGGCGGACCAACTCCCGTACGGTATCAGCGAGTCGGCTCTTGCCCCGGTTACGGGCGAGCCACGAGTCCCACTCCGCGGCGTCGGGCAGCCGGGTGCGCGCGGTGAGCGCGATCCGTGCCCCCGCTGCCGCGAGGTGCCCGGCCAGGGCCAGGCCCAGGCCGCCGGTGCCGCCGGTGACCAGGTAGACACCGCCCTTGCGCACCACCGGTGACCGGTCGCCCCGGGGCAGTGGCTGCGGCACGAAGTGCTGGGACCAGCGGTGGCCTCCGCGGTGCGCCACCGTCTCCGGGACCTGCTTCGGCTCGGCGGCCAACTCCTGAATCAGGCGCCCCAGTTCAGCCTCGGTGGGAGCGGTCAGGCAGTCGAGGTCGACGCTGCGGCAGGTGGTGCCCGGCAGCTCGCGGGGCAGCACGCGGCACGGGCCCAGCAGGGTGGCCTTCAGCGGCGAGAGCGGCTCGGCGCCGGTGACGTTGTGCAGGCCGTTGCTGAGCACCCAGATCCGGCGCGGCTCGCTGCCCGGGTAGTGAACGAGGGCCTGGGTGAGGCGGATCAGGCTCTCGAAACCGTGCTGGAGGCTGCCCTCCTCGTCCGGTGCGGTGACGCCCCAGCCGTGGACGATGCGGGTGGGCACGCCGGCGGGGCTGTTCCGCAGGGTGCTGATCAGCCGCTCGTAGTCGGAGCTGTCGGCCGGGTCGATGGCGTAGCGGCCGTCTCCTCGGTCGGACCAGGCGTCGGCCGCCGCCACCACGGTCACGGTGGCACCGGCGGCCCGCAGCTGCTCGGTCACCGCCTCGCCCACACCCAGGCCGTCGGCGAAGACCAGCCAGTGCCGGGTGCAGTCCGGCTGCTCCCCGGCCGGGAGAGCCGCCCGCTGCCAGGACGGGGCGTAGAACCACTGCGTGATGTCGTCGAGGCGCGTTGTGGCACTACCGACGGCCTGGGTCGTGGTGGCCTGTCGGTCGAGCCAGTAGCGCTTGTGTTGGAAGGGGTAGGTGGGGAGGGGGATGCGGCGGCGTTGTTGGTGGGCGTAGTAGGCGGGCCAGTCGGGTGTGGTGCCGGTGAGCCAGAGGGTGGCGAGGGTGCGCTGGATGGTTTCGGAGGGGGTGCGGGTGTCGCGTTTGTGGGGGAGGGAGGCGAGGGTGGTGGCCTGGGTGCCGGTGTTGGTGAGGATGCGGCGGGCGAGGCTGCTGAGGGTCTGGCCGGGGCCGATCTCGAGCAGGGTGGTGCCCGGCTCGGTGGTGGTGGTCCGGACGCCGGTGGCGTATTCGACGGTGGCGCGGATGTGGTGGCTCCAGTAGCCCGGGTCCGTGGCCTGCTCGTCGGTCATCCAGGTACCGGTGAGGTTGGAGACGAAGGGGGTCTGCGGGGTTTGACGGTTGACGGCGGCGACCGCGGTGGTGAACTCCCCGACCATCGGCTCCATCAGGCTGGAGTGGAAGGCGTGGGAGGTGGTGACGGGCTGGGTGGCCCAGCCGCGTTCTTCGGCGAGGGCGGCGAAGGCCTGGATTGCCTCGTGGGGGCCGGAGACGACGCAGTCGCGGGGGCCGTTGTGGGCGGCGAGCGAGAGGCCGTCGGGCAGGGCGGCTTCGACGGTGGAGCGGTCGGCCATCACGTTGAGCATGGCGCCGGGGGCCTGGGCCTGCATGAGGCGGCCGCGCAGGGCGACGAGCGAGAGGGCGTCGGGGAGGGTGAAGACGCCGGAGACGCAGGCGGCGACCCATTCGCCGAGGCTGTGGCCGAGCATGGCGGTCGGGGTGATGCCCCAGGACTGCCAGAGCTGGGTGAGGGCGTATTCGATGACGAAGAGGGCGGGTTGGGCCCACTGGGTCTGGTCGAGGCGGCTGTCCTCGGTGAAGATCACCTCGCGGATGTCCTGGTCGAGCTGTGGCCTGAGCAGCTCGGCGCACTCGTCGACGCAGGCGCGGAAGACAGCTTCCTGCTCGTACAGGTCGCGGGCCATGCCGGAGTGCTGGGAGCCCTGGCCGCTGAAGAGGAAGACCAACGGCGCGGTCTCGCGTGTCGCGTGGCTGGTGGTGACGTGGGCCGGGTCGCGGGTCTCCAGGGCCGCGGCGACGGCGTCCAGATCGGCGCCGGTGACGGTGCGACGGTGCGGGAAGACACGGCGGCCGGTGGCCAGGGTGTGGGCGGCGTCGGCGAGGTTGGGCTTCTCGCGGCGCAGGTGGCCGGCCAGCCGGTCGGTGGCCTGTTCGAGTGCCGCCGGGGTGCGAGCCGAGAGGACCAGCGTCTCGGTCGGGCGCGGGCTGGCCGGAGAGGCGGGGGCGAGCGGAGCCTCTTCGAGGATGAGGTGGGCGTTGCTGCCGCCGAAGCCGAAGGCGCTGATCCCGGCGCGGCGGACGTGACCGTCAGTGCGCGGCCAGGAGCCGAGGGTGGCCTGCACGTGGAACGGGCTGTTGGCGAAGTCGATGTCGGGGTTGCCGCGAGTGTAGTTCAGCGAGGCGGGGAGGAGTTCGTGCTTGAGCGCGAGCGTGGTCTTGAGCAGGCCCGAGATGCCGGCGGCGGCATCGAGGTGGCCGACGTTCCCCTTGACCGAGCCGAGGGCCCAGGAGCCGGTGTCGCCGAACGCCCGTGACAGCGCCTGCACCTCGATCGGGTCGCCCAGCGAGGTGCCCGTGCCGTGCGCCTCGACGTAGTCGATGTCCGTGGGTGCGAGGCCCGCGCTGGCGAGCGCGGCGGAGATGACCGCGGCCTGGCCGGTGACGCTCGGGGCGGTGAAACCGACCTTCACCGCGCCGTCGTTGTTGATCGCCGAGCCCCTGATCACGGCGTGGACGGTGTCGCCGTCGGCCAGCGCGTCCTCCAGCCGCTTCAGCGCGATCAGACCGACACCCGTCCCGAAGACCGTGCCGCGGGCGTCCGCGTCGAACGGGCGGACGTGCCCGTCGGGGGACACGAAGGACCCGTCCTGGTGCAGGTAGCCGGTGCCCGGGTTCGGGTCGACGTGGACGCCACCCGCCAGGGCGAGGTCGCACTCCCCGGCGAGCAGGCTCCGGCAGGCGGTGTGGGCGGCGACCAGTGCGGTCGAGCAGGCGGCGCGCAGCGAGACCGCGGGGCCCTTCAGGTCCAGCTTGTACGACACCCGGGAGGCCAGGAAGGCGAGTTCGTTGGCCACCAGGATCTGGGTCTGGCCCAGGGTGTCCACGATCTGCTGGTGCGAGTAGACGTGCTGGACGTAGCGGTTGGCCCCCGCGCCACCGAAGACACCGATGCTGCCCTCGTACCGGGCGGCGTCGTAGCCGGAGTGCTCCAGCGCCTCCCAGGCCGTCTCCAGGAAGAGCCGGTGCTGAGGGTCCATCACCTCGGCCTCGCGGGCGGTGTACCCGAAGAACTCCGCATCGAACAGGTCGCTGCCGGCGAAGGCGGGCGCGGCCTTGACGTAGTTCGGCTGCCCTAAGACCTCGGGCGACACCCCGGCCGCCGTCAGCTCCTCGTCGGTGAGGGGGAGGATCGACTCGACGCCGTCGCGCAGGTTCGACCAGTACTCGGTCAGGTCCCCCGCGCCGGGGAAGCGCCCCGCCATCCCGATGATCGCGACACCATCGCGCGCCGCCGTCACTGCGCTGTCCGGAGGTTGTCGATGAGCGCGCCGAGGGTGCGCACGGTGGGGCCCTCGTAGACGATGGTCAGCGGTACGGCCACCGCCAGCTCCTGACGCAGTCGGTGGACGACCTGGAGGCCGAGCAGTGAACTGCCGCCCAGTTCGAAGAAGTTGTCCTGTACGCCGACACTCTCCACGCCGAGCAGCTCCTGCCAGATCTCCGCCACCTGGTGTTCGGTCTCGCCGTTCGGGGCGACGAACGGGTTGCGCAGGTTGGGGCGCTCGTGCCGTGCGGCCGGGGCCGGCACCTCGGCCACCGGGTCGGCCCACAGCTCCTGGCGCAGCGCCAGGTCACCCGTGGAGGTGATGATCTGCGCTTGGGGCACCGCGTCGAGCAGGGTGTCGAACACCTGTCGGCCCTCGGCCGGTGTGAGTGCCAACTCGCGTACCGCCGCGCCAAGTTCCGAATCCGCCCGGTCCTCGTGCGAGAAGTACCAGGCCTCCCAGTTGACGCTGGTCCAGGGCAGGGCCGCGCTGTGGTGCCGCTGGGCGAAGGCGTCGAGCGCGGCGTTCGCGGCGGCGTACGCACCGAAGCCGAGTCCGCCGAGCAGCGAGGCGATCGAGGAGCAGATGACGGCGAAGTCCAACTGCTGGTCGGCCAGCACCTCGTGCAGCACCTGCATGCCGTAGAGCTTGGGGCCGAAGTGCCAGGAGGCCTCCTCCGCGCCCAGGACCGCGACTTCCCGGTGGGCCGCCGTGCCGGTCGTGCCGGCACAGTGCAGCACGCCGTCGATCGGGCCGAACTCCCGCAGAACGCGCTCCTTCAGAGCGAGCATGGCCGTGCGGTCGGAGACGTCCGTGGCGGTCACCAGCACCTCGGAGCCGAGCGCCTCGACCTCCTGGACGGCACGGATCGCGGACCGGACTGCTTCCGGGTGCTGCGGATCGGCCCAGCTCTCCTGGGGCGGCAGACCCGTCCGTCCGAGCAGCACCAGGCGCACCTTGGCCCGGTCGGCGAGGGCACGGGCCATCAGCAGGCCGATCTTCCCGAGGCCGCCGGTGACCAGGTACACCCCGCCAGGGCGGACCGGGGACTCACCCCGCGAGCGCGGCGCGCCGGTCACGTACGTCGGCGCCCAGCGGTGCCGTCCGCGCAGCGCGATCGTGCGCTCGCCGGGCGGGGCGGCGAGGTCGGCCAGCAGCTGGTCGACCAACCCGGGTACGGCCTGTGGGCCTTCGAGGCGGAGGTCGAACTGGATGCAGCTGAGCGAGGGGTACTCCTGCGGCAGCACCCTGCACAGGCCCTGGACGGCGGCCTTCGGCGGGCAGAGCGGCTCGTCCCCGAGTACGGCGTGCACCTCGGAGGACAGCACGTCCCAGCGCTGCTGCCGCGTCATCAGCTCGGCCTCGGTGGCCTGGACCCAGTGGACCAGGCTGTCGAAGGAGCGGTGCAGCAGGGCCCGCACGTCGTCGGGCGCCGTGGCCCGGTCGGCGTCGTCACCGACGCTCCAGCAGTGCACCACCCGGCCGGGCAGCGGCCCCTCGGCGCGCAGCGCCTCGGCGAGCCGGTCGAAGTGCTCCGGCCGGGCAGGGTCGAGGACGTACTCGCGCTCGCTCTTGCGGTGCCACTCGGCTCCCCGTGAGACCGTGCGCACGGTGGCGCCGAGGCCTTCGAGGCGGTCGGCGAGGTGGTGGCCGACACCGGTCTCGTCCGCGAAGACGAGCCAGCGCTCGTCGGCCAGGCCGACCTCGGCGGGCTGCGGTGCGCTGGCCAGCCGCTGCCAGGATGGCGTGTAGAACCACTGGGGCAGGTCGCCGCGCCGCTTCTGGGCCGAGCCGCTGCCGGGCTGGGCGGTGCCGGGTTCGAGCCAGTAGGTGCGCCGCTCGAAGGGGTAGGAGGGGAGCGGGACCCGCCTGGCACCGGCCGAGGCCGGGAAGGGACGCTCCCGTCCGGCGAGCCAGAGGCGTCCGGCGGCCCGCAGGAGTGCGGTGCGGTCGCTCTGCCCGAGGAAGGCACCGGGGAGGGAGGGGAGGACGACCCGGTCGGTGCCGGCGGCGGGGTGCTGGAGGGCCCCGGGGGTCAGGGTCGGCGCGGGGCCGATCTCGACGATCGCGATGTCCGGGACGGACCACAGGGTGGCCAGGCCGTCCGCGAACCGCACGCTCTCCCGGACGTGCCGGGCCCAGTACTCGGGGCTGGTGGCCTCGTCGTCGGTGATCCAGGTGCCGGTCAGGTTGGAGACGAACCGCACGGCCGGAGCGTTCAGCCGGACCGAGCGGACCAGTTCGGCGTAGCGCTCGACGACCGGGTCCATCATCGGGGAGTGGAAGGCGAAGCGGGTGGTCAGCCGGCGGGTGGCGACGTCGGCGGCCAGCAGTTCGCCGGCCACCCGCTCGATGCCCTCGACGGTGCCGGAGAGCACGCAGGTCTGCGGGCCGTTGATCGCGGCGAGGCAGACCTCCGCGTCCGTGTACCGTGCGACGGCCTCCTCGGAGAGCGGCACGGCGAGCATCGCGCCCTCGCCCTGCTCCTCGATCAGCCGCGCGCGCTCCGCGACCAGGCGCAGGGCGTCGGGCAGCGAGAAGACCCCGGCCACGCAGGCCGCGACGTACTCGCCCAAGCTGTGACCGATCATCACCTCGGGCTCGACCCCCCAGGCGGCCCAGAGTTTGACCAGGGCGTACTCGAGGGCGAACACCGCGGGGTAGCCGAGGCGCGGCTGGTCCAGCGGGTGGTCGCTGCGCTCCGGCTGGAGCAGCAGCTTGCGGAAGTCGAAGGGCTGCCCGGGGGCGGCGGCCGCGGACTCGTCGACGGTGAAGACGAGTTCGCGGATGTCTGTGCCGAGCAGCGGCTCCAGCAGCCCGGCGCACTCGTCCAGCGCGGCCCTGAACTCGGTCTCCTGGGCGTAGAGTTCGCGCGCCATGCCGGGGAACTGGGCGCCGAAACCGGTGAACATGAAGGCCACCGGCCGGTGCGCGGCCTCGGGTGCGGTCGCTGTGAGCAGCCGACCGTCGTCGCGGGCGTCGAGCGCCGCCAGCGCCTCCTCGGTGCTGCCGGCGACCAGCATCCGCCGGTACGGGAACGCCCGGCGGCCCTGCTGGAGGGTGAACGCGACGTCGGCCAGCGGGAGTTCGGGGTGTGCCCGGAGGTGGTCATGCAGCTGGTCGGTGGCCGCCTCCAGGGCCTCCGGGCTCTTGGCGGAGAGCACCAGCAGCTGTTCGGAGCCGTCGGCCGGCTCGGCCCTGCGGGGCAGTTCCGGGGCCTGCTCAAGGATGACGTGGGCGTTGGTGCCGCCGAGTCCGAAGGAGCTGACTCCGGCGCGGCGCGGGCCGTCGCCCGCGGGCCACGGCAGCAGCTCGGTGTTGACGTAGAACGGGCTGCCGGCCAGGTCGATCCGGGGGTTGGGCTTCTCGAAGTGCAGGGTGGGCGGCAGCTGCCCGTGCTCCACCGCGAGCACGGTCTTGATCAGGCCGGCGACCCCGGCGGCCGAGTCGAGGTGGCCGATGTTGGTCTTGGCGGATCCGAGGGCGCAACTGTGCTCCCCGACCGCGGAGTAGGCCGAGGCGAGTGCGGAGAACTCGATCGGGTCGCCGAGGATGGTGGCCGTCCCGTGTAGCTCGACGTAGGCGATGCTCTCCGCCGGTACGTCCGCGTTTGCCAGTGCGGTGGAGATGACGGCGGCCTGGGTGGCGGCGCTGGGCGCGCTGAACCCGGCTCGGCGGGAGCCGTCGTTGTTCAGCGCGGAGCCCTTGATGACCGCGTGGATGTGGTCGTTGTCAGTGATCGCGTCCTTGAGGCGCTTGAGCACGACCATCCCGACGCCGTCGCCGCCCACTGTCCCCTGGGCGCGGGCGTCGAAGGTACGGCAGTAGCCGTCCGGCGAGAAGATGCCGTCCGGGCGGTAGGTGTAGCCCTTGCTCCGTGTCCCGTCGACGGCGACACCGCCGGCCAGCGCGGTGTCGCACTGGTAGGCCAGCAGCGCCTGGCACGCCTCGACCACGGCGACCAGCGAAGTGGAGCAGGCGGACTGGATGTTGAGGGCAGGGCCCTCCAGGCCGAGCTTGTAGGCGACCCGGCTGGCCAGGAAGTCCGGCCGGTTGCCGATCACCGTCTGCTTGTCGCCGAGGATCTGCGCGGCGCCGGGCTGGGAGGCGATGTTGAAGAGCAGGTAGGTGTTGTTGCCCGCACCCGCGTAGACGCCGACCAGGCCGTCGTAGCGCTCGGCGTCGTGTCCGGAGCTCTCCAGGGCGGCCCAGGCGCATTCGAGCAGCACCCGGTGCTGCGGGTCCATGAGTTCGGCCTCGCGCGGGGAGTAGCCGAAGAAGGCGGCGTCGAACTTCTCGCTGTCCGCCAGCACATACCCCGCGCCGACGAAGTTCGGGTCGGCGAGGGTGGCGGCGTCCACGCCTCGGGCAGCGAGCTCCTCGTCCTCGAGGCGGGTGACGGAGCAGACGCCCGCCTTGAGGTTGCTCCAGTACTCCTCGACCGTCCGGGCGCCGGGGAAGCGGCCGGCCATGCCGACGATGGCGATGTCCAGACTGTCGTCGAGCTCGGAGAACCCGTCGGCCTGTTCGGATTCCGGCTCGGGGGAGTACTCACTCATGGCGACCTCGCTTCGCTTGCAGCTGCTGCTGGCGGCGCTTCAGTAGGGCGTTCTGCTGGGCCCCCCTGCCGCGGGTGGTGACGGGTGCCGCCCCCTGCTTCTGCCGCGAGAGCAACTCGGCCTGGGCCCGGACGGTGGTGTGCTGGAACAGGTCCAGCAGTTCGATCTCCCGGCCGGTCGCCGCCCGGAGCCGGTGGTGCAGCTCGACCATGAGCAGGGAGTGCCCGCCGAGGTCGAAGAAGTTCTGGTCGGCGCCGACCGCCTCGGTGCGGAAGACCTCCTGCCACACCCGCGCCACCAGCCGCTCCAGCTCGTTCCGCGGTGGCAGCGGCGCGGCGGCGGGCTCGGCGGGCCGGGGCAGCCTGCCGCGGTCGACCTTGCCGTGCCCGGAGAGCGGCAGCCGGTCCAGCGTCACCATCGCCTGCGGGACCATGTGCGGGGAGAGCCGCGCCCGCAGGTGGCGCTCCAGCCCCGCGGTGCTGAACCCGGGGCCGTGCGGCTCGATGTAGGCGACCACCCGCCGGTTGCCGGGGACGTCCTCGCGGACGACGGCGATGGCGTGGCGCACCTCGGGGTGGCTCTTCAGGGCGGCCTCGATCTCGCCCAGGGCGACCCGGAAGCCGCGGACCTTGATCTGGTCGTCGCGCCGGCCGAGGAAGGCGATCGTCCCGTCGGCCAGGCGGCGGACGATGTCGCCGGTGCGGTAGAGGCGGGAGCCCGGCCCGCCGCCGAGGGTGTCCGGGACGAAGGCCGCGGCGGTGAGGTCGTCCCGGCGGTGGTAGCCACGGGCGAGGTTGTCGCCGCCGATCAGCAGCTCGCCGGCGACACCGACGGGCGTGGGCCGGCCTGCGGGGTCCACGACGTGGGCCTGGGTGCCCGGCAGCGGAACACCGATCGGCGCGGTCTCCCACTCGGCGTCCGGGTGGTCGGCCACGGTGAGGGTCAGCACGCCGACGGTGGTCTCGGTCGGTCCGTAGTGGTTGAAGATCCGGCAGTGCGGCACCAGGCGCTGGAGGGCGCGCAGCCAGCGCCAGTCGGAGGCCTCGCCGCCGATGACCAGCAGACGGCGCGGCAGGAGCTCGGCGAAGCGCGGGGAGGACTGGAGGGCCCGGAGGTGGGAGGGCGCGATCTTCAGGCAGTCGACCCCCCAGGTCTGCACCCAGTCGGCCAGCCGGTCGGCGTCCAGGGCGGCCTCGCGGGAGATCAGGTGCACCTCGCCGCCCGTGCACAGCGGCGGGGCGAAGGCCGTGACGCTGGAGTCCACCGTCAGCGGCTGCACCATCGCGAAGCTGAGCGGCCCGTCGATGCCGAGCCGCCGGATGACGGCGCGGGTGTAGCCGACGAACTGGCGGTGCTCGATCACCACGCCCTTGGGCTTGCCGGTGGAGCCGGAGGTGTAGAGCAGGTACGCGGCATCGCCGCAGGCCGAGCTCTCAGGGGGCGGGTTCTCCGTCGGGCGGCCCGCCAGCACGGCCAGCTCGGCGTCGAGTTCGATCACCTGGTGTCCGGTGCCGAGCGGGGCCGTCGCCACCACGACCCGCACGTCCGCGTCGCGGAGGATGCCGTCCCGCCGCTCGACCGGGTCGTTCGGATCCACCGGTACGTACGCGCCGCCGGCCTTGAGGACGCCGAGCACGGCCACCAGCAGCCGCACGTCGCGGTCGGCGCAGATGCCCACCGTCACCTCGGGGCCGACCCCGGTCTCGCGCAGCAGGTCGGCCAACTGGTTGGCCCGGGAGTTGAGTTCGCGGTAGCTGAGGGAGGCGCCCTCCGCTCGGACCGCGATCGCCTCCGGGGTGCGGGCGGCCTGCGCCTCGAAGAGCCGGTGGAAGCTCAGGTCCGTCGGCTCGCCGGCGACGCCGTTCAGCGTGGCGACGGTGTGCTCCTCCTCGGCGGTGAGCAGGGGCAGCTCGGCCACCGGCCGGTCCGGATCGGCCGTCGCGCCTTCGAGGAGCCGGAGCAGGTGCTCCACCGCGCGGCGGGCGGTGGCGGGATCGAGGACGTCGGTCGCGAACACCAGCTGGCCGGTCAGTTCGCGCTCGGCGCATGAGAGGCGCAGATCCAGGTCGCAGGATGCGGTCTCCGGGGCGACGAGCGGCGCCGGCCGGCAGGAGAAGCCCGGCCACAGGTGCACGGGCGTCGCGGTACGGGCCTGCTCGGCCTCCGCCAGCCGGGCGCCCGCCAGCCTGACCAGTTCCCGGAAGCTCCCGCCGACCTCGGCGCGGACCGGGGTGGTCAGCTCGGCGCCGTTGGACACCCCGACGACGAGCTCGGACTGCCCGCTGTACCGGTGCAGCAGTGCCAGGTAGAGGGCGAAGGCCGCCGCCGGGAGTCCCGCCCCGCAGGCTTCACCCAGCTGGCGCAGCGCGGCTGTTGCCGCGGCGGGGGCGACGAAGGGGACCGAGCCGGCCCGGAGGTCGCGCCGGGCCGGATGTGCCCGGTCCAACGGGAGCTCCGGCGCGACGGGCGGCTCGGCGGGGTGCCCGCCGACTACGGGGCCGGGCACGGGCGTTGCGGGGTGCGGGAGTGTCATGAAGGTTGCCTTGGGGAGTTCGGGGCGAGGACGTGAGTCACCCGTCCTGCGGAGCGGGCCACGGCTACGCGGATCGCTTGGTGCAGAAGAAGATCCGGTTCCGACCGTTGTCCGCGGTGACGTCCACGGTCTCGACGGACTCCGAGAGCGAGTGCAGCAGCGCCTCGAACGGGCCGGGGGCGTAGCGGTTGAGCCAGATGTAGCCGTTGGCCGTCTCCCGCCGCAGCAGTACCTCGGGATCCCGCGGCACCTGGAACATGCAGATCGCCACGGTGCGGCGGGAGACCCGGAACAGTTCGCGGACGGCGGTCTCGTAGTACGGCAGGCTCTCCAGCACGTGGCGGCAGTTCACCACGTCGAACGAGCCTTCGGGGAAGGCGAGGTCGGTGATGCTCATCTGCCGCCACCGCGCCTCCGGGTGGAGCTCGCGGCAGTCGGCGAGGGCCAGCCCGTTGATGTCGATGCCGGTGTAGTCGACCTCCAGGCCGGCCGCCAGCAGGTGGCGGTAGGTGACCCCGGAGAGGATGCCGCAGTCGAGCAGTTCGAACGGCGCCCCGGTGTGCAGGGCCGCGATCCGCTCGGTCACGGCTAAGTGCGAGGGATGCGCGGCCCGTCCGTCCTCGCTCATGTAAGCGACTTCGGAGGTGTGCATCCAGAGTGATTCGGTGTTCACTGCTCTGACTCTCCAGACTGCTGAGCGAAGCCGGACATGGCGGCACGATCACCGATCGAACCGTTGCGCGATCCGGACCGGGCGGTGGCCTGCTTCGGAACACACCGTCGCGGTGGCCCCAGGGGCTGTCCGGTCTGCCGTCAGCGCACCCGCCGAGCGGTCAGAAAGCCGCTCCTTCCGCGGATTCGGGGTCGTAGACGGCGGTCGGCCCGAACATCCGGGCGTGCTTCGCCGCGGCGAGGGCCAGCGTGCCGCTCGCATCCCGGGCGGCCGCGACCTCGGCCAGCTGGTTGACCATGGCCGGCGTCGCCAGCCCCTGATCGCGCAGCTCGGGGGAGCGGGACATCAGGACCATGGCCGCGGTGGTGTAGCCCGACTCGACCCAGGACTCCCAGATCGCGTCGCGGTCCTGTTCCTGGCCCGCGAAGAGATCCTCGCGACGATCGTGCCGACGCGTGGGGACCGGGCTCTGGCCGCGTGCCTCCGTGCGCAACCGGACTCGGCGGCCCGCGATGTAGGCGACGGCGGCGCCCTTGCGGATGGCGAAGTTCAGGGCCTGTGCCGCCGTGTCCACCACCGGCTCACCTTTGTCGTTCAGGGAGGTGTTGCACACCATCGGCACCCCCGTGGCCTGTCGGAACGCCTCGATCGCCCGGTAGAGCAGGGGGTTGGTCTCGGCGGACAGGGTCTGACGCCGGGCCGAATCGTCGAGGTGGAGGATGGCCGGGACCAGCTGGCGCTTGGACTCGGTGACGTACGCCGTCTCGAGCATGTAGGGCGAGGGCCAGGGGTCCTCGAACCACTCGCCGCTGTACTCCTCCAGGACGATCGGGGCGACGGGGCGCCACCACTGTCGGCTCTTCCAGTCGTTCAGCAGGTCCTTCGACCGGGGCGAGCGGGGATCGGCGAGGATGCTCCGGTGGCCCAGCGCTCGCGGGCCGATCTCGGCCGCTCCGTCCGCCCACACCAGCGGTCCGTTGGAGAGGTCCTCGACGAACTGGGCCTCGGTGAAGTCCTGGACGTCCTCGATGAAGTCGTCGAAGTGCTGCAACGCGCTCTCGATATCGGTCAGTTCGGAGCCGTAGTAGGCGGACTTGAGCTGGAAGCCACCGTCCGGGAGCAGGCCCTCGCCGAGGAGGCCGAGGAGGCCGAGCCCGAGGGACTGGCCGGAGTCGTTCGCGCTCGGCGGAGTGAGCAGGCCCTTGAAGCCGTAGCGGCGCAGGAGGAAGGAGTTGGTCGGGCAGTTGAGGGCGAAGCCCCCGCTCAGGGAGAGGTACGCCTGGCTCGGGTCCACCCCTGCCGACTCGAGCAGCCGGTCGACGTTGCGCACCATGACGAGCTCGCAGGCCGTCTGGACGATCTTCATGACCGCGGACTGCAGGTGCTCCTGCTCGCTGAAGCGGCTGTCCAACTCCATTGACGGCAGCTGGGATTCGGCTGCACGGATCACGGCCTGGACGAACGGAAGCGTGTCGACCAGCGGTACCCGCCGGCCTCCGAACAGTTCCAGCTCCCGCACCGCCGCCTCGGTGTCGAAGGCGATTTCGGTTGGGCAGGCCGACGCCAGGGCCATCAGGGTGCCGGGCTCCTTGCCGAACTCGGCTGACGCGGCGTCATAGACGGGGGCCGGGGACTCGACCGGAGCGAAGTCGACGTCGCCCTTGGTGGACACGCAGCCGGTGTACCAGTACTTCTTGCCCGCCCGGTCGAGGCCGAAGTCGGGCCGGCCGTCCAGGGCCAGTCCGATGATGGTCTCGCTGCGGAACGCCTCGGAGTCGAGCAGCAGCCCGCTGTAGAGGTGGGCGAGGCTGTGGACCGGGAAGTCCTCGGCGCCGGCCGGCAGCTTGATGTCCGCGTGGTGCGGCAGACCGGGCGTGCCCCAGGACAGGCTCACGTCCTCCAGGGAGAGCCCCTCGGCCGCGAGCAGCTCGGCCAGCACTTTGTTGTACCGGTCGACGGTGAAGAGGGGCCAGAAGTGGTGCTTCTGCCCGCTGATGCGTTCGAGCTCCCAGACCCTGACCAGTTCGACCCGCGAGTCGTGACTGCGCCAGAGCGCGATGTTCTGGTCATGGCGCGGCGCTATGACGGACAGGCTGCCGGGCGGAGAGATGTAGCTCGACAGGAAGTACTTCGCAGCTGGGTACGCGGTCACGATGTCCCCTTCGGCGGTTGAACAGTGGCTACTGGTTCTTCGGGCCCGACGGTCCTGGAAGCGGTCGGCGCAGGCGGTCGCGAGGCTGCCGGGGCGTGCTCGACCGGGCCCCGGTGTGTACCGGCGGCATCAGGTGCGACGGACTGTCCCGGGCGTGATCGGGCCTCGGGCCGGAATCCCGGCGGCCGCATGCGCAGAGCCTTCGGCCGTCTACGGGGCCGCGGGGTGGGATCGGTGGGGACGGACTCCGGTCCCCTCATCCGGATACGTCGGCTCCAAGGCAAGCGACGAGATCGCTTGAGCCCGGTCGTGCCGTCCGTGGCAGGGACTACTTCGAAGCGGCGATCCGCTGCTCGACGAGCTGGACCAGTTCACCGACGTTGGCCACGGTGAACATGTCGACGACGTCCAGATCTACGTCGAACGTGCTCTGGACCGAGACCATCAGGCGGAGCAGCGACACTGAGGTGGCTCCGAGGTCATCGAAAGTGCTGTCCAGTGAGACCTCAAGGGGAGTGAATACTTCGGAAATCACCGACATCAAGTTGTCGGACTGTGCGTTCGACATTTCGTGTTCCCAGATCTCTTCTATTCAAGGCCTATCTAGTAATTGACCCTATGTTACTGATGTGGCAGCGTCAAGACCCTTCTTTGGATCGGGTGATACGTGGCACGATGTCCAAATTGCGCCATGCCGAGCTGGGTGAACAGGGCCGATGGCGCCGGGTGCGAAATAGGCTTGGCCAACGAACTTCCCTGTTGTATGTTCGCCTTGACCGGGGCTCGACAAGCCGTGCCTGCCCTGGAGTAGGCTGCCCGAGGGCTCACCGCACAGCCACGGTACTGGGGGTACTGGTGTTAGAAATCAGCTTTCGGCCTCTCACGCCAATCACTGGCGCCGA
This sequence comes from Kitasatospora sp. NPDC056531, assembly GCF_042794375.1. Classification (NCBI taxonomy): domain Bacteria; kingdom Bacillati; phylum Actinomycetota; class Actinomycetes; order Kitasatosporales; family Streptomycetaceae; genus Kitasatospora; species Kitasatospora sp. NPDC056531. Next base: position 36,166 of record NZ_JBHTTU010000017.1, on the reverse strand, counting down.
GGTGGAAGGCGTCGATCTCGCTGCGGACCTGTCGCCGACCGTTGTGGCCCGCCTCCGTGAGGCCCTGCTACGTCACAAGGTCCTCGTTTTCCGCAATCAGCCGATGAACGACGCGCAACAGGTCGAACTGACCAATGCTTTCGGCGGTGCCACTGCGGCCCATCCCATCGTGAACGGCCTGCGCGAAGAACCCGCCGTGCTGCGGACCGCATTGTCCGAGGAGCGACGGGCGCTGGTCGAGGCCGAGGCCAGCCTCAGTCATCCCTTGAAGGGATCGACGCCGCGGCGCCTGCGGACCGAGTGGCATGTTGACAGCACCTTCGTGGTCAATCCGAACGCCATCACCATTCTGCGTGGTGTCGAGATTCCGCCGGCCGGCGGCGACACCCTCTTCGCCAATCTGGAAGCACTCTACGAGGGGCTCTCGCCTTCCCTCCGGGGATACCTCGACACCTTGCAGGCGATACACTCCCGGCACGCCCCGTCGGCGGCGCCCCGCTTCGACGGCAAGCCGGCCGGCCCCCTCGCGGCCGTCCATCCGCTGGTGCGGGTGCACCCTGAGACCGGTGTGCGCAGCCTGCTCGTCAGCGCCGTGTTCCTCCAGGCCATCCGCGGTCTCAAGCCTCGCGAGAGCACGGCCCTGCTGGACTTCCTTCTCGACGAGCTCGCCGGGCGGGACGAGATCCATGCCCGGGTCCGCTGGGAGCAGGACACCCTCGTCATGTGGGACAACCGCGCCGTGGCCCATGCCGGCCCGGTGGACGGCCTGATGTTCCAGGAGGAGCGGATCGTGCACCGCACCACCGTCGTCGGCGACCTGCCCTGCGGGCCCGACGGCTTCGTCTCGCGCGCCCTCATGGGGGGCCGGTTCGAGGCGCTGGCCTGAGGGCCGGCGCCCGTGACGCCATGCCGATCGTGCGGGCCCTGGCTCCGGTACCGAATCCCTGGCCGGAGCCCCGCAAGGACCATTCCGAGGAACGTCATTGACGGGTTCGCCAGGTAGTCCACGTACAGTCAACTCGGTCGTAGCAGATGCACTGGCATCGTGACCCGACGTAGCTCCGGGCCAGTCAGTTCATTCTCCGGGAACTTGTGGGGGAACGCAGAATGCCGGTCGTCAATCACCGTGAAAAACCCGAAGCACCACCCAAGTATCGCCTTTTATGCGTCAGTTGTGGCTGGGAGTCCGCTCCGGAATTCAGGCTCCGATGTCCCCGGTGTTCGGGCGCACTCGATCCCAGGCTGAACCTGGAGAACGTCACCACGCGTGACGGTGACCAGCCCGAGCTGACCTATCTGGACTTCCTCCCGGTCGAGTCCGGGCACTTCCTCGACGCCGACGTCAGCGTGCGGACCCCCTGTCGTCCGGCCGCGCGCCTCGGAGCGGCCATCGGCCTGCCCCGCCTCTGGGTGAAGGACGAGTCCCAGCAGCCGACGGGGACCACCAAGGATCGGCTGGCCTCCGTGGTCCTGGCCGTGTTCCGGCAGTTCGAGATCAAGGAGTTCGTCGCCTCCAGCACCGGAAACAGCTCCACCGCCCTGGCCCGCGCCGTGCAGCGCGACCACTCGATGCGGGCACACTTCTTCTGCGGCCGTGACTTCACCGGCGACCACGACATCGAGACCGGCGACCGGGTGTCCCTCACCGTGGTGGACGGCAACTACGCACAAGCCACCCAGGTGGCCCAGGAGTTCGCAGCTCGGAAGGGGCTGGTCTGGGAGGGCGGGTTCTTCAACTGGGCCCGTCGCGAGGGCCTGAAGCTCACCTACCTGGAAGCCTTCGACGCCATGGACGACAAGCCTGACGTCGTCGTCCAGGCCATCAGCAGCGGCATGGGGATGATGGCCGTACGCAAGGGCGTGGCAGAGTACCTCGCCTGCGGCCGGCTCACCTCCTCGCCCCGCTTCGTGATGGTCCAGCAGGATACCTGCGCGCCGATGGCCGTGGCCTGGCGGGAGGGACGGGCCGAGCTCACCGAGGACGACGTCATCGAGCACCCGACAGGTCTGGCCCGGGCCATCCTGCTCGGCGACGGCCGGGCCACCTATCCCTACATGCGGGACATCGCGACCGAGAGTGGTGGCTCCATCGTCTCGGTGAGCCAGGACGAACTGGTCCAAGCCCGTACGATGCTCCGCGAGCTGGAGGGGCTGGACGTCTGCCACTCCTCGGCCGCGACCATTGCCGCGCTGCGCAACGAGGCCGCGGCCCAGCGGATCACCCCGGACCAGGTCGTACTGGTCAACCTGACCGGCCGTGAGCGGTACACCGCCGCCGACGCCGGACCGGCCCTCGCCGCCGCCACCACCGCCGGCTGAGCCTCCCCCTCTCCGAGCCGGATGCCACCGCTCCCACCGGAGTGATGTGCCCGCCCTCACGTTCGCAAGGAATTCGTTGATACTCAGTCACCTCACCCCGCAGCAGGCCGAGCGCCACGCCGAGTTCCGTGCCTTCGCCGACCGTGTCCTGGTCCCGCAGGCGGACCGCTGCGACCGCGAGCAAGTGGTCTCCCGAGAGATCGTCGCCGACCTTGCCGGGCAGGGCTACCTTGGCGCGCCTGTCCCGAAGGAGTTCGGCGGCCTCGGCATGGACTGGGTCGAATACGGACTGCTCACCGAGGAACTGGGCCGAGGCTGCCAGTCGATCCGTAACCTCGTGGCCGTGGAGGACATGGTCGCCCACTCGATCCACAAGTGGGGAACGGAGGAGCAGAAGCAGCGGTGGCTCCCCCGGATCACCTCGGGCCGAACGCTGGCGGCCTTCGCCCTGACCGAGCCGGACGTCGGCAGTGACGCCGCCGCCGTCGAGACCACGGCAACGGCCGACGGCGCCGATGTCGTCCTGCGCGGCACCAAGAAGTGGATCAGCTTCGCGCAGATCGCTGACCTCTTCCTGGTCTTCGCCACGTTCGACGGGCAGCACACCGCCTTCCTGGTGGAGCGAGACACTCCCGGCTTGTCGGTGGAGCCGATCGAGGGCCTGCTCGGCCTGCGCGGCTCGATGCTCGGCCGGATCACCTTCGACGACTGCCGGATCCCGGCCGCCAACCTGGTCGGGCGTCCCGGCATCGGCCTCACCTTCGTCGCCTCCAGCGCCCTCGACCTCGGCCGCTACAGCACCGCCTGGGGCTCGGTCGGTCTGGCCCAGACGTGCCTGGAGGCCGCGACGGAGTACGCCGGCCGCCGCACCCAGTACGGCACCGAGATCCGCAACCACCAGCTGGTCCAGCAGCTGCTGGCCGACATGCTCACCGACACCATCACGGCCCGGCTGCTCTGCTACCACGCCGGGGTGAGCAAGGAGCGGGGGGAGACGGAGTCCGTCAACCACACCCTGCTGGCGAAGTACCGGACCTCGACGATCGCCGTCAAGGCGGCCGCCGACGCGGTGCAGATCCACGGTGCCCAGGGCATCGGGGCGGAGGCGTCCGTTCAGCGTCACTACCGGGACGCCAAGGTGATGGAGATCATCGAGGGCACCACGCAGATCCAGCAGAGCATGCTCGGTCAGTTCGCCGTCCGGGCGGCCCGGCTGTGAGCGAGCTCCGGACGGGGGCGGTGACCTACGGTCAGCTGTCGGTCCTGCGTTCGCTGGAGACACACGGGCCCGATCATCGGGCGGTCGCCAATCTGGTCAGTGTCTGGGAGGTGCCGTTCGGTCTCGGTGCGGCCCAAGTGATGGACGCCTGGCTCCAGTTGGTGGAGAGACACGAGTCGCTGCGGACCACCTACGACCTGAGCGGCCCGACGCCGGCCCAGACGGTCCACCCGTACCGCCCGTCCCGGGTGGCTGCGCTGGAGCTGACCGAGGACAGCTTTGCGGCGGCCCTGCGGCTGGGTGCCGAGGCGGCCGTCGAGCCGATCGACATCGAGACCGAATTGCCGTGGCGCGCGTTCGTCACCACTCACCAGGGGGATGCGCTCCACCTGGTCACCGTGATCCACCATGTGGCGGCCGACAACGGTGCGCTGCGGGTGCTGGAGGAGCAACTCGGTGTCCTCCTGGAGGGCGGGGCGCTCGGGCCGGTGGTGCAGCCGCTGGAGATGGCGCAGGAGCAGCAGGAGGAACCGGGCACCCGGAGCGTCCGGCACTGGACCGAGGCCTGGGGCCGGCTCGTCCCGGCGGACCGGGATCCGGAGGACGCCAGTGAGCGACGCCGGGCGTCGCTCTACAGCCTGGAGGGACTGACCGCCGCGCAGGAGCTCTCCGACCGGCTGAAGATCTCGGTCCAGTCGGTGGTGCTCGGCGTCGGCGCGCTCGCGCTGTCCCGGCTCAAGCGCACCGAGCGGATGACCTTCGCGCTGATGGCCGCCAACCGGCTCACCACCCGGTGGGTGCCGCTGGTCGGCTCGCTCAACCAGTTCGCCCCGGTGACCGTCACGGTCGACGAGGAGGCCCACCCGCTGGAGTATCTGCGGGCCTGCTACGTCCAGTCCATGACGGCGTACATGAACGGCTGCTACGACGTCGATGCGCTGAAGGAGAGTCTCCGGGAGGCCGGCCTGCCGGAGACGGACCCCACCGCCTTCGCCAAGCACTACAACTTCCTCGGCGATGTGGACGCCGAGCCGGCCGCCGGATCCCCCCTGCGCACCGGGATCGAGTGGCGTCCGTCCACCCAGCGGTCAGGGCCGAACTTCCACCTGGCAGTGGCCACGGGGAAGGGAATCCTCATCGGAGTGGGCGCGAGCCGCGACTATCTCGACGGAAATCTCCCAGCCGTTCTCGCGGCGTCGATCGAGGCTGGTCTGATCAATATGTCCAAGGGGTTCGAGAACTCCCTGGCGGATGTCTCGCTGGATAATCCTTGGCGAATTTTCTGAAGGGCAGCAGAATGCGGGGGGAAACGCTTCTCCCCCCGCACTTCGGCATCCCGCGGCTTGGTCGAGCCGGTTCTAGAAGCCTGCACAGATTCCGCGAAGCTGCTTCTTCATGATGAACACCTCCTGTCCGTGGTGACTATAGCCACAGGCGGTCGGGAGGTGGAAGGAAATTCTGGATAAGGACCAGGAAGGACGGTTAGGGTTTCACTCATGACGGATTCGTATGCCGACCCGGGAACCCCGGATCACCGAAGTGCTGCGCGTTACCTGTGGTGGCTGACCATGAGCCAGCGCCGGCGGGTGACGGGTGGTGCGGTGATCGGCACCCTCTGGATGGTCTGCCTCCTGCTGCCGCCGTACCTCATGCAGCGTGCGATCGACGACGGGCTCCAGCGGGGGAGGACCGGAGTCCTGGTCGGCTGGGTGGCCGCACTGGTCGGCGCCGCGCTGCTCAACGCATGGCTCGGCATCATGCGCCACCGCATCATGACGCGGGTCCGGATGGACGCCACCTTCCGGACCATCAAGGTCGTGGTCGCGCACTCCACTCGGCTGGGTGCCGAACTGCCCCGGAAGGTGACGGCCGGCGAGGTGGCCAGCATCGGTGTGGGCGACGTCGCGCAGATGAGCCAGACACTGACGATCACCGGCCCGGGCGTCGGCGCTGTCGTCGCGTACCTGGTGGCGGCCGCGCTGCTGCTGTCGGTCTCCGTCCCGCTCGCCCTCGTGGTCCTGCTGGGGGTGCCGTTGCTCGCGGTCGTGGTCGGGCCGCTGCTGGAACGCCTCCAGGGCGCGGAGTCCAAGTACCGCCAGCAGCAGGGGGCGCTGACCGCCCGGCTCGGGGACATCGTCGGCGGCATGCGCGTGCTCAACGGCATCGGCGGCAAGGAGATGATGGCAGGCCGCTACCTGCGCGGATCGCAGAACCTGCAGGCCGAGGGATACCGGGTCGGCGCCGTGACCAGCTGGATCCAAGCGCTCTCGGTCGGCCTGCCCGCCCTCTTCCTCGCGTTGGTGACCTGGCTGGCCGCCCGGATGGCCGCCGAGGGCACCATCACGATCGGCACGCTGGTCGCCGTCTACGGCTACGTCGCCGTTCTGGTGGTACCGGTCTCCAACTTCATCGAGGGCGGATACGACCTCACCAGGGGTCTGGTGGCCGCTCGACGGGTCGTCCGGATGCTCGACCTGAAGCCCGCCTTCGAAGACGCCGCAACACTCCGGCCGGCCCATGACGAGCCATCAGTCCTGTACGACGCCGACACCGGTGTGGAACTGCTCCCGGGCCGGCTGACCGCGATCGTGAGCGCTCGCCCGGCCGATTCCGCGGCCGTGGTCGACCGGCTCGGCCGGTACAGCGCATCCGCTGCGACCTGGGGTGGCGTGCCGCTCGCCGAGGTTGCCCTGGCCGAGATCCGTAGGCGGATCGTGGTGGCGGACAACGACGCCGACTTCTTCTCCGGCACGCTGCGCACCGTGGTCGACGGCCGGTCCGAGCACACCGGCCCGTCCATCGCCCAGGCCGTCAGAGACGCCGCGGCGGAGGACATCGTGCAGGCACTGCCCGATGGCCTGGACACCATGATCCAGGCCCAGGGCAGCAACCTCTCCGGCGGTCAGCGCCAGCGGCTGCGGCTGGTCCGTGCCCTGCTGGCGGACCCGGAGGTGCTCCTGCTGGTCGAGCCCACCTCCGCCGTGGACGCCCACACCGAGGCCGCCATGGCCGCCGGGCTGCGCCGGGCGCGGACCGGGCGCACCACCGCCCTCACCTCGACCTCCCCCGCCCTCCTGGAGCAGGCCGACACCGTCTGCTACCTCGTCGACGGCCGTCTGGCGGCGGCCGGCCCGCACCAGGAACTGCTCGCAACAGAGCCCGGCTACCGCGCGCTGGTGGCTCGCGGCGAAACCGCCACCGAGTCCACGCCCGCCGAGGAGACCGTCCGATGACCGCTCAGACCGAGACCGCCCCCGGACGGCTCCCGATCGCCGCTCCCGCCGAGGTCCGCCGGGCCGCCGTGCGTCTGATGAGGCAGGACGGCCGTGCGGTCGCCGCGATGCTGACCCTCAACGGACTGGCCGCGGCCGCCGGTCTGGGCGGCCCCTGGCTGCTGGGCCGGATCATCGACGACGTCCGGGGCGGCGCCGGGACCGGACACGTCGACCGACTCGCCCTCGGCATCCTCTGCTTCGCGCTCGCACAGTTGCTCCTCGGCCGCTTCGCCCGCTACGCCGCCCACCGCTTCGGCGAGCGGACCCTGGCGCGGATCCGAGAGCGGTTCGTCGACCGCTCCCTCGCCCTGCCCGCCTCGGTGACCGAACGCGCCGGCGTCGGTGACCTGCTGACGCGCGGCACCGCCGACGTCGCCACCGTCGGCACCACCTTGCGCGACGCCGGGCCGGAGGTCTCCGTCGCGCTCGTCCAGATCCTCCTGATCCTGGTCGCCATGCTCGTGGTCAACCCGCTGCTCGGCATCTGCGGGTTGCTCTGCCTCTCCGGGATCTGGTTCGCCACCCGCTGGTACCTGCGCCGTGCACACACGGGTTACCTCGCCGAAGGCGCCGCCAACTCCGCGCTGATCGAGATCCTCACCTCCACCGCGGCAGGGGCCCGCACCGTCGAGGCCCTGGGCCTCCAGGACCGCCGCATCGCCGCCACGGCCGAGGCGGTCGAGCACTGCCGGGTCACCCGTACCTACACCCTCAACCTGCGCACCGTGCTCTTTCCCGTGGTCGAGTTCTCGTACATCGCCCCGGTCGCCGGCATCCTGCTGCTCGGCGCCGCCCTGCGCGACACCGGCGCGGTCACCACCGGCGCGGTGGTTGCCTGTGCTCTCTACTTCTGGAAGCTCTCCGAGCCGCTGGACAAGGTCCTGCTCTGGCTCGACCAACTCCAGCGCAGCAACGCCTCCTTCGCCCGAGTCGAGGGCATCGGCCAGGTGGACGCGCCGGCCGCGACCGGCGGCGGCCGGCCCGAGGACGACCGGATCGACGTGGTCGACGTCCGGTATGCCTACCAGGGTGAGCGGGACGTCCTGCACGGCGTCGACCTCACCGTCCGTCCGGGCGAGCGGCTGGCGATCGTCGGCCCGTCCGGAGCCGGCAAGTCCACTCTGGGCCGGCTGCTGGCCGGGGCGGAGAGGCCCCGCACCGGACGGGTGACGGTGGGACAGGTGCCTGTCGCCGAGCTCGACCCGGCCCAGTTGCGCCGACACGTCGTCCTGGTCTCCCAGGAGCATCACGTCTTCCTCGGCACCGTCCGGGACAACCTCCTGATCGCCGCGCCCGCCGCGACCGACCAGGACCTGCACGCGGTGCTGGCCGCCGTCGACATCGACTGGGTGGACGAGCTGCCGGACGGGCTGGACACCGAACTCGGTGCCGGTGGGCTCCGTCTGGACGCCCAGCAGGCCCAGCAACTCGCCCTGGCCCGGGTGGTCCTGGCCGATCCACACACGCTGATCCTGGACGAGGCCACCTCCCTGCTCGACCCGACCACGGCCCGGCACACCGAGCGCTCGCTGGCGGCCGTGCTCAAGGAACGCACCGTGATCGCCATCGCCCACCGCCTGCACACCGCCCACGACGCGGACCGGGTCGCGGTCATGGACGGCGGCCGGGTGACCGAATTGGGAAGTCACGACGAGCTGTTGGCGGCCGGCGGCGGATACGCCGCGCTGTGGAAGTCCTGGCACGGCGCCTGAGCGCGTCCCAGCCCTCTCGGCCTCTCTCGACCCGTAGGAGCGGAACCCCATGCACTCGGCACCACCGCAGACGGCCCAGAGCTGGGTCCGGCCGGTTCCCGGCCGGACCGAGCCCGGCGCCCTCCGGCTCTTCTGTTTCCCGTACGCCGGGGCAGGCGCCTCGGTCTTCCGGGGGTGGGGCGCCGGACTCCCGGAAGGAGTGGAGGCATTCGCCGTGCAGCTGCCGGGTCGGGAGGACCGGTTCTTCGACCGGCCGATCGCGGACCTGGAAGAGCTGCTGGACGTCCTTCTCCCCGCCCTGCTTCCCTACCCGGACCGGCCGTTCGCCTTCTTCGGGCACAGCATGGGCGCCATCGTCAGCTGGGAGCTCGCCCGCAGGCTGCAGCGTGAGCAGGGGCTGGAGCCGGTTCGGATCATGGTGTCCGGCTGCCGGGCGCTACCGGCCCACGAGTCCAGAAAGGTGAGTGAACTCGACCTCTCCGACGAGGAGCTGATCAACGAGCTCCGCCGTCTCAACGGCACGCCGGAGACGTTGCTGCAGAACCCGGACTTCGCCGCCTTCATCCTGCCGACCTTCCGGGCCGACCTCTCGCTGTTCGCCGGCTACGTCTACCGGCCGGGGGAGTTGCTCACCTGCCCCGTCTCGGCCTTCGGCGGTGACGCGGACCCCAGGGTCGCCGAGGAGCACCTCGAGGGCTGGGCCGAGCTGACCACCGGCCGGACCGAGGTGGAGGTCTTCCCCGGCGGCCACCTCTTCCTCAACGACGAGCGGGAGGCCGTGCTCCGGAGCGTGTCCCGGGCGCTCCCGGCCGTCGGCCACTGACCAGTACTTCTTTTCGAACCCAGGGGGCTCGCGTGGAGACAGTGTGGAATGTCGTCCAGGCTCAGGTGGAGCGGACGCCCGAGGCCGTGGCCGCGCGGACGGCACGCACCTACACCTACCGTGACGTCGCCGCGCTGGCCGGAGACCTCGGCGAGCGGATAGCGGCGAAGGTCCGGCCGGGCTCCGTCGTGGCGCTCGACGCGTCCAGCCGGTTCAGTGGGGCCGTCGGCATCCTCGCCGCGAATGCCGCGGGCTGCGCCGTGCTGCCACTCGACCGGCAGAGCCCGCCGGCCAGGCGGGCCCGGGTCCTCGACGACGCCCGCCCTGCCCTGCTGCTGCGCGAGCTGGCCGAGGGCGAGTTCGCCCTGGAGGGGAACGGACTTCCGTCGCCGCCGAGGGAACCGGAGCTGGGGGAGATCGCCTACATCCTGTACACCTCCGGCTCGACCGGGCAGCCCAAGGGCGTGATGGTGGGCCACGAGGCCCTGATCGACCGCCTCGCCGGCCTGGCTGAGCGGCCGGGGCTGGCGGCCGGCGAGAGCGTACTCGCGATGGCCGCGCTGTCCTTCGACATCTCGCTGGTGGAGCTGATCCTCCCGCTGACCGTGGGAGCCTCCTTCACGGTGGTCCCGGAGGAGATCAGGGCGGATCCGCTCGCCTTTGCGGAGCTGGTGGCGGGGGCCGCGCCGGACGTCATCCAGGCCACCCCCAGCTTCTGGCGGATGCTGACGGCCTCCGCCTGGAAGGGTGCGCCCGGCAGCCGACTGTGGACCGGCGGAGAGACGCTCACCCCGAGCCTCGCCCGGGAGCTGCTGCCGCGCTGCGGTGAACTCTGGAACGTGTACGGCCCGACCGAGGGAGTCCTCTGGGCCACGGCGGCGCGGGTGGACTCCGCCGAGCGGATCTCGCTCGGCGAGCCGGTGGCCGGGGTCGGCCTCCTCACCGACGAGAGCGGTGAACTCCTGCTCTACGGGGAGGGGCTGGCGCACGGCTACCTCAACCTCGAGGAGCTGACGGCTGAGCGTTTTCTGCACAGCGACACCCCCGACGGCCGCCGCCGCGTCTACCGCACCGGGGACCGGGTCGCACGGGGGCCGGACGGCGCACTGCAGTTCCTCGGCCGCCTGGACAGCCAGGTCAAGCTGCGCGGACACCGGATCGAGCTGGGCGAGGTGGAGGCCGTCCTGGAGGAGCACCCGGAGGTCTCGCAGGCCGTCGTGCTGGTCCAGGACGCCGACCGGCCCGACACCGCGGCGCTGGTGGCCTTCGTGGTACGGCGCGCCGAGGCGGACCTCCAGGGCTGGTTGAAGGACCGGCTGCCGCCGAGCCACCACCCCGCCAGGATCACCGCCCTGTCCGCGCTGCCCCGCACCACCACGGGAAAGGTGGACCGGATCGGGTTGGCGGCCGGCCTGGCCGTCGGCGACCGGGTGGTGCAGGCTGCCGAATCGCCCGCCGCAGCGCCCTCGGGGGACGTCCGGGCACTCGTGGCCGAGGCGTGGCAGCAGACGCTCGCCGCGGACTCCGTCGACGAGGACACCAACTTCTTCGACGCCGGCGGGAATTCGGTCCTCCTGACGGTGCTCCAGAAGCGGCTCACCGACGGCCTCGGCATCCGGGTGCCGATCAAGGAGATCTTCCGGTACCCGACCGTCGCCTCGCTGACCGACCACATCCTCCGTACGGAGATGCCCAAGTGAACCTCTACTGCATTCCTTACGCCGGGTGCTCGGCACGCGTCTACGACCCGTGGCAGCGGCACCTGCCGGACAGCGTCACCGTCGTGCCGCTGGAGCTCCCCGGTCGGGGCTCACGCTGCGTGGAGGAGCCGATCGACGAGCTGGCAGCCCTGCTCGCGGACCTGTACCAGCAGCTCGACCCGACCTCGCCGTACGTGCTGTTCGGCCACAGCTACGGCGCCGTGATCGCCTTCGAGCTGACCAAGCTGCTCCGCTCCAAGGGTGCTCCGGAGCCGTCGGCGCTGCTGGTCTCGGGCAGCCGCGCACCCCGGCTGCCGGCCGTCGACGCGGACAGCCACCTACTCTCCGACGCCGAACTCATCGAGCGACTGGCCGCGTTGGGCGGGACTCCGAAGGAGCTGCTGGAGAACGAGGAGCTGATGGAGATCTACCTCCCCGTCATCCGCGCCGACTACCGGATCCTCGACGAGTACGGCACCGGCACCCCAGGTACGGTCGGCTGCCCGGTGGTGGCGTTCTACGGGGACACGGACGACGAGGCGGACCTGTCTTCGGTCGAGGCGTGGGCGGACTACACGGATGGTCCCTTCCGAGTAGAGGAAATCCGCGGCGACCACTTCTTCCTGCACTCCGCCGAGCGTGAGCTCGTGGCCGCCGTCGAGGCGGTCTGTACGAAGGGGGAGCCGTGTTGAGTCCGGCCGTCGCACCGGTGACCCTCGGCCGGTTGCCGGTCATCCGCGACCCGGAGCCGTCCGCGCCGGACGAGCAGAGCGACGGGATCCTGACGCGGTCCACGCGCCGCCGGCCACGGACCACCGCCGCCGAGGTCACGGCCGCCCGGCCGGCACTGCCGCTCCCGGACGGCATCGCATGGGCGCCGAACACCCTGGACGAGATCGACTACGCCCCGCTGCGCCGGGTCGACCGGAACCCGGAGAGTACCAAGTGACCGTGACACAGGCCGCAGGCTGCCCCTACCGCGACGACGACCGTCCGGCGGCCGACCCCTGCGCGGACTACCTCCCGCTGCGGGAGGAGGAGCCGGTCCGCTGGGACGAGGACCTGGAGGTGTGGATCGTCTCCGGGTTCCGCGAGACGACGGCCCTGCTGCGGCACCCCGCTCTGTCGGCTGCCTGGCCGCAGCGGGGCACCACCACCCTGCACCGGGAGGGAGAGGGCGGGGGGCGGGCCGCAGAGGTCGTGCGCAGGTGGTTCATGTTCAACGACGACCCCGAGCACGCGGCGGCCCGCCGGGTCGTCGCGCCGCTCTTCGCGGCCGACCGGCTCGCCGCGATGCGTCCCGTCGTCGAAGAGCTGGTCGACGAGCTCCTGGCGGGGCGGACGGACGGGCTGGAGGTGATGGCGGAACTCGCCGTCCCGCTCTCCAGCCGGGTCATCTGCCGGATCCTGGGTCTGCCCGGGGAGGTCGCGCCCCGGCTGCACGACTGGTCGCCCGACATCGCGGCGCTGCTGATGGCGGACTACCTGCCGGAGGTCAGGACCAGGGGTCATCGCGCCTTGCGGGAAATCGCGGACGTGGTGGACGAGGCCCTGCGCTCGGAGGTCCGCGAGGGCACCGGGCTCTGGCTGCTGCGCAACGCCCACCAGGGGGGCGTCATCGAGGCCGCCGACGTCTGGGCCACCGCGAGCCTGCTGATCTACGCCGGGTTCGAGACCACCTCGACCTTCATCGGAAAGGCCGTTCGGGCCGCGCTGCACGCCGATGCCTGGGCTGGACTGCGGAGCCGTGAACCGGGCTCGGCCGTCGACGAGCTGCTCCGTTTCGACACCTCCGTCCAGCAGGTGGCCCGGGTGGCTACCGCGCCGGTGGAGGCGGCCGGTCACCTGATCGCGGAGGGGGACCTCGTCCTGCTGATGCTCGGCGTGGCCAACCGCGACCCGGCCGTCTTCGCCGACCCGGACCTTCTGGACTACGACCGCGAGATCAGGCGGCACCTCACCTTCGGCTTCGGCGCGCACTACTGCCTAGGGGCGGGGCTGGCGCGGATGGAGTCCGAGATCGTACTGGAGCGCCTCGCCGGCAGGTGGGCGGATCTCGCCCTCGACGGGCCGCCGGTGACGAGGCAGCACTTCGGCATCACCGTCCTGGAACGCCTGGCCGTGCGCGGCACGGCCTCTTGACGGCCGACCGCACATCCCTGAAAGGAGAGTTGGGATGACACGAGTGACGAGCGGCTCCCCGGAGCCGGCGGACAGCCTCATCGGTGGGGAGCGGGTGTCGCGGCACCACGTCCGCCGTTTCCTCACCCACCAGGATCACCGGGGCGACAGGGACATGGTGGAGCGCGTCGCCCGGGCGGACCAGGAACTGCTTGCCGGGGACAGGAGTGGTTTCTGATGCAGGGCATCGTGAACGAACGGACGGTGGTCCGGATGCTCGGCGCGATCGTCGACGCGCATCCGGACGTGGTTGCGGTCGAGTGCGGCGAGCAGAAGCTCACCTACCGTCAGTTCTGGGACGCGGCTGCCGCGGTGGCCGGACGCATACGGCAGGCCGAGGGCCACCGGAGCGGTTGCCTCGTCGGTCTGCTCTTCGAGCGCGGCATCGAGGGCATCGTGGCGCAGCTCGGAAGCTGGCTCGCGGGTGCCGCGTACCTGCCGCTCGACCCGGCACTGCCGGACGGCCGGGTGGAGGCGATCCTGCACGACGCCCGGCCGGTGGCCGTGCTCGCGCAGGAGGGGCTCGCCGGACGGGTGCCCGCGGGTGTTCCGGTACTCGACAGCACCGGGGCGGCCCCGGCGTCGGTGTCGCCGGCCCCGCTGGCCTACGTCATCTACACCTCCGGTTCGACCGGTACGCCCAAGGGCGTCGAGGTCGGCCACGCGGGCCTGGCGAACCTGGTGTCCTGGCACCGGGAGACCTACGGCACCCGGCCCGGGGTGCGGGTCGGAGCCTTCGCCGGGCTGGGGTTCGACGCCACGGTCTGGGAGGTCTGGGCGGCTCTCGCGAGCGGGGCGACGCTGGTGCTGCCGACCGAACGGCTGATCGTCGACAGCGCGGTGATCGCCGAGTTCGTCGAGCGGAGCGCCATCACGCACTGCTTCCTGAGCACCCCGCTCGCCGAGCAGCTGTTCGCCCTCCCGGCCCCGCCCGTCGGCCTGGCCGTCCTGCTGACCGGCGGGGACCGTCTTCGGGTGAGCCCGCCGGCCGGCTTCCCCGCCGCGGTCTTCAACCACTACGGGCCGACCGAGGCCACCGTGGTGACCACCGCCAGCGCGGACCTGCGCCGCTGCCCCACCGAGGGCGCGCCGGTGATCGGACGCCCCATCGCCGGCGCGAAGGTCCGGCTGGTGGATGCCGACGGGGTCGAGGTCGCCGAGCCCGGTGTGCCCGGGGAACTGCTGATCGGAGGCGATGTCCTGGCCTTCGGCTACCGGGGCGACCCGGAGCTCACCGGCCGCAAGTTCGTCGCCGACCAGGACGGGAACCGCTGGTACTCCTCCGGCGACCTCTGCCGCTGGACGGCGGACGGCGAGCTGGAGTTCGTCGAGCGGCGGGACGCCCAGGTCAGCATCCGCGGTCACCGGGTGGAGCCGGCCGAGGTCGAGCAGGAGATCCTGGCCGTTCCCGGAGTGGACCAGGCGGCCGTCGTCCACGTGCCGGACCAGGACGGCGGATCGTTGCGCGCCTTCTTCTGCGGCGAGGCCGAGCCGGGCGACATCCGCGCCGCACTGACCGGTCGGCTGCCCGTGTACATGCACCCCACCGGGCTGCACCGGCTCGTCGCGATGCCGCTGACACCCAACGGCAAGATCGACCGGAAGGCCCTGCCGGACACTCCGGTCGCAGCCGCGGCCGAGCCCTCCCCCCTCGGCGCCACCGAGGCGCGGATCGCCGAGATCTGGTCTGAGCTGACCGGGAACCTCCCCCGTTCCGGGGACAGCTTCTTCGAGATCGGTGGGCACTCGCTGATCGCCGCCCGGGCGGTGTCCCGGACGCGTGAGCGGTTCGGCATCAAGATCGGGCTGCAGGCCATCTTCAACCATCCGGTCCTCGCGGACTTCGCCGCCGAGGTCGACGAAGCCGTCAGGAGTGCGGAGTGATGCAGGACCAACGGCCCCTCGTGATAGTGGAGTTCGGGAACGAGGTGCCTCGGAGGACCTTCGGCGGCATCCTGCCCGACGGTTGGCAGGAGCGGATCCTCAGGATCGATCCATTGCACTACCCCGGCCTCGCCGACCGAGTCGTCGGGACGGCCGAGCAGGCCGCCCACTGGGCCGAGCGGATCACCGCTGCCGGGCCGCTCCCGGTCGCGGTGCTGGCCTACTGTTCGGCCGTCGGCCTGGCCTCGGCACTGGTGGAGGCGCTGCCCGGGCCGGACGTCCCGCTCATCGTGCTCGACCCGGCACCGGCCGATCCCAAGGCTCCCCAGGAACTGCTGGCCGACCTCGCCCTGGCCATGGACGAGTCCGCCGAGGTGCCCACGATCACCGGCCTGCCGTCCGGTGACGCGCTCACCCTGGCCGGCTCCTTCCTGCTCTCGGTGATCGTCGGCTGCTCGCCCGGGCTCGACGAGGAGATCCTGGTCGAACTGACCGAGGGGCAGCGGGCCTGGCTCAGCTTCACTCTGACCGCGGCGGTGCCACCGGAGGCCCCGCCGGCTCCCACCCACGTCCTGCTGAGCGAGGCGCTCGACTGGCCGGGCTCCGGGGCGGTGCACCGGGTCGATGTGACGGCGGCGGAGCTGTTCCACGCGCCTGCTGTGAAGGCCCTGCTCACCAACCTGCTGGCCACCGGGGAGAAGGAGGAGCCGTGCGGCCCGCCCTCGTAGAGCGTGACGCCGTCGACCCCCTGGCGGCGGCCCAGTGGTCGCGTATCCCCGGCGAGCGGCCGGTCGAGTCGGGCGCCGACATCGCCGCCACCCCCGGACCGGTGGCCGACTGGCCGGAACTCATGCCTGTTGACATCCTCGGAAGCAGTGGAAAGTCTCTCTGAATTGGTCACGTCGGTCCGGGCATTTCGTAAACCATTGATTTGAAGATTGGTTGGCCAAGTGGAAGACCCCTACGATTTCGAGGGTGATGGGGCCTGGTTCGAACTGTGGAACGGTCAAAGGGGGTTGTGGCTCCAGCATCAGCTGGACGAGGGCCGGGCGGAACCCAACCTCCCGTACTGTCAGCACTTGTACGAGGCGGTGGACATCGTCGCCGTGCGCCGTGCCGCAGCCTTCCTGATGGACCGGCACCAAGCGCTGCGGCTGTCCTTCCGGGACACTCCCGAGGGTCCGCGCCAGCGTGTCCTGCCTGAATTCGATTTGGACGTGCCGCTCGTCGACCTGACCGGCGCGGCTGATCCGACGGCCGAACTGAATCGGCGCGTCCGGGCCGAGAACGCGACCCCCTTCGACGAACTCGCCACCCCGCCGGTGCGGCTCAAGGTGTTCAAGCTGGCTGCCGACCACCACTGCCTCTACGTGAACGTGCACCACATCGTCGCGGACGGCACCAGCATGGGCATCTTCATACGCGAACTGCTGCTCTGCTACCGAGCCTTCGCCGCGGATGGAGAGCCGGAGCTGCCCCCGCTCCCGACGACCTACGACGCCTTCGTGCGGGGGCGGCGGGAGTGGCTGGCGAGCGACCAGAGCAAGGCCATGGAGAAGTACTGGCTCGACCAGCTGGCCGCCCCGCTGCCGCGGCTGCGCATCGGGGACTACGATGCGCCCGCCGATGGGGTGGTGAACGAGACGCTGGAGTTCGACGTCGAGGCCGACACGGCCGCAGGGCTGGCGGCACTGGTCAAGAAGCTGCGCGTCACGCCGCACATCCTGCTGCTCAGCGTTTACGCGGTCGCGTTGCGAGACATCAGCGCCGACGACGACATCGTGGTCTGCGTCCCGTTCTCCGGCCGGGACACCAAGGAGTTGGACGGCATGTTCGGCAGTTTCGTCAACCCGCTCTCCGTCCGGGTGCGGATGTCGGGTGCGGACCCCTTCGAAGAGGTCGTGCGCCGGACCAGGGCCGTGAGCATCGGCGCCTATGCGCACAGCCGTTATCCGTTCGCCCTGCTGCTCGAGAAGCTCGAGGTGGAATCCCGGCCCGGCCGGAACCCGGTCTTCTCGACCTCCTTCCAGTTCGCGGACTTCCTGCCCCCGGCCCGGCAGACCTCGCAGCTCGACCTCTGCCTGTTCGGCAAGCCGGACGGCGACCGGCTCAGTCTGCGGCTCAACTACAACTCCCGACGGCTGGCGAAGTCCGAGGCCGAGGAGGTCCGGTCGGCCTTCCTGGCCGTCCTGCGGACGGTCGTCGAGGACGTGACGGTCTCGCTGGCCGCCCTGGCGGAGCCGCTGGCGCGGGCCCGGCGGGCGGCGCGGACCGTACCCGCCGGCCGTCGTCGGCTGGGGGCCCTGCGAGCCTCCCGGCCCGGGACGCCGAACGCCTGAGCCGGTATTCCGCCATCTCACCGAAAGGAAGGGCCCATGGACGGACAGCGTGACGACGACGGCTATGTCGTGGTGATCAACTCCGAGGAGCAGTACTCCATCTGGCCGCAGGGCCGCGAGCTGCCTGCCGGCTGGCGGGAGACGGGCGAGCGGGGCTCGAAGGAGGCCTGTCTCGCGCACGTCGATGAGGTGTGGACGGACATGCGTCCGCTGACCCTGCGCCGGGAGATGGCGGGCGGGACCGGCCGATGAGGGTGACGGTCAGGCCGCTCGCCGAGCGGCCACAGGCGGACACGCGGCTGTTCTGCTTCCCGTACGCCGGCGGCGGTGCCTCGGTGTTCCGCGACTGGGCCGCCGCCCTGCCCGCCGACATCGAGCCGTGGTCGGTACAACTTCCCGGCAGAGAAGACCAGTTGGGCGATCCGCCGTTCGACCGGATGGGCGCGGTGCTCAACGCCCTGGTGCCCTCGGTCATCCAGCACCTGGACCGTCCGTTCGCATTCTTCGGGCACAGCATGGGCGCCTTGGTGGCCTGGAGCCTCACCCGCACCCTGCAGCGGATGGAGATCGGCTCACCCACCCGGCTGTTCGTCTCGGGGTGCGTACCGCCCCAAGCCCGGAAGGAGACCGCGTACCACGCCGGTCCGGAGAAGGGGCTGATCGGGAAACTGCGCTCCTGGTCCGCGACACCGGAAGCGGTTCTGGCGGACCCGGAACTGATGCGCCTGGTGCTCCCGGTGATCCGGGCCGACCTCGCGGTGGTCGAGACCCACCGGTTCACCGACGGGCCGCTGCTGACCTGCCCGGTCACGGCGTTCGGTGGGACCGAGGACGATCCCGCGGGCATTGCGGCGATGCCGCGCTGGGGCGAGCTCACAGCCGGCGGCTTCGACCTGCGAATGTTTCCCGGCGGCCACTTCTTCCTGCACTCCGCCCGTCCGGCAGTGCTCGCCGAGATCGCCGGGCGGCTCGCTGCCGTGCCCCGCCAGAACGGTCACTGACCCGAAGCCCTTCGAAACAACCATCCTCTCGATCGACGGATTTAGGTGGAACGACATGTCGCAGCGGTCCGTGATGGACGTCGTCTCGGATGTGTGGACGGCTGTCCTGCACACCGAGATATCCGGTCCCGACGCCAATTTCTTCGCGCTGGGCGGAAATTCACTGAAAGGCGCCCGAGCGATCAGCCGGCTGCGCGAGGAGCTGGGCATCCGGATCCCGCTCAGCGTGCTCTTCGACGCCCAGACCCTCGTCGAGCTGACCGCGGCCATCGAGGCGATGCGGGAGACGAAGCCCGGGGCGGAACAGACCATCGAGCCGTTCGAGGGACGCTCGGGCGCGGTCTTCCACGCGCCCACCTCGTTCACCCAGCAGCGGCTGTGGGTCGACGAGCACATCCAGGGTCCGAGCTCCCGCTACAACATCCCGATGGCGAACGAGCTCGTGGGCCCGCTCGACATCACGGCCCTGGGGCAGGCCGTCCAGGCGCTGGTCGACCGGCACGAGGTCTTCCGCACGACCATCAAGGCGGTCGACGGCATCCCCGAGCAGGTGATTCAGGCCAGGGCCGAATTTCCGCTGACCGTGGTCGACCTCCGGGACGAGCCGGAGGAGAAGCAGGAGCAGGTCCTGGCCGGTCTGCTCCTCGACTCCGCCCAGCGGCCGTTCGACGTGGAGCGGGGGCCGCTGCTCCGGATCGAGCTGTACCGGCTGGACGAGGACTGGCACGTCCTGCTCATCAACCTGCACCACATCATCACCGACGTGTACTCCTTCGAACTCGCCATGGCCGAGCTGCTGGAGCTCTACGCCGCCGCCGCCGACGGCGGGATCCCGGCGGCCGTGAAACCGCCGGTGCAGTACGCCGACTACGCCGCCTGGCAGCGGCGCACGGTCACCGGGACCACGCTCGAACGCCAACTGGACTACTGGAAGGACCGACTGCGCGGCCCGCTCCCCGTGTTGGACCTTCCGACCGACCTGCCGCCCCGGGAGGCCGGCACGAGCAAGGGGGCGTCGGTGGACATCGAGCTGCCCCGAGCGGTGTCGCGTAGGATCCGCGAGCTGTCCAGGGAGCACAACGCCACTCCATTCATGACCGTGTTCACGCTGCTCAACGTGCTGCTCAGCCGGTACAGCGGCCAGACGGACATCGTGGTCGGCATCCCCAGCGCCAACCGTGATCTGCCGGAGCTCGAGTCCATGCTCGGGTGCTTCCTCAACACCCTCGCCGTGCGCAGCGACCTGTCCGGCGACCCGACGCTGGCCGAGCTGCTCGGCCGGGTCCGAGGCAGGATCCTGGAGGCCTTCGCCCACCAGGACGTCCCCTATGAGCGGGTGGCCAACGCGGTCTCGACCGACCGTTCCTCCCGGCAGGGGCCGTTCCGGGTCATGTTGGCGTACCAGCACGCGGTCCCGGCGCCGGAGCTGGCCGGGATCACCGTCAACGACGTCGAGTTGGGCCTGAGCCTGAAGGCGGTCAAGTTCGACCTGGTGTTCCGGGTCGTCGAGACCGAATTCACGTACCGCCTCGCGGTCGACTACAACACCGACCTGTTCCTCGAGGACAAGGCCTGGCGCATCCTCGACCACTTGGCCGTGCTCGCGGCCGACGCGGTGGCCGCTCCCGCCAAGCGCCTCTCCGAGCTCACCATCCTTCCCGAGGAGGAGCGTCGTCAGCTCGAGGAGTGGTCCACCGCCGCCTGCGGTCCTTACCCCACGGACCTCTTCCTGCACCGGCTGTTCGAGGCGCAGGCGCTCAGGACCCCGGGCGCGGACGCGGTGGAGAGTGGCGACGAGCGGGTCAGCTACCACGAACTCGACCGCAGAGCATCCCGGTTGGCCGACGAGTTGACGGCGCGCGGCATCGGCACCGACGATCTGGTCGGCCTGTGCGCGGACCCGTCGGTGGACCTCATCGTCGGCATCCTCGGCATCCTGAAGTCCGGTGCCGCCTACGTGCCGATCGATCCGCTCGCCCCCGTCGACCGGATGTCGTACGTCGTCGCGGACAGCGGGATGAAGATCCTGGTCACCACCCCGGAACTGCGGGACCAGCTGCCGGCGGCCGTCCTGGAGAGCGTGGACGTGGTGAGCACCGCGCAGGACGGCGCGGGGGGCGGCGCCCCGGGGTCCGCGCTGCATCCCTCGCAGCTGGTGTACCTGATGTACACGTCCGGGACCACCGGCCGGCCCAAGGGCGTCGGCCTGCCGCACACCGCGATCACCCCGTGGATCCAGTGGGCCCAGGACATCCGTCCGATCGGGCCCGGCACCCGGGTGGTGCACAACCTCTCCTACCACTTCGACTGGTCTGTCGAGCAGATGTTCCACGCACTGACCGCAGGCGCCTGCCTGGTCATGCTGCCCCGTGAGGTCAAGGCCGACGGCCGGGCCACCGCCCGGTTCATCAACGAGCAGTCGATCCACATGCTGTACCTGACGCCGACCCAGATGCGCGGCATCACCGACGCCGGCCTCGACATGCCGACGCTGCGGCACGTGTCCATGGGCGGCGAGAACCTGGACGCCGACCTGGTGGCGCGGACCCGTGCGGTCGTCTCCGCCGGGTGCGAGATCTGGAACGAGTACGGGCCGACGGAGACCGCGGGCGCGGCCCTGGTCGGCCGGATGGGCGACGAGCCGCTGGAGCGCAGCTCCATGCCGCTGGGCGAGTTGATCGCCAATGCCTCCTGCGCGGTGGTCGACCGCTGGGGGAACCTGCAGCCCATCGGCGTGCCCGGCGAGCTCTGGATCGGTGGTGACGGCGTCGCTCGCGGCTACCGCAACCAGCCCGCCCTGACCGCCGACCGGTTCGCCCCCGACCCGGCCCGGCCCGGCCGACGCCTCTACCGCACGGGTGACCTGGTGCGCCGCCTGCCCAATGGGGAGATGGAGTTCCTGGGCCGGGTCGACAGTCAGGTCAAGATCCGCGGCGTGCGGGTCGAGCTGGAGGAGATCGAATCGGTGCTGCGCGGTCACCCGGAGGTGGCGAACGCCGTGGTGCTCCTGGAGCCCGACCAGCGGCTGGTCGCCCACGTGGTCAGGACACCGGGCAGCGGGCTCGACGAGGCCGCGCTCCGTGCCCACCTCGCCCCGAAGCTGCCCATCGTCATGCAGCCGGCCGTGGTCATGTGGCTCGAGGCCATGCCGCTCTCCCCGACCGGCAAGGTGGACCGCCAGCGGCTGCCCCGACCCGAGCCGATTCCCGTGCTTCCGACGGCCGTGACGCCGCCGAGCACGGAGACGGAGCGCACCGTCGCGGCGGCCTGGGCGGAGGTGCTCGGGTTCGCCGAGGTGGACGTGCGGGCCAACTTCTTCGAGGCCGGCGGGGACTCGTTCTCCCTGCTGGCGGTCGTCAGCCGACTGCGGGCCGAGCTCGAGCTGGACATCCCGGTACGCGCCCTGGTCGACGCGCCGACCGTCGAGACGCTCGCCGCGCACATCGAGGCACTGCGCCGGGCGGCCTTCGATCCGTCCGCAGCGTCCCTCCCGTAGCCGACCCCCGGCAAGCCGTACGCCCCTGCGGGTCCGCCGCCGGGCGACGAATCCTTCTCGGCCTCGTCGGTACCTGTCCCGGTCCGGCGGTCAGTTCGACAACGATGGGAAGTGACGTCATGAGCGACACCGCGGCTCACGACATGGCGGCAGAGACTCTGCCCGATCTGTTTGCGGCCCAGGTGGCCTGTACCCCTGACGCCGTCGCGGTCGTCGGCGTCGATGCATCCCTCACTTACGCCGAGCTGGATGCCAGGGCCGGCCGACTGGCGCGGTTGCTCATGGCCAAGGGGGCGGGGCCCGAAACGATCGTGGCGGTCGCGGTGCCGCGATCCGTGGAACTGCTGGTCGCCCTCTACGCGGTGCACAGGGCCGGGGCCGCATACCTTCCGGTCGATCCGCTGCTGCCCGCCGAGCGCGTACGGGAGATGACCGAGGACGCACGGCCCGTGCTGACGCTCGACAGCGAGGACGTCCGGCGGATGTCGGAGGAGGGCGCGCCCGAGGCAGACGAGACCGGGTGGCCCTCGCTGCACCCGTCGAGCACCGCCTACGTCATCTTCACCTCGGGATCCACCGGCCGGCCCAAGGGGGTGGCCGTCTCCCACGAGGCCATCGTCAACCGCCTGCGCTGGATGCAGGCGGAGTATCCGCTGGGCCACGACGACCACGTCCTGCAGAAGACCCCCGCCGGATTCGACGTCTCCGTGTGGGAGTTCTTCTGGCCGCTGTGCGTCGGTGCGCGCCTCGTCCTGGCCGGGCCGGACGAGCACCGGGATCCCACCCGGATCGCCGAGCTGATCCGGGCGGAGCGGATCACGACCGTGCATTTCGTCCCGTCCATGCTGCGTCACTTCCTCGAAGAGCCGACGACGGCCCAATGTGATTCGCTGCGCCGGGTGTTCGCGAGCGGCGAGGCGCTCTCGGCCGATCTGCGGTCACGGTTCTTCCGCCTCCTGGACGCCGAACTGCACAACCTCTACGGGCCCACCGAGGCCGCGGTGGATGTGTCCTACTGGCGCTGCGGCCCCGGCGACCCACCCGGCCCGGTGCCGATCGGCGCCCCGGTGTGGAACACCCGGCTGTACGTTCTGGACGAGCAGCTGAACCAGGCCGCGCCCGGTGTGGCCGGCGAGCTCTACATCTCGGGTGTCCAGCTGGCCCGGGGGTACGTCAACCGGCCGGGGCTGACAGCGGAGCGATTCATCCCCGATCCCTACGGCCCCGAAGGCAGCCGGATGTACCGAACCGGGGATCTCGCCCGGCGGGACCCTGACGGGGTCCTGCACTACCTGGGCCGCAACGACCACCAGGTCAAGGTGGGAGGCGTGCGCGTCGAACTCGGCGAGATCGAAGCGACGTTGGCCCGGCACGCCGCGGTCGCCGACGCGGTGGTGGCCGCGAGGCCCGACGAGGCCGGCGAGACGCGGCTGACCGCCTACCTCGTACCCGACCCCGTCGAGGCCGCCGCGCTGCGGAACCTGTGCCGCCTTGAAGAAGCCGGGCTCCTCGACCGGAAGGACCTGCAGACCCTACCGAACGGCATGGCCGTCGTCGCGTCCAACCGGGCGGAGGCGGACTTCCTGTACCGCGAGATCTTCGAAGAGGGCGAGTACCTGCGGCACGGGATCACACTGCCCGACACCGGGGCCTGCGTCTTCGACGTGGGCGCGCACATCGGGTTCTTCGCGCTCGCGGTGGCCCGCTCCCGTCCCGGCAGCGTGGTCCATTCGTTCGAGCCGATTCCGCAGCTGTTCCGCATGCTCGAACTCAACACCCGGCTGCACGGAGTCGACGCCAGGCTGTTTCCGTGCGGCCTCGCCGAAGCGGCGGGGACAGCGTCGTTCACCTACTACCCGCAACTTTCGATAATGTCGGGGCGATTCGGTGACATCGCCGAGGAGCGCGGTGTCCTGGAGGCCTTCGTCCGCAACGAGCAGCCGATGCGGGAAGCCCTCCCGCAGAGCGGTGCGGCGGACCTCGACAGTCTGCTCACAGAGCGGCTGCAACACACCGACGTGACCTGCGAGCTGCGCACGCTGTCGGACGTCATCGACGAGACCGGTGTGGAACGGATCGACCTGCTCAAGATCGATGCGGAGAAGAGCGAACGCGCGGTGCTTCAGGGGCTCCGTGAGGAGCACTGGAACCTGGTCCGCCAGCTGGTGATCGAAGCACACAACGCCCCGGGCCGGATCGACTGGATCCGGGACCAATTGGAGGAGCGGGGGTACCGGGTCACCGTCGACGGGCTGGCGATGCTCTCGGAGACCGGTCTGGTCACCCTCTACGCAGTCCGCGGCGGGCAGCCGGCCTCCGGTGGCGGGGAGAGCGCCGCACCGGCGCGCCGTGGACCGGGTTGGTCGTCCCCGGAACTGTACGTCGAGGACGTGCGGCGAGAAGCGGAGCTCCGGCTCCCGCCACAGCTGGTTCCGGACCACTTCGTGATCGTCGACGCGCTTCCCCTGACGGCCAACGGCAAGCTCGACCGGGCGGCACTCCCTGCGCCCCGGCGCCGACCGACCGGGAGACCGGCCGCTCCGCGCGACACGACCGAGGCGCTGCTCCGCTCCTTGTTCGCCGACGTGCTTGCCGCACCCGACATGGGGATCCATGACGACTTCTTCCGTCTGGGCGGCAACTCGTTCGATGCGATCCGCCTGGTGGCCCGGATCCGTGAGGCGCTGGGTATCGACGTGACCGTCCCGAGCCTGTTCAAGGCCCCGACAGTGGCCGCCTTCGCCGAACTGCTGGCCCACGGATCCGACGGAGCCCCGTGTCCGGGCCGCTGATCCTGGACCGGGACCCGCGCTACCGCCCGTACGCGGTACCTCACCCCACTTCAGGCCCCGCCGCCACCGCCTTGCCCACCGCAGCCTGAGCCTTGAGCCGGGACCCGGCCCCACCACACCCGACACACCGTCAGGCACTCACACACTCGACAACGTGACAGCGGGGTCTGCTGCACCTCGGCGCCGTCCCCGTCGAACTCCCGCACCGGCGTACGGCAGGCACATCAACGTGGTGGTCATGCGGGAGCCTCCGAGGAGAAGGAGTGAGGCGTGGCCGACGGGGCGATTTCGGCGAGTCGGCTGTCGAAGGCGCGCAGCAGATCAGGGAGCCGTTGCGGCCAGGAACCGGTCAGCGGAGCCTGGACGACGCATTTCAGGGTCCCGTCGGGCAGTTCGCACACCTGGAGCTGAACCTCGGCGACCGCGCCGACCGGCGGCACCGGAACGGCGTGCATCCTCACCGGACCGGCCGCATGCTCGACGCGCTGCCAGTTCTCGAAGGCGAACAGCACCTGGTAGACGGGCATCCGACCACCGGCGACCGTAGGTACGGCCCGGACGACTTCGTAACGGGGCAGCGCGGAGCCCAGGACACTCTCCCGCACGGCAGCCCAGACCCGCTCGACCACCCCGGGTGCGGACAGCTCGGGCATCCGCACCGGCAGGATGTTGATCAGGCAGCCGAGTTCGTCCTCCTGCCCGGCCGAGCGGGTGGCCACCGGTGTGCCGACGCAGAAGTCGGAGCCGCCGGTGATCTCGGCCAGAGCCCGGCCGTACGCGGCCAGCAGCACCGCGAATGGTGAGCAGGCGCTGCGCCTGGCCTGGTCGCGCACCGCTTGCCAGGTGCTGGGCGGATAGGTGGTTCGGAGCTCGGCCGACCCACCGACAGCGAGCTCGTGCTGGTTCGGCGCCGGGCTGCCGTCCGGGGTAGGCAGGTCGGCCGCCCCAGTCAGCAAGGCGCGCCAGTGTGCGGTGAGTTCGGCGTGTTGCGCCGGCGTGAGTTCTGCGGCCTCCACTCGTTCCAGCACGGGCAGATCGGTCGCGACGCCGTCGACGGCCCGCGCGTAGGCGCACGCCAGATCGGCGGCGAACACCTCCTGGGAGAGACCGTCGAAAGCGATGTGATGGACCGCCAGGAAGACGGTGGCGCCCTGTGCGTCCGGGGCGACTGCGGCCCTGTAGACGCGGCCCGCGGCGAGATCGAAGGTGTCGGCGTTCAGCAGGGTGGCGGCCGCCTCCTCGAAGCCGGTGCCGGACTCGAGGCGCAGCAGCGGCTCTGTGACCGGCTCCGCGAGGACCTTGCGGACCACCTGCTCATGCTCGAAGTCGAAGGCGGTGCGCAGCGCCTCCTGGCGGCGGGCCACTGCCGACAGCGCTGCGTCGAGGGCAGGGAGATCGAGCGGGCCGTCGACGCGGACCTGGGCGAGGATCCAGCCGGCGCGGCTCGCCGGGTCGATCTGCTCACCGAGCCAGAACTGCATTTCCAGAGCGGAGGCCAGCTGAACCCGCACCGTCGCGTGGTCAGTCACAGGAAAGCTCCTTGTTTGCGCCTGTGGGGTTGTTGGTGCTGATCGGAGCGAAGAGTTCCACGCGTCGCGGCAGCAGCCGGGCGAGGCGGTCGATGGTCCCGGGCTCGAACAGTGAGGTCCGGGCTCCCCGGGGTGTCGGCCGCGAGCGGGCGGGCGATCGCACCGCCCCTGCGGGTTTGCCTCCAGAGATTCTCCGCCACCTCTGCTGAATTTCCAGACGGGATTTTGGCGGGATCGGAGTCGAATCCCATTCGGTCGCCTCCGATTCCTGAATGGGGCCGAATCCCTCGCTGTGTCACCTTGTGTCACGGTTCACCGGAGGTGGTCGGCTCCGTCCAGTTTTCACGACCGCAGGACGCATGGCCTGGCTCAACGGTTTCGTCTACGCTACAGCGTTGCAGGGAAAACGATCAATGTGATGCGGATCACATTGCCCGACTGTGGCTGTTTTTCTTGATTTCCCTCCTTTTTCTCGATTTCACTCCTTTGATAATGCGGCCTCCGTGAATTTTCCCTCAATGAGATCAAAACGCCTTCGCGGCCTGACTCGACGAATTCTGATGGGGGTTCATCCGGAGGGGCTCAGGCCTCCGGAAGCCGGCGCACGAGGACTCATGAACGATCGAGGCTAACGCGGTTTTCCATCACGTCCGCGCCGTCGCAACGCGGCGCTCATACGTTCCAGGGTCTCTTCCAGGACCTGCGGGGACGTACCGAAATTGAGCCGTACGAATCCGTCGCCGCCGGCCCCGAAGGCCGGACCGGAGAAGAGGAGCACCTTGGCCTCGTCGCGGAAGAAGGGCATGGGGTCCGGACCGATCCCCAGCTGCCGGCAGTCGAGCCAGGCAAGGAAAGTGGCCTCCGGAGTCTGACATCGGATCCCCTCCGGGAGCCGCTCGGCCAGCAGCCGCCGGTTCCGGTCCAAGATGGCCAGCACTTCGTCCAGCCAGGCATCGCCCGAGGTCCAGGCGGCCTTCAGTGCCTCGACCGCGAGCACTCCTACTTGGCCGAAAAGCAGCCCGCGCCGGGCGTCGACGGCATCCCGTACGGCCCGCGGTCCTATGTGTGCCAGCGCGCAGCGGATCCCGGCGAGATTGAATGCCTTGCTCCCCGAGGTGAGGGTGACGGTGCGGGCAGCGATTTCCGGGCTGAGCGAGGCGAAGGGAATGTGCTGGTGCGGGGCATGGGTCAGGTCCGCGTGCACCTCGTCGGAGATCACCAACAGGTTGAACCTGAGCACGAGTTCCGCGAGTGACTCCAGCTCGTCACGGCGGAATACCCGGCCGGTGGGGTTGTGGGGGTTGACGAGGAAAAGCACACGGCAGCGCCCCGAGCCCTCGTCCGCCGCGGTCCGCTCCATGAGCGCGGGATCGAACTCCCACCCGCCCTCGCCCTCCTGGATCGGAACGGTCAGCGCCCTGCGGCCGATCCGCTCGATGACATCGACGAACGGCGGGCAGACGGGGGTGTGCAGAAGGACCGCATCGCCTGGGTCGGTGGCGACCTGGAGCGTCGCGAGCATTGCCTGGTTGATGTCCGTGAACAGCCGGACGTGCGTGGGATCAGGCCTGTGGCCGTACCGCTGCCGCGTCCGCTCGGCGAACACCTCGCCGAGCGGGCCGCCGCGGCTCTCATCGAACCACGGGGGGTAGCCGAGATCGCCGTCGGCGCGGCGCAGCAGGGCCTGGCGTATCGCGGGTGCGGTCGGAAAGTCCATGTCCGCGACCCAAGAGGCCAGCATGCCGTCTCCCGCGGTGGCCCACTTCTCCCCGTCCCGCTGTGACAGGCGGCTCAGTTCGAGGGAGTCGAGAGCAGTTAACGAAGTGTCGGCGTTCATAGTCCTGTCCGGTGTCGGTTGGATGGCACAGCGCTGTGCGGACCAATGTCGGTGCAGTGCCGCACGACGGAGAGGAGGCTGGTACGGAAAGTCGGCGGCAGGAAACCGATCGCTCGGCAGAACTCCTGCGGGGCCCCTGGCCCTCCAATCGCATCCCCACAGTCCTGTTGGGCCGCAGGGGAGTTCCCCGAGTACGTCATGGTTGCCCTATGAGGGGAGCACACAAGGTTATGCGGCAGACTTCGGCCGCGAAGTGTGATGTCGGCCACATTGCGGCGTTCGCAACCCGCCGGTACTGTCGCCAACAGCGCTTTCCTCAGCCCGGATTAGACGCTGAGGCTAGTCGCTCGCAAAGCTTGGAGCTTCCTGGCCCGGCAGTCGGTGCGCCCATGCGCCCATCCGATATTCACAGTCGAATTACATCTGCGATGTCGAGAATCTGTGACAGGAGACAGGAATTGTCCTCCCATGCCGCCCAAATCCCTGCGGACCGGCCGCGTGGCGTCGAAGCACCCCGTTGCACGGGGGTAGTGCACCGAGACATTCCCGGTCTTTACGCCAGTGCCGTCAGGGATGTGGCGGTGTCCTGTGTGACCGCACCGGAGAGTGTGCTGCTCGCCGGCTTCGCCGCGCTGCTGTACCGGTATTCCGGCCAGAACCAGGTTGAGTTCCACGTGCGCCGCGAAGGAGGTGAGGACTCGCTGCTCCGCTTCTCCGTCACCGGGGAGAGCACGCTCCGCGGACTGACCAGTGCGGCCGGTACCGTGGCGGCCCCCGGGAAGGAGCCCGCGCGCATCGGCGTACGTTTCGGTGCGGATCGGGCCGGCGAGGGCGATCAGCCGTACGAGGCCGAGCTCGTGCTGCCCGTGGCCGAGGCGGCGTCCCGGTCGGCCGCTCTCCGCTTCGACGAGCGACTCTTCGAAACGGCGACCGGCGACCAGTTGCTCGCCCACTTCCAGAACCTGCTTGAGGACGGCGCGAATCGGCCGGACCAGGCGCTGGCGGATCTCGTGCTTCTCACTGGGCCCGAGGCGCACCGGATCCTCGTGGAATGGAACGACACCGCTGCCCAGCTGTCCCGCGAGGAGAGCTGTCTGCACGAGGCGTTCGAGGAGCGGGCCGCGCGGTCCCCCGAGGCCGTCGCCGTGATCCAAGGAGCGACCCGGCTGACGTTCCAGGAGATCAACGTCGCGGCGAACCGGCTGGCACATCATCTGAGGGACCTGGGCGTCGGCCCCGACGACCGCGTCGGCCTCTACCTTGAGCACTCGCCCGATCTGCTGATCTCGATGCTCGGGGTGCTCAAGGCCGGCGGGGCCTATGTGCCGCTCGACCCCGGCTATCCGCAGGCCAGGGTGTCCACCATGATCACCGGTGCTTCCTGCAAGGCTCTGATCAGCCATGGCAAGCTCGCTGCCGCTCTGACCGGGGAGGACTCCGTACGGCAGGAACTCCTGGTGTTATTGGACCGCGAGACCGCCGCCCTGTCCGCTCGGCCCGATCACGACCCGAAGGCCCAGGCCGGGCCGGACAACCTCTGCTACGTCATCCATACTTCCGGTTCCACCGGAAAGCCGAAGCCGATCGCGCTGCGCCACCGGGGCGTGGTGAACAACATCGAGGATCTCAACTCCCGCTTCGCTGTGGGCATCGGCGACAGTGTCCTCGGCCTGTCATCCCCGAGTTTCGACATGTCGGTCTACGAATTCCTCGGGATGACGGCGGCAGGCGGCACTCTCGTCCTTCCTGCGCCCGGCCGGGCCAAGGATCCGGCGCACTGGGCCGAACTGGCGGCGGACCACGGCGTCACGGTGTGGAACACCGCACCGGCGCTGCTGGAACTGGTACTCGATCATGTCGAGCGCGGCGGGGGTGACGGTCCCTCACCGGTGAACGCGCTGCGGCTGATCATGGTCGCCGGAGACTGGATCCCGCTGAAGCTGCCCGGACGCGCCCGCGGAGCCGCGCCCGACGCCAGGTTCATCTCCCTCGGTGGGGCCACCGAGGCCTCGATCTATTCGACGATATTCGAGGTCGAAACCACCGAACCCACCTGGAGGAGCATTCCGTACGGGCGCCCGATGGCCAATCAGCGCACATACATCCTGGACGAGTCACTTCAACCCGTTCCGCCGGGTGTAACAGGCGAGTTGTACCTCGCCGGCGTCGGCCTCGCGCTCGGCTACTTGGACCAGCCCGCCTTCACCGCCGAGCGGTTCATCGAGTGGACGTATGGCACAGTGGCCGACGAGCGGCTGTACCGCACCGGCGACTTGGCGAGGTTCGGTGCCGACGGACTGATCGAACTGATCGGCCGGGCCGACCTTCAGGTGAAAATTCACGGGCTGCGGGTGGAGCTGACCGAGATCGAGTCCGTACTCCGCGACCATCCTCAGGTCAAAGAAGCGGCGGTGACCGCACAGACCGATGCCGTCGGCGTCCCGGTCCTGGTCGGATATGCCGTGCCGCGCGACGGCGAGGTCCTGGACCCGGAGGACATCCGCAGGACCCTCGCGGCCAGCCTCCCGGCTCACATGGTTCCCGGCACTGTGCTCGTGCTGCCGGCCATGCCGCTGAGCCCCAACGGGAAGCTGGACCGCAAGTCGCTTCCCACGGCCCCCTCACCGCACGAGGAGCGCCGTGGCGCCACCGTGCCCGTGGGTGCCGAGCCCAGCGGTCCCTGGGAGAAGCGGATCGCCGCGGCATGGCAGGACGTTCTGGGCATCGATGCGATCCGGCGTGACGACGACTTCTTCGCCCTGGGCGGCGACTCGATGAAGGCCATGCGCAGTATGGCGCAGGTGCCCGAGCTGACGTTGGTGGCTCTGCACCGCCATCCGACGCTGCAGAGCCTGGCCGCGTATCTTCAGGCCACGGCCGCTCCGCCCGGGGCGGGGAACTCTGACCCCGGGCCGAGCGGCGCAGCGTAAGGGACGGCAGCGAGCTGCTTCCGCTGCCTGCTCGGTCCGACAGACCGAGCAGGCACCGCAGCACACAGACGGTGGCCGGCTGGGCGGGCCAGATGCCCGGGCGTCCGTCGCGCGGGTACCAGCCCGCGAAGTCCTCGTCGCACCACAGCCCGTCCCGCCGGTCTCTCACCCACATCGCCGTCGTACCGCCCGGGTTGCCCGCCCGCGCGATCTGCGCGGTCGGAGACGGGACTTGCCCACCGGAACGGGCACGGAGCGACAACGGACACCTCGACAACTGCATCGGTCTTCGCAACAGCCGCGGCTGCCGGGTGAGTTCTTCGATGCGGGCCCGGAACTGCCTGGCCTGGTCGGCCAGTTCGCGTTCGCAGAAACCCCGGTCGAAGCCCTCAGGCCGGCGCGCGCACGTGAACGATTGAGGACTGATGTGGACGTGACATTTGAAGACATGACCTAGTAGGGTCGAGTAAGATCGCGGGTGAGTTCGAGGTCGCACCGAGTGGGCCCTCGATTGAAGAGTTGCTGGACCGCCACAAGAAGAATGCGGCCGGGCTTTGAGGATGTCCCAATCCGTGACGGATCGGGATGTGTGTTTTTCGGGGAAGGACGGGAACGTCCGTCGGTGGCCCGCCGGAGTAATCGCGCCATCGATGTCCGTGTTCGGGGATAAGATCCTGGAAGAGCCAGAATCAGGGGGAACTGATGGCCACGCACGCTATTCAGAAGATACGTTCGGGGGGCGGCGGCATTCAGATGCACCGCCCGGGGGAAGTGTCCGATCTGGACGCGTTTCGGGAACGGCGTCTGACGCGCAGGCGCCGGCTGTCAGATGATCTGGCGAGTGCGAGAACGGACACCCGTTATTTCCCTGTGCTGTCGGTACTGGCGCCCGTCATGACCCAATCCGAGGGTGAAATCACCTATCCGGGCGACCCGATGTGTCTCTACACAGCGCTGAGCGCTGCCGTGCACCGTGCCGTGGCGGACGCCGGCCCGCTGGAGGAAGCCGTGCACTACAGCGACCTCGCGCCCGAGTGGACCCGGTTCCCGTCCAAGGAGTACCGGCTCTCCGCCAGTGACGACGGATACCGGGCCTACGGCACGTCACCCAACACCGACCAGACGGTCTTCGACCCCCGGGTCTGGGACGACGCGGCGCGCACGAGATGGCTGCGGCTACTGCGCGAGGTCCAGCCCAGGGTCGTGCTCATCAGCGCCGTGTCACCCGCGCACCGCTACGCGCTCGAGATCGCGAGGTTGGTCAAGCGCGAGGTCCCGGATGCCTTCGTCATACTCGGAGGCCGTCATGTGGACGAGACCGTCACCTGCACCCCCGACGGCCAGGCCCTCGTGCTCGAACCCAGCAGCACGGTGGCAGTCATTCAGGAGGGCAAGGCTCCCCGAGTGGTCGACGCCGTCGTCGGCGGCGAGGCCTACTTCGCCGTGGACCTGCTCATGCGGGCCCTCGCCCTTGCCACCGATCTCGACCGGCGTTGGGTGGACCGTGACCAGGTCCTGCCGTGCCTACAGGGGCTGCTCGCCGAAGAGGGTCCCGTGGCCGGCACGTCGGTCGTCGTCCTGGCGGCGGGGGAGACCTTCGACGCCGTTCCGCTCCGTGGCCGAACGATCGACCTCGCGTCCTTACCCTCGCCGTACGAGGCATTCGCGATCCGATCCCGATTCCCCATCTTCACTCGCCCCGGGACGGGGGAGGTGATGCGCACCGCGCACTTCATGGTGTCCAACGCCTGTCCGTACCGATGTAATTTCTGCTCCGAGTCGTCGCAACTCGGTACTGGGCTCAAGCGGTTCAAGGACGATGCGATAGGTGCGGCGGCGGAGCGGGTCTGTGAGTACGTCAGCTACGGAGCCGAGTCGCTCTTCTTCGACGACTCCGTCTTCTGGAGCGGTCGGTATCGGGACATCGAGAACTTCTGCGAAGAGCTCAGCCGGATCCGCCGGGACGAGAGCGGTTCACTCGAACCGCGTTACCGCAGATTCGTTCGCGAGGAAGACGATGTCCAGCGGCTGCGCGACCTCCAGTGGGGTGCTCAGCTGACCGTGGACACCCTCGTCGCGCTGCATACGGCTGAAGAGTCGTCAAAAATCCTGCGAAAGATGAAGGATGCCGGATGCAGCTACATCTACATCGGCATCGAGAGCATGTCGACGCAAGTCATGAACAACATCCACAAGAATATCCGCCGGGACGAACGGAAGCCCTGGAGGGAAAAGGTCAGGGAAGCTGCGGCCCTCGTCAAGGCGCAGGACCTGCAGCTGGGAACTTCCGTTCTTTTCGGCCTCGACGGTGAGACGCGGGACAGTATCGACGAGACCATCCATGAAGTGGGCCGTCTCATCGACGACAAGCTGATCGATCTGGCTAGCCCGAATATACTCACCTATCACCCCGCGACACCGGTCACGCGCCAGCACGGCATGCAGGACCAACTCGACTACCACTCCCCGCGCATCGACAACCGAAAGCCCTATATTTATTTCGAGGAAGCTTTTCCCGGTGTCGTCTCCGCCCTCCTCACCGAGGACGACATCTGGCACATTCACAGGGAGACCGAGAAACGCTGGGGTGGGGCCCGCAATGATGCTGCCGTAGTTCCTGTCCAGGAAGAGCAATCCGACAGTCCCCGGCATGTCCACGCCGGACTATGACGACATCTAAAGGCGCCCAGAGGCTCCGGGCATGGCTGTGAGGGCTGAGCCGCTGGATGGCTTACGGGACGTGCCCACCCGGAGCCCCGTGACGACTCGACGGCTGATGGGGATACGCGACTCGATCGCTGCTGTAGGACAACGCCGGCGAGGTCGTCCGCGGGATCGATGTGAGTCGAGCTGGCGGGAGGGGACGTGACCAAGATCTGGGCCGGGGTGGATATCGGCAAAACGCACCCCCATGTCGTGGTGATCAACGAGGAGGGCGAGTGGCTGCTGTCCCGCCGGATCGAGAACGACGAGACTGAACTGCTGGCTCTGATCGGCGATGTGCCGGCGATATCCGACGATGTGCTGTTATCGGGGGTGCGCTCTAATCATCTGAGCTACCGGCCTGTTGACCAAGATCATACGTACATACCGCAGCTGTTTCCTAGCCGCTGCCTGAACAGGAACGACGAGGATCAATCGCCGTGCGTCGCACCATGATGAAGTCCAAGATCCACCGAGCCACAGTCACACAGGCCGACCTCCACTACGTTGGTTCGCTCACCATCAGCTCCGACCTCATGGAGGCCGCAGATCTACTGCCCGGCGAGAAGGTCGACATCGTCGACATCAACAACGGGTCCCGCCTCTCCACCTACGTCATCGAAGGGCCGAGGAACACAGGAATCATCGGCATCAACGGTGCCGCTGCGCGACTCATCAGCCCAGGAGATCTCGTCATCATCATCTCCTACGCGCAGGTATCTGATGAGGAGGCCCGCGACATGAAGCCCCAGGTTGTCTTCGTTGACGAGGACAACCGAATCATCACTGCCGGCCATGACCCCGCGGAGGCCCCACAGGACAGCGGACTCCTGCGTGGCGACAGGATCGTTCCTCCTTCCTCTCAAGACATGGCACGCCGGCAGAGCCGACTCGCTGGCTGACCTGGCCTCTGCGGCCAGCGCCTGGAGCTGCTCGGTGGTGAGTTTGGTGCGCCTGGTCTTGGTGTTCGACAGCCACACTCCCAGTTTCACGGTGTACTCCTGGCCGTCTCACACGGTCTCTTCGTGAGTCCTGGGGAGAGTCCTGGGGACGGTCGCGGAGTCTGTGCGCTGAGCGGTGTGACCAGGGCCAAAAGCCCGCGCACCACGCGTCCGGCTCCCGAGACCGCCCCCTCGGCTCGGGCACATGGGCCTGTCACCACGCCCGGCCGTCCTCGAAGCACCGCCTGTGCATGCCAGACCGATGGACGCAGAGCCGCGCTGCTGCCCAGCCCGGCTACTCATCCGCACGGCTATGCCCATGCGACGCCCAGCTCCCGCAGTGTTTCGTCCAGGAGCGGTTCTTTTGATCAGTGAGCGCTTTCAGCGTTGCCGCTCCAGGGTGAGGATGGCTGCGGCGATGACGGTCATCCGGTTGGGGCTGCAACGGGATCTGCGGAGGATCCGCCAGGACTTGAGTCGCGCGATGCTTCGTTCGACCGGTGCTCGTGCCGCTGACAGGGCCCGGTTGATCGTTCGCTGAGTCGTGGTGAGGCCCCGGTTCGGGAGCCGTCTGATCGGTGTGGTCACCCAGGCGCCGGCCCTGATGTAGGCGCGGTCGGCGAGGATCGGAACACCCTGGCGTTCGCAGATCCGGATGATGCGGTGGGTTCGGGCCGCGGTCAGGTCGTGAGTGCGGCCGGGCAACGCGGGTGAGATCCACAGCAGCTTGAGCTGCTCTGGCTTTCGTGGAGTCCCTGATGTCTGGGTTTGTTACGATCCAGGCGTAAGGAGAACCACGAGCAGTGCCAGCACCACGTAAGTACCCGGATGAGCTCCGTGAGCGCGCCGTGCGCGAGGTCCGGTCGACTGGCCGGCCTGTCGCTCACGTGGCCCGTGACCTCGGCATCCACAAGGAAGCCCTGCGGTCCTGGGTCCGCCAGGCCGAGGCCGACTCCGGAGAGCGGGACGATCGCCTCACCACCGCCGAGCGCGACGAACTGAGGGAACTGCGCAAGGAAGTCGCGGAGTTGAGGCGCGCGAACGAGATCCTCAAGGCCGCCAGCGTGTTTTTTGCCCAGGAGATCGACCGTCCCCGGACGAGGCCGAGCAGGTGATCGACCACCTGCGAGACGGCTTCGGGGTCGATCCCGTCTGCCGGGTGCTGAAGCTGTCGCCGTCGACGTACTTCGCGCGCAAGCAGCGGCCGAAGTCGGCCCGCCGCCTGCGCGACGAGGAGCTGATCTCGCTGGTCACAGCCGCGTGGGAGGACTCCGGCCGCACCTGCGGCGCCCGCCGCGTCACCCGCGCCCCGGTCCGCGCCGGCCACCGGGTCGCGCGGTGCACCGTCGAGCGGCTGATGCGCGAGATCGGCATCGAGGGCGTCATCCGTGGACAGCGCCGCCGCACCACCCTCCCCGAGCCGGCCGCCCCGCGCCCGTCGGACCTGGTCAACCGGCACTTCGCCGCCGAGCGCCCGAACCAGCT
>NZ_JBHTTU010000016.1:98684-119661 GCF_042794375.1 Kitasatospora sp. NPDC056531 | reverse complement strand
CGCTCACACGCGGCCATCGACTCGGCGAACACCACCGACGACTGCCACAACTCCCAACCCATCCCCACCCACTGCGACCCCTGACCCGGGAACACCAGCACCACCCGGGAATCGCCACCCACCACACCGCGCACCACACCGGCACCGGCGCCGCCCGCCGCGACCGCCCGCAGACCGTCGAGCAGTTCCGCCGGGTCCGCGCCGAGCACCGCCGCCCGGTGCTCGAACATCCCGCGGGACAGGGCGAGCGACCAGGCCACGTCCGCCGGCTCGGCGCCGGCCGGGTCGGCGCCGAGCGCCTCGGCCAGTCGCGCGGCCTGCTCGCGCAGGACCGCTTCGCTGCGCCCCGACAGCACCCAGGCCAGCACGGACGAGTCCAGGGCCGGCGACACACCGCCACCGTCGGGGACCTGCTCCGGCTCCCGGATCGGCTCCCACTGGGTCAGCACGACATGACAGTTGGTGCCGCCCATGCCGAACGCGCTGACGCCCGCGGAGCTCGGCGCGCCCGCTGCGCCCATCGGTTCGAGGTCGACCTGCACCCGCAGGTTCGTCTCCGTCAACGAGATGGCCGGGTTCGGCGTCTCGTAGTTGAGGCTCGGCACCAGCACGCCCTCGCGCAGGCACAGGGCCGTCTTGACCAGGCCCGCGATGCCGGCGGCACCCTCCAGGTGCCCGATGTTGGTCTTGACCGAGCCGACCGGCAGCGGCGAGCCGGCCCCGCGGGCGCGACCCAGCACGGCGCCGAGCGCGGCGGCCTCGATCGGGTCGCCCAACGGGGTTCCGGTGCCGTGCAGTTCAACGTACGCAAGGTCGGAGGGTGCGACGCCCGCCCGCTGGTGGGCGAGCCTGAGGACCTCCTCCTGGGCGCGCTGCTCGGGAGCCGTCAGGTTGTCCCCGCCGCCGTCGTTGTTAACCGCGCTTCCGGCTAGCAGGCAGTGCACGACATCGCCGTCCGCCAGCGCCGCCGACAGCGGCTTCAGCACGATGACGGCGCCGCCCTCGCCGCGGACGAAGCCGTTGGCCCGGGCGTCGAACGTGAAACAACGCCGGTCCGGGGAGAGGGCACCGAGCTTGGAGATGGCGAGGTTGCCCTCTGGAGCGAGGTTCAGGTGCACACCGCCGGCGAGCGCGACCTCGCACTCGCCGCGACGCAGGCTCTCGGCCGCGAGGTGCACGGCGACCAGCGACGACGACTGGCCGGAGTCCACCGTGAGGCTCGGGCCGCGCAGGCCCAGGGCGTAGGAGACGCGGTTGGCGATAATGCCGCGCTGGAGTCCGGTGGCGGTGTGGGGGGTGAAGGCCTCCGCTCCCCTGGCGCGGACCAGGGCGGCGTAGTCGTCGGCGATGGCTCCGACGAAGACACCGACCTGGTGGGCACGGAAGCGGGCCGGGGCCATGCCGGCGTCCTCGAAGGACTCCCAGGCCAGTTCGAGCATCAGGCGCTGCTGCGGGTCCATCGCGGCCGCCTCGCGCGGCGAGATCCCGAAGAAGGCGGCGTCGAAGCGGTCGACGCCGTCGAGGAAGCCTCCGCGGGAGACGGCGTCCGCTGCCGGGCCCTCGCCGGGGAGCGCCGAACGACGGTTCTCCGGCATGTCGGTGATGGCGTCGACGCCGCCGGTCAGCAGCGCGATGAACTCGCGGATGCTCGCCGCCCCCGGAAGCCGACAGGCCATGCCGACCACGGCGATCGGCTCGGTCGTCGCAGGCTGAACAGCTGCTGCGCGGACTTCGGACCCAACCGTCATGTGCTTTCCTCTGCTCATCCAGGATTTCGGCGGCGTCGCGCCCCGCGGCAAGGTGAAGTCCAACCCGTCAGGAACAGCCCGTCGGAGGGCCGGCCGTGGTCGTACCCGATCTGGTTCGGTGCAGCGCTCCGGGGAGCGCGCGGGTCACTTGACCCGGTAGGCGTGGATGATGTCCGACGGCACCCACACGTCGCCCTGCTGGGCGAAGCTCCGCTTGACGAAGTGGTCCTCGTCGATCACCTCGAACTCCTCCTTGGTGATGAACTGCTGGCCGAAGCCGAAGCAGTCACCGACGAAGCGGATCTGGCCGTCCTCGTCCCAGCCCTTGGAAAAAGGGGTCGAGTGGTTGCCCCAGTTGTCGTGGTACAGGCCGTAGAAGGACGACTCCGAGGCGCTCCAGCCGAAGATCCAGCGGCCCTCGATGCCGTGCTCGGGAACGTTCTGCAGCAGCTCGTAGACGTGGCCGTTGTAGACCGACCGCGTCGTCCAGCTGGCGGTGCCGGTCGCCGGCGGGTCGGCGACGAGGTTGGTGTACTCGACGCGGAACTCGCCGAGCAGGAAGTCCAGATCGCGCATCCGGTCCGAAACCGGCATGGCGAACTCCTGGGCGGCTGTCGGCTCGTTCTCCTGCGTGCTCATCAATCGACTCCAGACGTCGGCGGAATGGTGGGGCAGCGGGAATTCTTCCCAACGGGCCTGATCAGCCCGCACTTTCGTCGAACCTAGTTACGGGCTCGGGGCACCGGCAAGGAATGCCGGAGACGTTAGGGGCTGGGGCGGAACCCGAGCGCGGGTCAGGGGGACCCGGGTAGGGGCTGGGCCCCGGTGTTGACGTGGCTTGCTCAGCGGACGCCGCTGGCAGCGCGGCGCACCGCGATCACTCCGGCCCCTCCGGAACGGGCACGATCTGCTGCGGCTCCGGGGCCGGCCTGGGCCACATCCGTCGCTCGCGCGGGTACCCGACGGAGACCTCGGCGAAGCGCACTCCGTCGTGCCAGGTCTTCCTCGGGATGTGTAGATGGCCGTACACCACGGTGCTGACCGGGAACCGGCGGTGCCAGTCCGAGGTCAGCTCGGTGCCGCACCACTGGGCGAACTCCTCGTGGCGCAGCACCCGGGTGGGTTCCCGGATCAGCGGGAAGTGGTTGACCAGGACCAGCGGCACCTCGGGGTCGCAGTCGGCGAGTCGACGCTCCGTCAGTTCGACCCGCGCCCGACACCAGGCCTCCCGGCTCGGATAGGGGGCCGGGTCCAGCAGGAACTCGTCACTGCACACCACACCGACGTCGTATGCGTTGGCCAGGGACTCCGCCTTGGTCCGCACACCGGGCACGCGGAAGCTGTAGTCGTACAGCAGGAAGAGCGGCGCGATCGTGACCGGCCCGCCCGCACCGCTCCAGACCGGGTAGGGGTCCTCCGGAGTGACCACGCCCAGGCTCCGGCACAGCTCGACGAGGTGCCGGTAGCGGTGCTCGCCCCGCAGCTGCACGGGATCCTCCCTGGGCGTCCACAGCTCGTGGTTGCCCGGGGCCCACACCACCTTGGCGAACCGTCGGCTCAGCAGGTCGAGCGCCCACTCGATGTCGGCGACGAGCTCGCCGACGTCGCCGGCGACCAGGAGCCAGTCGCCTTCCGACGCCGGCTGGATGTCCTCGACGATCTTGCGGTTCTCGTCGTACGCCACGTGCAGGTCGCTGATGGCGAACACCTTGGCGCCGTCACCCATGGCGGTAGAAACCCTGCCCGGTCTTGCGGCCCATCAGTCCTCCTGCCACCATGCGGGAGAGCAGCGGTGGGGGCGCGTAGAGCGGCTCGTGGAACTCCTCGTACATCGCCTCGCCGACGGCGGCCAGCGTGTCCAGGCCGACGTGATCGGCGAGGGCCAGCGGTCCCATCGGGTGGGCGCAGCCCAGCTTCATGCCGGCATCGATGTCCTCAGCGCTGGCGAAGCCGGACTCGACCATCCGGACCGCGGCGAGGAGGTAGGGGACGAGCAGGGCGTTGACCACGAACCCGGCCCGGTCCTTGGAGCGGATGACGCGCTTGCCGAGCACGCCGGAGACGAACGCCTCGGTCCGGTCGAGGACCGGCTCCGCCGTGAGCAGGGAGCCGGTCAGCTCGACCAGAGGCAGTACCGTGACCGGGTTGAAGAAGTGCACTCCGACCACCTGTGCGGCGCGGTCGGTGGCCTGGGCGAGGTTCACGATCGGGATCGACGAGGTGGTCGAGGCGAGGATCGCCGACGGATCGTCGACGACCTTGCCGAGAACACCGAAGACCTCGCGCTTGACATCCTCCCGTTCGGGTACGGCCTCCAGAATCAGCTGACGGTCACTCATATCGGCCAGGTCGGTGGTGAACTCGACCCGCGAGACGGCCGCGTCCCGCTCGGGCTCGGTCACCCTGCCCTTGCGGACGCCGTGGTCGAGGGAGCGCAGCAACCGGGCCCGGCCGCGGGTCGCGGAGTCCTCGCCGGGCACTGCCACCAGGACGCCGAGGCCGGCGCGGGCGCAGGCCTCGGCGAAGCCCGCACCCATCGTGCCGCAGCCGACCACGCCGACTCTGCTGATGCCGTCCGCTTCCTCCCCGTCAGCTTCCGGGCCTGGCCGGGCAACCCCTATCGCATTCATCTGTTGTTCAACTCGCAAGTGCGCCAGTGCGGTTGGTTGCAAACGGGCGGAGCGGGGTCAGCCGGTCAGCGCCGATCCGCTGCCTCAGCTCGGGGTCCGTCACGCCGAGGCCGGTCTCCGGGGCCAGGCAGAGCACGCCGACCTTTCCCAGATGACCGTTGGTCTGGACGAGGCGGGTCGCCTCGGCCACCTCGCTGAGCGGGTACACCGTGGACAGCATCGGCATGATCTTGCCCATGCCGATGAGGCGGTTGGTCTCCCACATCTCCTGGTAGTTGGCGGCGTGGCTGCCGATCACCCGCTTCAGCTTCATCCACAGGTAGCGGTTGTCGAACTGGTGCTGGTAGCCCGTGCTGGAGCCGCAGGTCACCACGGAGCCGCCGCGACGGACCACGAAGACG
This sequence comes from Kitasatospora sp. NPDC056531, assembly GCF_042794375.1. Taxonomy (NCBI): domain Bacteria; kingdom Bacillati; phylum Actinomycetota; class Actinomycetes; order Kitasatosporales; family Streptomycetaceae; genus Kitasatospora; species Kitasatospora sp. NPDC056531. The sequence goes on along the minus strand of NZ_JBHTTU010000016.1, from coordinate 114,882 downwards.
GAGATGCCGAAGGTCGCCTGCCCCACGTGCTCGAACACGACGTGCGGATCCTCGCCGACCTCCTTGCGGATGATCCCGCCGAGCCGCTTGCCGATCTTGATCACTTCCGCGGGATCGTGCTCGGCACCATCGGTGAGGCCGATCTCGTCGCGGTTGATCACGAGGTCGCAGCCCAGCGCCCGGGCGGCTTCGGCCTTGCTCTCGGAACCGACGACGCCCACCGCGATCCCGCCGCCGTTCTTCACGAACTGGATCGCGTATCCGCCGAGTCCGCCCGCCGCGCCCCAGATCAGCACGACGTCGCCCTGCTTGATCCGGGCACCCCGGTCACTGACCAGCATCCGGTAGGCGGTACCGGCGCACAGCAGGTTGGACGCGGCCTCCTCCCAGGTGAGATGGGCGGGCTTGGGCAGCAGCTGACTGGCCCGCACCACCGTGAAGTGGGCGAGGCCGCCGAAGTTGGTCTCGAATCCCCAGGCCCGCATCTCCGACCCGAGCATGCCGTCCGCGTGGACGGCCGGCTCCTGGTCGTCCACGTGAACCGGATTCAGCACCACGTGGTCGCCCACCCGCCAGTGCCTGACCCCGGCGCCGACCCGCACGATCACGCCGGACCCGTCCGAGCCGACCACCTGGTAGGGCAGGTCGTGCCGGGTCGCCCACCCGCCCTGCCGGGCGTACTGCTTGAGAAACTGGAAGGTCGGCAGCGGTTCGAACATCGCCGACCACACCGTGTTGTAGTTCAGGGCACTGGCCATGACCGCGACGACGACCTCGTCCGGCGCCAGCTCGGGCATCGCGACGGGGCCGACGCGCAGTGACTTCCGCACGTCCTTGTCGGCGACGTTGCGGAACATGTCCACGTCCTCGACGCGCAGGTGCGCCGCGGTGTACTCCCGCGGCAGCTCGGCGCGCTCCAGCTCGCCGGGCGACGCCCCCGCGAGAACCGCTTCAACCAAGGAACTCATCGGTATCCTTTCCGTCCGCGTGCCGGGCGACCCGTGGGTCGGGGCGCCCGGCACGACGCCATCTGTCCGTAGAGCCTGGGGTTACCAGGTCACCTGCAGCTGGTTGAGCTCCGGCAGCGGCGACGGCATGGCCGACCGGACCTCGTCGATCGGCACGGCGAGGCGCAGGTCGGGGATCCGGCGGAACAGGGTCTCGAACCCGATCTCCAGCTGCACCCGGGCGATGTTCATACCGAGGCACTGGTGGATGCCGTGGCCGAAGGCGATGTGCTGCCGCGCAGACGGGCGGGTGACGTCCAGCACGTCCGGGTCGGCGAAGACCTTCTCGTCGCGGTTGGCCGCCGCGTTGGGGACGATGATGCCCTCACCCTTGCGGATCAGCGTGCCGCCGATCTCGACGTCGGCCGCCGCCACCCGGGGCAGGAGATCGAGGACGCTGAGGTAGCGCAGGAGTTCCTCGACGGCACCGGGAACCGCGTCCGGGCCACTGCGCATGATCGCGAGCTGCTCGGGGTTGTCCAGCAGGGTCGCCGTACCGATGTTGATCATCGACGTCGTGGGGGCCACGCCGGCGACGAAGACCACGAACGCCAGGTTGGCGAGCTGGTCCCGGGTGAGCTCGCCGGGCTCGACGAACTTGGTGATCATGCGGCTGAGCATGTCGTCGCCCGGCTTCTCCGCCTTCTCGGCGACGACCTGGGCGAAGTACTGGTGCATCCCGACGAACTGGAAGCCGACCGCCGCCTGGGCCTGGGCGATCGGGTCCGGAGCGACACCGCTCTCCTCGGCGGCCGCCATCTGCTGCTGCATCAGCGCGCCGACCGTCTGGGCCACCGCGGCCTGCATCTCGGCGCTCGACATGCCGAGGAGCTCGCAGGTCACCCGCTCGATCAGCGGGGTCGCGAAGGCCGCGCCCAGGTCGACCGGGCGCTCGCCGGCCAGCATGGCATCAATCAGGGCGTCGGCGTGCTTCTGGATCTCGGGACGCAGCTCGTTGGCGCGGCGCACCGAGAACTCGCTGATCAGCATCTTGCGGAAGGCAGTGTGCTGCGGCGGGTCCATGGTCGGCAGCGTCGGGAAGTTCCGCGTCCCTTCCATGATCGCGGTGTAGAGGGGGTAGTCAGGGTTGGTGATGTCCGAACTGAAGTTCTTGTGATCCAGCAGTACCGCACGCGCGTCTTCATAATCGGTGATCACCCAGACCGGCTTGCCGTTGTACAGCTTGGCGCGCACCGGAGATCGCTTCGCACGGATCTCCGCGTACTCAGCCGGCGGCTGGAACGGACATGTCCGAATGATCGGGAAGTCCATTCCATCGTTGATTTCCACGTCGGTCATTTACCCGATTCACCTTTCACTGCACGAGCTCATGGCGTCGGCAGGCTATCCGCGTGCGCACCCCTATGAACACCCCTGAAATACACCGCCGTTCCCCTAGTAGGGCTTTGTTAGGTATCCCGATTGATCACCGTCCGGTAGCTTGTGATCTTCTGTCAGGTGTGACACCTGAGGAGATGGAGACGGTCCGCCCACGCCTGGAATCGTTCGCGGCGGAGATGCTCGGTCCGCTGCCGCGGCGGGACCAGCGGGCCAAGGGCGAGCTGTATCTGCGCGGCCTGATGCTGGACGGCAAGCGCAAGTCGATGCAGCCGATGGCCGAGCGCCTGGGAGTGGATCACCAGCAGCTCCAGCAGTTCATCGCCTCCTCGACCTGGGACTGGACCAAGGTCCGTGAGCGGCTGGCCCGTTGGGCTGCGGCGCATATCGCGCCGGAGGCGTACGCGATCGACGACGTGGGCTTCCCCAAGGACGGTTACGACTCGCCGGGTGTGGCGCGGATGTACTGCGGCGCGCTGGGCAAGCGCGGCAACTGCCAGATCGGCGTCAGCCTCAACCTGGTGTCCGACTGCGCTTCCTCGGCCGTCGACTGGCGCCTGTTCCTTCCCGAGAGCTGGGACGACATCAAGAACACCGGCGATGCGCTGCTGGCCGGGGCGATCCGCCGCCGCCGGACCAAGGCGGCCATCCCCGACGGCGAGCGCCACCGGGAGAAGTGGCGCCTGGCCCTGGAGATGCTGGACGAGGTCCGCGGGGACTGGGAGCTGCCTGACCTGCCGGTGGTCGCCGACGCCGGCTACGGAGACGCGACCGGCTTTCGCGAGGGCCTGACCGAACGCAACCTGGCCTATGCCGTCGCGGTCAAGGGCAGCACCACCGCCCACTCGGGCGACGCCGTCCCAGCACGCCCGCCGTACAGCGGCACCGGCCGCCCACCCGGGCCGGCCTACCCCGAGCCGCACAGCACTCTGCGCCAACTCGCCCTGGACGCGGGGCGATCGGCGGCACGAACTGTGACCTGGCGGCACGGAAGCAAGGCCACGAAGCACAACCCGCGCGCCGAGATGCGCTCGCGGTTCCTGGCTTTGCGGGTGAGACCGGCCAACCGGACGATCCGCCGCGCCGTCGACGGCTCACTGCCCGAGTGCTGGCTGCTGGCCGAGTGGCCGCCCGGCTCGGCCGAACCCACCGACTACTGGCTGTCCACTCTGCCCGCCGACATTCCGCTGCGTGAGCTGGTCCGCATCTGCAAGATCCGGTGGCGGGTCGAGCACGACTACCGCGAACTCAAGGACGGCCTGGGCCTGGACCACTTCGAAGGCCGCAACTACCCCGGCTGGCACCGTCACACCACCCTCGCCTCCCTCGCCCAGGCCTTCTGCACCCTGCTACGGCTCGACCCAAAAGTCCCTGCGTCGGCCTGACCCTCTACGCGGTCCTCCGCGAACTCCAGGCCCTCCTGGCCACCTGGACCGGCGCCTGCTCCATATGCGGCCAACCCGCCCCAGAACCCGAACCGCACCATCGCACCTAACAAAGCCCTACTGGCCGAAGTGTCCAGAAGGGACACGGGAAGCAAGCAGCCGACCAGTAGTACTTCGTTAGGTTGATTTGATCTTGATGGCCGCAGCAGTGCACGCTGTGGCCTGCGGATCTTGGTGAGGTGGAGAGGCTTCGCGAAGACCTCGGCGACTTCGTGGCCGAGGTCTTCGCGTCCCTGGCACGCAAGGACCAGCGCCGGCAGGGGGATTGCTATCTGCGCGGGCTGATGCTGGACGGGCGGCGCAAGTCGATCCGGCCGATGGCCGAGCGGCTGCCGGACGGGAACATGCAAGCCCTTCGGCAGTTCGTCAGCCAGTCACCACGGGAACGCACGCCGGTACTGCGGCAGATCGCGCGGAAGATGACCTCCGCCCTGGCGCCGGAGGCGTGGGTGATCGACGACACCTCGTTCCCCAAGGCCGGCGACCAGTCCGTGGCGACCTCGCGGCAGTACTGCGGCGCGCTGGGCAAGCGCTCACTCTGCCAGGTCGGGGTGAGCGTCCACGCCGTCACCGACTAGGCTTCCAGCCCGTTGTCGTGGGGGCTGTTCGTGCCGCCGGACTGGGACGACCGCGACGACGACCGCCGGGCACGCACCGGCCTGCCGCCGGAGGTCGGGCATGTCGAGAAGTGGCGGCTGGCCGTCGACACGCTGGACGAACTGCTCGCCTGGGGGCTTGCCCCGCAGGTCGTGGCCGCCGACGCGGGCTACGGCCAGTCTGCGGCCTTCCGCCATGCCCTGCGCTCCCGGGACCTGGACTACATCGTGGCGGGGGGGGGGGGGGGGGAAGAAAGGGGAAAGAAAAAAAAAGAGCCCCCCGGGGGGGGGGCCCCCCCCCCACCGGCGTTTCGGCGTCCGCTGCTCGCCGCCTACTTGTCGCTGTAGGGGGCGTCGTCGTTGAACAGGTGCATCCCCGGGATGTGCAGGGTGCCGCCGAACTGGCCGGCCTGCTTGGCGGTGACCCCGGTCAGCTCCAGGTCCAGCGGGATCGGGATGGCCCCGATCAGGTCGTACAGCCAGCGCGGGAGGGTGTCCGGGGTGAGGGTGATCTCGCCCAGGTCGATCGGGATCGGCAGGCCGAGCAGCTTGGACAGGTGGCCGGAGAGCCGCTCCACGTACATGGTGACCGGGCCGTTGCGCATGGTCGAGGTCGAGCCCGGGGCGCCCTGGACGTGGAAGGTGACGCCGTTGCCCTCCAGGGTCGACATGTCGAGGTTCTCGATGTCCACGCTGTCGACCACGAACTTCAGCACCCGCTTGGTGCCGGTCGGGGTCCTCACGTCGTAGACGCCGTGGAACACCGCGCCGTGCAGGCCGAGCCGGCTGGTCTGCAGCGTCCAGTTCTGCTCCGGGACGACGTCCCCCGAGGAGGCCGCGCCGGCGGTCAGGTTCCGGGCGTCCACCGCGCAGTTGGGGTCGGCGGTGGGCGAGGCGGACGGCGTGCCCGAGGCGCTCGTGCCGGGCGTGGGCGTCGCGGAGGCGCCGGCCGAAGGGGTCACGGACGGGGTCGCCTTGGGGCTCGCCTTGCCGGTCGGCGCGGCGGCGGTCGGCGAGGGCTGCCCGCCGGCGGGCTGGCCGCCCGAGGACTGCGCGGCGGGCGGCGCGGCCTGCTGGGTGCCGGCAGCCGGGGCCTGCGGCTGGGCGGGCTGCGCCGGGGTGCCGGCCCGCGGGGCCGGAGCGGCCGGGGCCTGCGGGGTACCGGGTGTGGGGCTGGCGGTCGGCGTGGCACTCGGTGTCGGGCTGGCCGAACCACCCGGGTTCAGCAGGTGGTTGATGCCGCCGACGATGTCGTCGATCAGTCCGGCCTGGCTCGCGGTGGCCGTGCCGTTGCCGGTGCCCTGGTAGACGGCGCTCACCGCACCCGAGCCGCCGGTGTCGGCGGAGCGGACCACGGGCGGCTTGACCGGCGAGGTGGGCGTCGTGGCGGCCGGCGGCTTCACCGGCGAGGTGGTCGGCGCGGTGGTCGGCGTCTGGGTGGGCACCGTGCTCGGGCCGGTCGAGGGCGCGGCGGTGGCCCCGGCGGTCGGAGCCGCCGTCGGCGCCGTACCGGGTGTGCCGGACGGGCCGGGCGGCGGCGCGGGCAGCTCGCTCTTGGGGACGGGCGTCTCGATCGGTGCGACGTCCGGGACGGCGGCGGGCGCGGTGGGGCAGGGCTTGCCCGCCGCGGACTCGGCGACCGCCGGGTTGGGCGTGTAGGCGGCGGCCATCAGCAGCGCGGTCGGCACCGCCGCCATCGCCAGCGCGCGGCCTCTCAGCCGGACCCGGACCGGCGTGCGCGGCGCCGCGTGTCTGCCGGAGCGCCGCGCGGGGACGGCCGTGCCCTCCGCTTGCTCGGCCGGCCCGCTCACCGTGCCTCCTCCTGGTCCCCGGCACCGCCCTGCTGCGGAACGGCGGCCTCGGCGGCGGGCTCGGCCGCCGCGGGCTCCTCGGGCGCGCCCTGGGCGGCCAGCTTCACGGTGGACACCTCGGCGGCGGCGCCCTTCGCAGCGACGTCGGCGTCGGCGGTCCCGGCTTCAGCGACCTCGGCGGGCTCCGTGGCGACGCTCTCCGCCACCGCGTTGCCCTCCGCCTTCTCGGCCCGGCGCGCACGCCGTCCCCTGGCCGGCTCGGTGGACGGCTCCGGCAGCGGCGCCCAGGCGACCATCAGCCCGCCGCCGATCAGGCCGGGCAGCAGTGCCAGTCCGAAGCCCGCCAGGTTGGAGACCGGGATCGAGACCAGGGTCAGCAGGATGGTCGCGATGCCGCCGAAGACCCGTACGGCGGGCTGGAACCAGGCGGTCGCGCCGAGGATGATCATCAGCACCCCGATGATCAGCGATCCGGCACCCGCGGTGGTGGACATCGCGATGGTCAGCCCGCCGAACGTGAGGTGCGCGTACGGGAAGTAGAGGATCGGGACGCCGGCGATCATGGCCAGCAGGCCGCCCCAGAAGGGCCTGGTGCGGCGGAATTCACGGAAGTGCCGCCACAGCCACCCGATGGGGTTCTGCTGGCGGGGCCGCGTCTCGACCGTTGCGCTGGACATGGTGCAACTCCTCGACGTCGCTACGAGGGAAGAACAAAAGGGGGGTGGGCCGGGAACGGCGGTCGCCCGCCGCCCCCGGCCCCAGGTGGACCCGTCGTCCGGCACACCGGGCGGCGTGCCGTCGGACGGGGTCCGGAACGTCAGTCGAGGCTCAGAAGCACTCGTTGCCCGCGCCGTCGCCGCTCTTCAGCGCGAGGTTCAGGCCGTTCAGCTTGAAGGTGCCGGCCGAGGTGGCCCGCGCCGTCTGCTGAACGCCGCTCAGGTCGGCGACCTTGGCGGACTGGGCGAAACCGGTCGGGCCGGTCGGCAGGCCGGCGCCGCCGCCCGCCTTGGTGACGCCGGCGTGCGGGGCCCAGCCCTGGGTGGCCGAGCCGGACAGGGTGGAGGCGTCCTGACCGATGTTGATGTTGGTGAAGGTCGCGTCCGCCTTCAGCTGCTCCAGGTCGATCAGCAGGTTGTCGGCCTGAACCGGCTTGCCCGCCTCGCCGCCGGCGTGCAGCTGCAGGGTGATCTTGCCCAGGCCGAACGCGGACAGGTCGGTCACCACCGACTGGCACAGGTTGGTGATGTCGGCGTGGTCGAAGGCCGAGACCGCGACCGGGTGCGGCTTGCCGTTCGCCTCGATGTCGACGGAGCCGAACTGGGCGAAGTTGGTGCCGTGCAGCTGGTCGGTGCTGACCTTGAACTGCTGGCCGGAAATGCTGAACGAGGCGGCGAGCGCACTGTTGGCGATCGAGACGCCGACCATCGCGGTGGCCGCGACGCTCGGCACCATCACCAGGGCGAAGCGCTTCCAGCGGGTCTTGCCGTAGGTCTTGGACATGCGAGTCCTCCTTCTAGGACGTACATCTCCGGCTCCCGGCGGCGCGTCCCGCGCCGGTGGGGGCCTGGGATGGGAGAGAGCTACGTCCTCGGTAGCGGAGAGCGCCTTGGGCGTCGTCGGACGCGGGAGCGGCCGACGCAACGCGGCACTCCCGTCCCGATACCGGTCGTCCTTGTGGGACGACGGGTCGGACCGACGACATCGGCGATCACCCCCGAGCGACAACCAGCGACCGCGCAGGGCCGCGCGGCCGGTCGAGGACAGGAACCGCCGTGGGACCGCGGATACCCCCCTGCCCTCCCTACCGCCGACCGGGGCCGACGGATCACCCGGTGGGGATCCCGCGCTCCGCGTTGGCCGACCGGCTGTCGGTGGGTGTGGAGTCTGGGACCGGGCGTGGCCGATCGTGCTTGAATCCCGGGCGAAGCACAAGGGGTGCCTTACTGACGGGTAATGCAACAGCAGGTGGCGTTGATCATGAAAACGTCCGAAATTACACCCTGCGTGACGCCTTGAAGAAATCGCGGCGACGAAATCCGCCGGAAACACCAGCGAAACACCCGCGGGTGGTCACTGAACGTGACCACCCGCGGGTGAAATCAAGATTTGGTAAACCTCTGTCCGGTTGACCGGATTGTCGCCAAATCTCCAGCGACACCGCAGGTCATCCGCCGTGCCAGGCACCCGATGCCAGGCGGCCCGCCCGAACCCGGCCGGAAGCGGCCGACACCGGACTCAGAACAGCACGCGGGCCAGCGCCGTCCGGGCCGCGACGACCCGCGGGTCCTCGGCGCCGATCACCTCGAACAGCTCCAGCAGGCGCAGCCGGGCGGTGTCCCGGTCCTCACCGAAGGTCCGGCCGACGGTGTCCACCAGGCGCCCGAAGGCGTCCTCGACGTGACCGCCCACCAGGTCCAGGTCGGCCGCCCGCAGCTGGGCCTCGACGTCCTTCGGGGCGGCGGCGGCCGCCGCCCGGACCGTCTGCAGGTCCAGGCCCTCGACCCGCTGCAGCAGCTCCGCCTGGGCCAGGCCCAGCTTCGCCTCGGTGTTGCCCGGCTGCTCGGTCAGCACGTTCTTGTACGCCTGGACGGCACCGCCCAGGTCGCCGGCGTCCAGCGCGTCGTGCGCGGCGGCCAGCGCCGGGTCCTCGGGCCGCTGCGGGGCGGCGGCCGGGGCCTCGCCCGGGGCGGCCGCCCCACCGGAGATGCCGAAGCGCTGCTCGGCGACCAGGATCAGCTGGTCCAGCACCTTGCGGACGTTGGCGGCGCTCTCCGCGCCCTGGAACAGCGGCACCAGCTGGCCGGCCACCACGGCCATCACGGCCGGGATGCCCTGGATGCCGAACTGCTGGGCGATCAGCTGGTTGGCGTCCACGTCGATCTTGGCGAGCACGAAGCGGCCGGCGTACTCCTCGGCCAGGCTCTCCAGGATCGGGCTGAGCTGCTTGCAGGGGCCGCACCACTCGGCCCAGAAGTCGATGACGACCGGCACCTCGGTGGAGCGCTGGACGACCTCGGCCTCGAAGGTGTCCTCGGTGACGTCGATGACGAGCTGGTAGGCGGCGGACTGGTCGGGGGCGACTCCGGCCGCTTCGGCGGCGGCCGCCTGACGGGCCCGCTCGACCCGGGCCTGCTCGGCCTTCTGGGCGGCCTCGCCGGCCGCCTTCACTGCGGCGAGGTCGACCGCGCCGCGCAGGGCGGAGCTGTTGAGACGCGAATTCCGTGGCTGCATGGCACCATCCTCCCCCGTCCGCGCTGCTCGCGGGCACCAACCTCCGGAAAGTCGCCCCGCGCGGGCTGCGCGGCGACGGGTTTCCGGGCGGTGCACCCCTCTTTTCAGAGCCCCCTGTAGCCATGAACCGCTCGGCGCGGATCCCCACCCGCACCCGCGCCGCCCCCGTCCCACGGGATGCGGCGCCTGGTTGTCACTGCTTTCGCTACAGGTCGTAGCGTAACTGGAGCCGGTGCCCCGGCCGCAAGCCCAACCGGTGCTCCGGGGACGTGACCTGCCCCACTTTCCCGACCCACCCGGCTGCCCGAATCGACGAACAGTCGCTACCGTTGCCAGCCCCACCCAAGTTACTTACCAGTAAAGCGCAAGGAGACCCGGTGCCGGCCGCCCAGCCCTCCGCGAGCCCGGACAGCACGGTCCCGGACAGCACAGTCCGGGACAGCACAGTCCAGGAGGGGACGAACGCGTCCCGGGCCAAGGGCCGCCCGCGCAGCGCCGCCGCCGACCTCGCGATCCTCGACGCCACCCGCGAAGCCCTGGCCGAACTCGGCTGGGGCGGATTGACCATGGGCCACGTGGCCACCCGCGCCAAGGTCGCCAAGACCACCCTCTACCGCCGCTGGCCGTCCAAGAACGAGCTCGTGGTGGACGCCGTCGCGAGCCTCTTCGACGAACTGGAGATGCCCGACCTCGGCAACCTGCGGGACGACATCGAGGCCGTGGTGGCCCAGTTCGCCGACCTGCTGGCCCGCCCGGAGACCCAGGCCGCGCTGCTCGCGCTGTTCGCCGAGGGCATCCGCGACCCGCTGCTGCACCGCCGGATCCGCGAGGCGATCGTGGACCCGCAGAAGCGCCTGGTCCGGCAGGGCCGGGCGGCGGCCCAGGCGCGCGGCGAACTCGGACCGGACACCGACGCCGAGTCGGCCCGCGAGGAGGTCGACATCATCTTCGACACCATCGCGGGCACGGTCGAGCACCGCGTCCTGGTCAGCGGCGAGCCGATCACCCCCGAGTGGATCCGCCGCTTCACCGACCTGCTGCTCGGACCGCTCACCACCGGCTGAGGGCATGCCGAAGCCGCCGTGTGGGTGTTCACGAGCGAGCTGGGCCCGTACGGGGCAGCCGACCAGCTGGTCACGGGCCTGACCACGGGCCGATCCGGGGCTGAGTGCCTCGGCCCACCCCATGATCCGCCCCCTCCGGTCGCTCCCGTCGCTCCCGTCGCTCCCGTCGCGGCGACGGCATCCTCCGTGCCCTTTGCGTGGGAAGTCGGCCAGGTCGACTTCCCACGCAGACGCGGGATGGCTGCGCCACGACAGCGTTGGCGGCCCATCAGGTTGGATGCTGCTGGGACTGATACGGCTTCGTTTCTCTGCCCCTCCGGACGGGTCCGGAGGGGCAGAGAAACAGCAACTGACTGGCCGAACTCGGAACGCGACGATGGCCTTCGAGGGACCTCGAAGGCCATCGTCATTGCAACGGAATGCATCCATCCGCCCTGCGCTCGTGACGGTCCGGCCGCACCTCCGCAAGCGTTCAGGCGCAACAGTGCGCAACTGGCTTGTTGCAGGAGGGCATCGAGGAGCTAGATTTCATCGGGATCGCCCCCGAAACCAGCGAAGAGGGTTCACCGACGGTGCGGGTGGACCACACGCGTCAGGAGACCATGATCCAGGGTTGGAGCGCCTTCGAAAAACTGGTGGCCACGATCAGCGAAACCACGTGGACGCCTGGCCATGCTCCTGGCATTCCCGAGGGCGAGATCGTGAACCGAATCCCGGCGCGGATGGTGCCGATCTTGAGGGAGGCATGCGATGTGGCCGAACGTGCCGGACTTTGATCAACTGCTGCGCTCCGCACAGTACTCAGCGATCCGTCTGAAGATGCGCGACGTCTACGGAGTCCCGGACGAGGCATCGACTGTCGAACGGTTTCGAGAGACAGGGGAGTCCGACCTGGACCCGGTGTCGGAGTACTGGCATGAGTGGACGGCCATGGTGCGTGAGGCGACGATGCGAGGCGTGGCCGTTCGTCGAGCGCGGATCGTCTCCGAGCCGGTCACCCTCTACACGCGGCACCTGTATGCCATGACCCCGGTTGACATCGCGTTCGGAGAAGTTGTCCGCTGGCTCTCCCGCCACAATGCATCTGACCTGGCGCTTCCCGGCAATGACTTCTGGGTGTTCGACGGTCATGCCGTTCGCTTCAACCACTTCACCGGTGACGGCGACTGGGCCGACCCGCGCATCTCGTACACCGAGCACGCCGCCGTGGCAAAGCTCTGCATCACTGCATTCGGAGCGGTGTGGGAGCGCGCGACCCCGCGCGGCCTATAGGCTTACTGACCACTGAGGCGCTGAGCAGACACCCCATGCCCGTATCCCCGTCGTCGAGCGCTAAGGCGGCTCGGGTCGCCATTGCCGCACGCCTGCGTGAGCTGATGCTGGAAGCCCGAATCGACGGCAAGGAGCTTTCCGCCCGGTGCCGGTGGCACCCTTCGAAAACCTCGCGCATCCTGAGCGCAAAGTCCGCACCCTCAGAGGACGACATCCGCTCATGGTGTGCGGCGTGCGGCTCTGGCCACGAGGCTCCCGACCTGATCGCCGCCTCCCGTGCGGTGGAGCTGATGTATCAGGAGTGGCGCAAGCTTCACCGCAACGGAATGCGCCAGGTCCAGGAAGAGTCCCTGGCCCAGCACGCGAGTACGGCAATGTGCCGGGTCTATGTCTCGAACGTCGTGCCCGGGTTCCTTCAGACCGAGGCATACGCAACCGCGCTCATGCGCAGCATCACGGACTTCCAGGGCACCCCGGACGATGTTGCCGAGGCGGTAGCGGCTCGGTTGGAGCGTGGCCGGCTGTTGCATGAAGGCAACCACCGTTTCGTTGTCCTGGCCGAAGAGACCGTCCTGCGGTACCAAATCGGCGCCCCGGAAACCATGGCCGGCCAACTCGGGTACCTGCTCGCAGTGATGCCGCTCCCGTCCATCTCCCTCGGCATCATCCCGTTCTCCGCGCAGCGTCACATCTGGCCGTTGGAGGCGTTCTACCTGTTCGATGACCAGGAAGCGTCGGTGGAGACGCTGACTGCAGAGATCAGTGTCGTTCAGCCACGTGAACTTGCGGACTACCACCGAGCCTTCGCCGCGCTGGCCAAGATGGCCGTCTACGGAGCTTCGGCCCGCGCGTTGATCACCTCCGCGATTGCCGCTCTCGGTTGATGGTCCGCAATCAGCCGCAATCGCGTTGAGTGTCCAGCTGCTCACTCCCTACCGTCGAACGCATCGCCCGGCACGACGGACGAGCAACCCTCGGCAGCCGGTCGGCGATACCCGGTTGCGCCCTGTCGGTGTGACCGGCCGGATCGATCAAGGGAGCACAGCATGAGCCCCGTGAGCACGGAACGGATCACCGGACGAGCCCTGGTCGACGACGCCCTGTTCGGGCGCCTGGTCCACCGGGTCGTTCACGACCAGGACATGGAGCCGCAGCTCGCGGAGCGGGTCCTGGACCAGGCACTCGCGTTCCTCGGCACCTGCGCCGCAAACCCCGGCGCCCGACTGTCGCCGTCCCGCCTGGTTGACCACGGATGGCACGCGTTCCTGATGTACACCCGCGAGTACGCCGGGTTCTGCGATCGCATTGCCGGCAGGTTCCTCCACCACAGCCCGGAGGACGGCGACAGCCCCGTGAAGGGCATGAGCGTCGCCGCCACCATGACGGCTCTCACGGCGGTCGGCTACCAGGTGGATACCGAACTGTGGGCCTTGTCTGCCGAATGCTCCGAGGGCAGTGGGGGCGACGGTTCCGATACCAGCGGAAGTGGCAACTGCTCGCAGTGCCACCAGGGTTGCCACAAGTCCAACTGACCACTGGCTGGGGCCGGACAGCGGATGGCACCGTCCGGCCCCAGCCCGGTCCCGTCCGAAGGAAGCGCCATGCGTCACCAGTGGGCTGACCTGCCTGCCAAAGTTCGTGATCTGATCGCCAGGCGATGCGGCACTGTTGTCGGGGTGACCGTGCCGGACGCCGGGGAGGTCGCCGAATTCGCCGCCGCCCTGGACACCGCTACCGGCCGCGTGTTCGTAAAGGCGGCCCGGCTCGACAGCCCGAACCTGTGGATGGCCCGTAAGGAAGCGCAGGCCGCACCAGCGGTGAAGGGGGTTGGCGCGGCCGTGCTGTGGCAGGGAGAAGCCGGCGGATGGCTGGTCACCGCCTTCGAGTACGTGCCCGGGCGGCACGCCGACATGTCCCCCGGTTCCTCCGACCTACCGCTGATCGCCGGGACCCTGGCTGGCCTCGCCGATCGCCTAACGCCCGCGCCCTCGCTGCGGACGTTCAGCCTTGCGCAGCGGTGGGCCGGGTCGGCGCTGTGGCCCGAGATCGCCACCGCTGGCGGCCTGACGCCGTGGCAGGCCGAGTACTTGGGTCAGCTCAGCGCGTTGGAGAGCCGGGTGTCGGATGCAGTCGCGGGGGACACGCTGGTCCACACCGACATGACCGGGTCGAACATCCTGGTCGACGGCGCCCGGGTTCGCGTCATCGACTGGTCGTGGCCGGCCCCGGCCGCCGCCTGGGTCGACACGGCCTCGCTGGTTCCCCGGCTGATCGCCGCTGGCCACACTGCTGCACGGGCGCACCGGTGGGCGATGACGGTCCCGTACTACGCAGCCGCCGATCCCGCGAAGGTGGCTGCCCTAGCGGCTGTGGACGCGGCCCGGTGGCAGCTGCGCGCGATCCGGGACGGCGGCGTGTGGGTTGCACTGTCGGCGGCGGCTGAGGCGTGGGTCGCCGAGCTGCTGCCGATCAGTGCTTCCCGGGAAAGGCTCCCGCGCGAACAGCGGCGATGAATGCGGTCCAGGCATCGGCAGTGAAGAGGAGGGAGGGCCCCTGCGGGTCCTTGGAGTCGCGGACGGGAAGCACACCCGGGAACCCGTCCGCGACCTCGATGCAGGCACCGGTCTCTCCACTGAACGAGCTCTTCCGCCAGTTCGCACCGCTGAGATCGGGAGCAGTCACCTTCAGCACCTCCGGTCGATACCGCTACAGCTCTCGTATGACCCGGGTGAGTAGGTCGAGGCTCTCGGACGCACTCGACGCACTCGAACGCAACGAGTCGAACGTGAGCGTATAGGCAGACGTCTCCTCGGGCTTCTCCATATAGAGCATGCCTGCCTGGTGTTCGACGCATGCCACATCGGAGAAAGCCGCCGTAGCGAAGCTGAAGAGCACGAACGAGCCCATGATTCCCGCATGGGCTCCCGCGCTGAAGGGCAGCACCTGTAGCTCGATGTTCGGGCGCTCGCCCAACTGGCGCAGGCGGTCCAACTGTTCCCGCAGGACGTCCACTCCGCCTACGTGTCCTCGAAGTGCGGCTTCTCCCAGGATCACGCTGAGCTGCGGCGGCTCAGCGTGATCCAGAACCTTCTGCCGCTGCAGGCGCACTGCGACGAGTTCTTCGATTCGCGACGGCGGGATGTCGAACGGCGAGGCCCGGTAGACGGCTCGCGCGTAGTCCGCCGTCTGCAACAGGCCTGCGACCATCATCGGCTGGAACGAGTGGATGTGGCTGGCGCTCTCCTCGTAGTCGATGTAGTCGACGTACGACGGTGGCGAGATGTCGAACCGCTGGGCCCAACCACGCTCAGAACCGAGCCGGTTGAGCGCGACCACTTCCTCGACGTAGGTCGGATCGTCCACGCCGTAGAACGTGAGCAGGTCCCGCAGCTCGCTACTGGAGATCGGCAGCCAGGCGTTCTCCATCCGGCTGATCTTGGATCGATGGCAGTCGATGCGCGTCGCGGCCTCATCCGGCGTCTTGCCCGCCGCCTCACGGTGGCGGATGAGCAAGCTCGCTACGCGGCGACGGCGAACCGAGGGGCGCGGTGGGCCCATGTGATCAACTCCCCATGAGTGAAGCGGAACTGATGCCAGATTACTCGCAATCCAAGATCGGAAAATGTTCCACAAGGAAATCTTGCGAATGATCTTCCATTGGGCGCATGCTACTCACGGTCGATGAGATGACCACTCTCTGCGATCGACTGCCGGGCATCCCTATGCCTCGATCCGTCGCCGGGCCGTCTCGCCCGGACCTCGAATCCCAGCCCCACCGGAGGTGGCTCCGCCATGCCTGAAACCGACACCCCCGCCAGCCCCACCAACGCGATGCGTGGCTGCTGGTTCCCGCGCTCCTGCCGTTCGCCGCTGCTCGCGCGACGGATGCTGCGGGGGCTGCTGGCCGTCGCGCCGGGTGGCGAGCACTACTCCGAGGTCGGCGAGCTGCTCACCACGGAGTTGGTGGGCAACGCCGTGATCCACTCGGGCATGCCGGGTCGGCTGATCTGGGTGTCCTTCGACGTCAGTGCCACCCGTCTCCGTATCGAGGTGCACGACGCGAGCGACCGGCCTCCGGTGCCCCAGCAGCCGGACGCCACCGCTGGGTGTGGGCGCGGCCTGCTCCTCGTGGAGGCACTAGCCGCAGAGTGGGGGCACTTCCCCCGCCCAGGCGGGGTCGGCAAAGTGGTGTGGTGCGAGTGTGCGCCCGCTCCGCTCGTCCCGAAAGCGTGAGTCCGATAGGCCGGAGGGCGGGGCCGTGGTGCTGCCCTAAGCAGCCGGCCTCCTGCGCAGAAGGCCAGGCGATGTCGTCGGAGCTTTTGGGCCGCCCAAAGAGGGAAAGAAGGTGGGGCAAAAGGGGACCCCCACGCGGTACCCTCTCGTGGTTGGTCCAGCTCAAAGGTGTCGGAGCCGAAGGGGCACAACTTTCGTTAC
>NZ_JBHTTU010000016.1:86782-98674 GCF_042794375.1 Kitasatospora sp. NPDC056531 | reverse complement strand
TCCTCCCCTTCCCAGAAGGGGGGGGGGGGGGGAGGGGGGGGGGGGGGGTTGTGTTTCCCCCAAAAGCACCTGCCCTCCGAAACAGAACCCCGGCCTCTTCCCCCCCCCTTTCCCCCACCCCAAACCCCCGACGGACGGTGAGGCAAAGGGGCCTCACCGCTCGGCCCTGCCTGGTGGCGGCCCCGGCCAGAGTTGGCAGGGGCCAGGGCCGCGTAGCTCGCGTCCAGCTGATCCGGCGCGAAGCGACGGAACCCCGTACGGCGGCTTCACCGGCTCACCCCCCGACCAGGACGATCAGAACGCCGCGTTCTCCTGGTACGTCCCCCACTCCTGCCGCAGCGCGTTGCAGATCTCACCGAGCGTCGCCTCGGCGCGCACCGCGTCCAGCATCGGCGGGATCATCGACTCGCCCGAGCGCGCCGCCGCCAGCATGGCGTCCAGCCCGGCCCGCACCGCCGCGTCGTCCCGGGCCGCCTTGCGCTCGCCCAGCACCCGCACCTGCTCGCGCTCGACCTCGTGGCTGACCCGCAGGATCTCCAGGTCGGGGGTGACGCTGCGCGGGTGGCAGTTGACGCCGACCACGCGCTTCTCGCCCTTCTCCACCGCCTGCTGGTACTGGAAGGCCGCCTCGGCGATCTCGCCGGTGAACCAGCCCTCCTCGATCCCGCGCAGGATGCCGGAGGTGATCGGGCCGATCTCGTGGTCCTCGCGCCCCTTGTCGAGGATCCGCTGGAAGATCGCCTCGGCCTGCTGCTCGATCCGGTCGGTCAGCGCCTCGACGTACCAGGAACCGCCCAGCGGGTCGGCCACGTTGGTGACGCCGGTCTCCTCCATCAGCACCTGCTGGGTGCGCAGCGCGATCTCGGCGGCCTGCTCGGAGGGCAGCGCCAGGGTCTCGTCCAGCGCGTTGGTGTGCAGCGAGTTGGTGCCGCCCAGCACCGCGGAGAGCGCCTCGACGGCGGTGCGCACCACGTTGTTGTACGGCTGCTGCGCGGTGAGCGAGACGCCGGCGGTCTGGGTGTGGAAGCGCAGCCACTGCGCCTTGTCGGTCTTGGCGCCGAAGCGGTCGCGCATCCAGCGGGCCCAGATCCGGCGGGCGGCGCGGAACTTGGCGATCTCCTCGAAGAAGTCCAGGTGCGCGTCGAAGAAGAAGGACAGGCCGGGCGCGAAGACGTCCACGTCCAGGCCGCGGGACAGGCCCAGCTCGACGTACGCGAAGCCGTCCGCGAGGGTGTACGCCAGCTCCTGCGCGGCCGTCGCCCCGGCCTCGCGGATGTGGTAGCCGGAGACGGACAGCGGCTTGTACGCGGGGATGCCCTGGGCGCAGTGCTCCATCAGGTCGCCGATCAGGCGCAGGTGCGGCTCGGGGGCGAAGAGCCACTCCTTCTGGGCGATGTACTCCTTGAAGATGTCCGTCTGCAGGGTGCCGTTGAGCACCGCCGGGTCCACGCCCTGGCGCTCGGCGGCGACCAGGTACATGCAGAAGATCGGGACGGCCGGGCCGCTGATCGTCATCGAGGTGGTGACCTCGCCGAGCGGGATGCCGTTGAACAGCACCTCCATGTCGGCGGCCGAGTCGATGGCCACGCCGCAGTGGCCGACCTCGCCGAGCGACTTCGGGTCGTCCGAGTCGTAGCCCATCAGGGTGGGCATGTCGAAGGCGACCGACAGGCCGCCGCCGCCCGCGTCCAGGATCATCCGGTAGCGCTCGTTGGTCTGCTGCGCGTTGCCGAAGCCGGCGAACTGGCGGATGGTCCAGGTGCGGCCCCGGTAGCCGGTGGGGTGCAGCCCGCGGGTGAACGGGTACTCGCCCGGCCAGCCGATCCGCTCGAAGCCCTCGACGGCCTGCCCGGGGGCGGGGCCGTACACCGGCTCGACCTCGTCACCGGAGAGGGTGGTGAAGTCCGCGTCCCGCTTGCGGGCCTTGTCGTACCGCTGCTGCCAGCGCTGCCGTCCGCGCTCGATCTCCTCGGCGTCCATGGGCCGAACTCCGCTCCGTACGGCCGCCACGGCACCGGGCGGCAAGCTATTAGGACGTCCTACTAATTTACTCGGACGTCCTAGTAGTTGTCGATGGATACCCGTTCGACGCGAACCCGGAAAACGACGGCGCCCCTCCCCCGCTCGGGGAAGGGGCGCTGTTTCGCGCGGTCGGCTCGGCTCAGACGCCGGCCGGCTGGCGGGCGCCGTCGCCCGCCGGGAGCTTCTCGGCGGCCTCGCGGGCCACCTTGCGCTCGAAGACGAAGGAGAGGAAGGGGATGCAGCCCGCCGCCAGGGTCAGCACCAGTCGGCCCAGCGGCCACTTCAGCTTCTGCCCGAGCAGGAAGGTCACGATGAAGTACCCGATGTACAGGTAGCCGTGCAGCATCGCGACGTAGGTGGTCACGTCCTGGGCGGTGCTGAAGCCGTACTTCGCCACCATGAAGCCGCAGAACACCAGCAGGGCCACACCGGTCGCAATGGCCAGGCCGCGGTACCAGCCCAGCAGGGGGGTCGCCTTCATACTCTTCCTCGCCTCGCTCGGCAGTTCCGGCCGGTACGCCCGGATCCGCGCACCGCTCCCACGAGGGTAGCCGTCCTCACGGCCGCTCCTTCGCAGCCCCCTCGTCCGGCTCGGCGAAGTCCCCGGCCGCGATCCGCAGCGGCTTGAGCAGTTCGAACACCTGGCGGCACTGCTCGGGGCCGTACTCCTCCAGTCCGAACTCCATCGCCATGAGCTCCCGGGTGGCCCCCTCGACCACCTCGCGGCCGCGCCGGGTGATCGAGGCGAGCACGCCGCGGCCGTCCAGCGGGTTGGGGCGGCGGGCGACCAGGCCGGCCCGCTCCAGCCGGTCGACGGTGTTGGTGACGCTGGTCGGGTGGACCATCAGCCGCTCGCCGATCTTGGACAGCGAGAGCTCGCCGGTCCGGCTGAAGGTCAGCAGCACCAATGCCTCGTACCGGGCGAAGGTCAGCCCGTACGGCTTGAGCACCGCGTCGACCCTGGAGAGCAGGATCTGGTGGGCGCGCATGATCGAGGTGATCGCCGCCATCGAGGGCACGGTGCCCCAGCGACGGGCCCACAGTTCGTCGGCGCGGGCGATCGGGTCGAAGTCGAGTGCGAGGGGCTTGGCCACCTCCTTACCGTACCGGCGGACGGGACGTGTGCTACCAGCTGTCCTGATGGTGGACAAGCGCGACGAGTGGCGGGATCCCGCCAATCGGACGGCCAGGTCCATACCTGGACATTGCACCGACGTGAACGCACCGCAACAGACCACAGGGGAAGCCGAGTTGACGTCCGATCAGGCCAACGGCCCACTATCAGGCCTCTGTTCGGACGGTAACCCGCTGAACGGCGGGGCGGTTCACCCCTTTTGTCCATTCGTTCACAATCCCTCGCCTTGGCGAGACTTGGCCAATTCATGAACAAGACCTGTCATTTGATTTGCTCGATTGTCATGCTTTCCGCCAACCCCGTCCGACCGCCACCACCCCCACCCAACCGGTGGCAGCCGCACGACCGTTCGGGGTCCTCGCACGTCAGCGCCCGTTTCCGCCCCTCAGGTGCCGACCCCGGCCCCCGGGACGAGGCGCGACCGCGCCCACACGCGGTTTCCCGGAAGGACTCGTCCGTGAAGCGAAAGCTCGCCGCAGTCGCCGTACTCTCCGCCACCGCCCTGCTCACCGGCATCGTCCAGGCGGGCGCCGCCGCCCAGGCCAGTCCGACGCCCGCCCCGCCGGCGCAGGCCGCCGAGCAGCACGCCGCCGCGCTCGCCCTGGCGGGCGGCCAGGCCGGCCCGCTGGCGAAGACACTCGCCCTCGGCGGCCAGGAGCAACTGGTCGCCAAGGACGCCGTGGTCGACAAGGACGGCACCCGGCACCTGCGCTTCGAGCGCACCTACGCCGGTCTGCCGGTGATCGGCGGCGACCTGGTCGTCCACCAGGAGTCCGACGGTGCGGTGAAGTCGGTCGACAAGGCCGTCGCCGCGCAGCTGAGCCTGCCGAGCCTGACCCCGCAGATCCCGGCGGACAAGGCCGCCGCCCAGGCCACCGGCGCGGTGCAGGCCACCATCGGCATCGCCGCCGACAAGGACGAGTCCCCGATGACCGCCGTGCACCAGACCGGCAAGGCCGAGCTGGTGGTCTGGGCCACCGACGGCAACCCGCGCCTGGCCTACCGGACCACGGTCGAGGGCGAGCGCGCCGACGGCACCCCGAGCAGCCAGCTGCTGGTCACCGACGCCGCCACCGGCCAGGTGCTGTCCACCCACGAGCAGGTGCAGACCGCCGCCGGCACCGGCAAGGGCGTCTTCGTCGGGACCGTCCCGCTGACCACCACCCAGTCCAGCAGCACCTTCTCGCTCAAGGACGCCACCCGGGGCAACCAGTCCACCGTCAACATGAAGAACCGCACCTCCGGTTCGGGCACGCTGTACAGCAAGAGCAGCAACACCTGGGGCGACGGCACCGTCTCCAACGGCGAGTCCGCGGCAGTGGACGCCCAGTACGGCGCGGCGGCCACCTGGGACTTCTACAAGAACACCTTCGGCCGCAACGGCATCAAGAACAACGGCATCGGCGCCACCAGCCGGGTCCACTACGGCTCCAACTACGTCAACGCGTTCTGGAGCGACACCTGCTTCTGCATGTCGTACGGCGATGGCGCGAGCAACACCCACCCGCTCACCGAGATCGACGTGGCCGGCCACGAGATGACCCACGGCGTCACCTCCGCCACCGCCGGCCTCAACTACTCGGGCGAGTCCGGCGGCCTCAACGAGGCCACCTCGGACATCCTCGGCACGATGGTCGAGTTCTACGCCAACCTGCCCTCCAACCCGCCGAACTACTGGATCGGCGAGCTGATCAACCTGAACGGCAACGGCACCCCGCTGCGCTACATGGACAAGCCCAGCAAGGACGGCTCCTCGGCCGACTCCTGGTCCTCCGGCGTCGGCAGCCTCGACGTCCACTACTCATCGGGCGTGGCGAACCACTTCTTCTACCTGCTGTCCGAGGGCAGCGGCGCGAAGACCATCAACGGCTTCAGCTACAACAGCCCGACCTCGAACGGCTCGACGGTCACCGGCATCGGCCGGGACAAGGCCGCGCAGATCTGGTACCGCGCGCTGACCACCTACTTCACCTCCACCACCGACTACGCGGGCGCCCGCACCGGCACCCTGAAGGCCGCTGCGGATCTGTACGGGGCGACCAGTGCCGAGTACAACGCGGTCGCCACCGCGTGGAGCGCCGTGAACGTCAACTGACGTACGGCGTACGGCGAGCGGACGCCCGGGCCTCGTTGGAGGGCAGGCCCCGGGCGTCCGCCCATGCCCGCGCCCGGGACGCCGAGCCCGGGACTCCGCCGGCCCCGGAGGCTGTCAAGGCCGACCGGCTGGCGGGGTCCCGCCAGCGGGACGAACCGCGGATTCCGGGCAATGGGCGGCAGCCGAACCATCCGTACCGGCGCTGGCGACTCCTGGCCAATCCCCGGCGGCGCTCTGTCCTTCCCTGCCATGAATTGTCATGCTTCTGACCAAGCTCCCGTCCGACGACCGCCTCCCCCACCCAGCAGGCGGCCCGTCAGAAGCCGTGCGGCAGCAGCACGTCCGCGCCCTACCGCCCCAACGGCGCCAACCCCGGCGCCCCGGTACGCGGCGCACCCGCAGGAAAGCGCGGGTCTCGTGGAAGGAACCCCACACGTGAAGCGAAAGCTGACCCTCCCGGCCGTACTCTCCGCCACCGCCCTGCTGGCCGGCGTCGTCCAGATCGCCGCCCTCCCCGCCGCCCAGGCCGCCGCCCCCGCGCCCGACCGGGTGTCGACCGCGCCGCTCGCCCTCGCCGCCGCCCAAGGTTCCCAGCTCGCAGTGCAGTTGGGCCTCGACGGCCAGGAGCAGCTGGTGGCCAAGGACGCCCTGGTGGACGCCGACGGCACCCGGCACCTGCGCTACGAGCGGACCTACGCCGGCCTGCCGGTGATCGGCGGCGACCTGGTCGTCCACCAGCGCCCGGACGGCTCGGTGAGCTCGGTGGACCGCGCCTTCACCGGCCGGCTGGCGCTGCCCACCACCACCCCGGGCCTGGCCGCCGGCCAGGCGGCCGAGCGGGCCACCGACGCGGTGCGGTCGACCGTGGGCCTGGCCGCCGACGAGGACGAGCCGGCGCTCAGCCGGGTGGACGGCGCCGGCGCGGCCGAGCTGGTGGTCTGGGCGGCCGACGGAAACCCGCGGCTGGCCCACCGCACGGTGGTGCGCGGCGAGCGGGCCGACGGCACCCCGAGCAGCCAGCAGGTGGTCACCGACGCGGCGACCGGCGAACTGCTCTCCACCGACGAGGAGTTCCAGACCGCGACCGGCACCGGCAAGGGCGTCAACGTCGGCACCGTACCGCTGACCACCGCCCAGAGCGGCTCGACCTACTCGCTCAAGGACGCCACCCGCGGCAACCAGTCCACCACCGACCTCAAGGGCGCCACCTCGGGCAGCGGTTCGCTCTTCACCAGCACCAGCAACAGCTGGGGCAACGGCCTGGCCTCCAACCGCCAGTCCGCGGGAGTGGACGCCCAGTTCGGCGCGGCCGCCACCTGGGACTTCTACAAGAAGACGTTCAACCGCAACGGCATCAAGAACAACGGTGTCGGCGCCACCAGCCGGGTGCACTACGGCTCCAACTACGTCAACGCGTTCTGGAACGACTCCTGCTTCTGCATGACGTACGGCGACGGCTCCGGCAACACCCACCCGCTGACCGCCATCGACGTCTCGGGCCACGAGATGACCCACGGCGTCACCTCCGCCACCGCCGGACTGATCTACTCCGGCGAGTCCGGCGGCCTCAACGAGGCCACCTCGGACATCTTCGGCACCATGGTCGAGTGGTACGCCAACCTGCCGGCGAACCCGCCGAACTACTGGATCGGCGAGAAGCTCAACCTCTTCGGCAACGGCAAGCCGCTGCGGTACATGGACAAGCCCTCCCTGGACGGCAAGTCCGCGGACTCCTGGTACTCCGGCGTCGGCAACCTGGACGTGCACTACTCGTCCGGCGTCGCCAACCACTTCTTCTACCTGCTCGCCGAGGGCAGCGGCGCCAAGAGCATCAAC
Source organism: Kitasatospora sp. NPDC056531 (assembly GCF_042794375.1). NCBI lineage: Bacteria > Bacillati > Actinomycetota > Actinomycetes > Kitasatosporales > Streptomycetaceae > Kitasatospora > Kitasatospora sp. NPDC056531. Next base: position 91,586 of record NZ_JBHTTU010000016.1, on the reverse strand, counting down.
GGCTACAGCTACAACAGCCCGACCTCGAACGGCGCGAAGGTGACCGGCATCGGGCGGGACAAGGCGGCCGCGATCTGGTACCGGGCGCTGACCACCTACTTCACCTCCACCACCAACTACAAGGCCGCCCGCACCGCGACCCTGAAGGCCGCCTCCGACCTCTACGGCGCGACCGGCACCGAGTACAAGGCGGTGGCCGCGGCCTGGAACGGGGTGAACGTCAGCTAGGCACCGTCCCGGACCACTCCCGGTAAGAAACGGCGACAGGCTGCCGCGGCCCTTTGGGAGAGGAGGCCGTGGCAGCCTGTCGACCGTCCACGAGAGCAGGATCAGGCGGTGGCGGGCTGCAGCTCGCCGCGCTCCTCCTGGGCGAGGGTCCGCTCGGCGTAGACGCCGCCGAACGGCAGCACCGAGAGCACGAACAGCAGGACGCCGCGTTTGGCGTCCCACTTCTGCGCCTGCCAGGCCTGGATCCAGAACACCACGTACAGGATGAACAGGGTCCCGTGGACGGGGCCGAGCACCGGGACGGCGTTGAAGCTGGTGGTGTACTTCAGCGCCGTGCAGATCAGCAGCAGGACGAAGGAGATCCCCTCGGGGGCGGAGACCAGGCGCAGGCGGTGGACGGCGCTGCTGTTCACGTTGGATACCTCAATACGGGGGTCGGAGGCGTGGGCACGCTTGTGAAGCGACTCACAAGCCTTCCGGCCATTATCACCGAGCACATGTCCGAGCCCCGGGTCGGGGGTGGCCACCGTGCCCGATGTCACAGCCACGCGCCAGAACCCGGCCGGACGCAGCACGGCGTCGCCCGTACCCCCTATCCTCTTGCCCGCGCGCCCACCGATCCGGGCGCTCACGGCATCGCACACGGGGGTAGCCACACCATGTTCAAGCGGGACTGGGACCGCAGGACCTGCGCCAAGCGCGGGCACATCACCTACGCGCCGACCGAGCCCGAGCTGGCCTCCCGGCTGCACGCCGCCACCGCCGTGGGCGACGCCTGGCGCTGCCTGCGCTGCGGCGACTTCGCGCTCGGCGCCCCGCACGGCTCCGGCCCGGCCGCGAACGCCCCGCTGGTACCGCGCGGCAAGGCGCTGCGGGACGTCTTCATCCTGCGCTTCCTCGCCATCGAGCGGGTGCTGCGCGGCGTCATCATCATCCTGATCGCCTGGGGCGTCTGGAAGTTCTCCAACAGTCAGGAGGCGGTGCAGCGGGTCTTCGACGAGGACCTCACGGTCTTCAAGCCGGTCGCCGACCACTTCCACTGGGACATCAACAACGCCCCGGTCGTCGAGACGATCCGCAAGACCTTCGGGTACCAGAAGAAGACCCTGGTGATCGTCGCGGGCGCGCTGGTGGCCTACGCGCTGATCGAGATCGTCGAGGCGGTCGGCCTCTGGCTGGGCAAGCGCTGGGCCGAGTACCTGACCGTGGTCGCCACCGCCGCCTTCCTGCCGCTGGAGGGCTACGAGCTGCACGAGCACGTCAGCGCGGTGAAGATCTGCACGCTGGCCCTGAACATCGCCGCGGTGCTGTGGATCATGCTCTCCAAGCGCCTGTTCGGCCTGCGCGGCGGCGCGGTCGCCTTCGAGGCGGAGCGCCACTCGGCCTCGCTGCTGGAGGTCGAGGAGGCGGCCGGCACCGTCCCCCACCCCGGCCACGGCCACGGGGCGCACGCGCGGTCCTGACTCGCGCATTTGTCCCAGGCCCGTACCAGTTCGTCCCCGCCCTCTCGCCCGGCCACGGCCGCAAAAGCTAGATTGCGGCCGTGGCACAGTTCAGACTCCAGGGCTCGCGGGTGCTCGCCGTCGAGTTGGCCGGCGACGCCGTCAAGGCCCGGCACGGCTCGATGGTCGCCTACACCGGCCAGATGACCTTCAAGAAACTGACCGGCGGCGGGGACGGACTGCGCGGCATGGTCGCCCGCAGACTCACCGGCGAGCGGATGACCGTCATGGAGGTGAAGGGGCAGGGCACCTGCTACTTCGCCGACAAGGCCACCGAGATCAACCTTGTCCAGCTGTTCGGCGAGACGCTCTACGTCGAGTCGGACAACCTCCTGTGCACCGAGGCCGGCCTGCACACCGGCACCACCTTCACCGGGCTGAACGGCGTCTCCTCCGGCAACGGCCTCTTCACCACCAAGGTGGAGGGGCACGGCTGGGCCGCCGTCACCTCCAACGGGCCCGCCGTCATCCTGCGGGTCGGCAAGGACATGCCGCTGCGGGTCGACCCGGGCGCGTACCTCGCGCACACCGGCAGCCTGCACCGCAGCCTCAAGTCCGGCGCGGGCTGGACCACGGTGATCGGCGAGGGCGGCGGCGAGGCCGTCCAGGTCGAGTTCACCGGCGAGGGCCTGGTGTACGTCCAGCCCTCGGAGAAGGTCACCCTCGGGGGTGACGTCTGATGGGCTTCACCCGGATCAACGGCAAGCTGGTCGAGGCCCGGGTGGTGCCCGGTCAGCCGCTGTTCAGCCAGCGCGGCGCGATGATCGCGTACACCGGCGACGTCCGGTTCACCCCGAACATCACCGGCGGCCAGGGCGGGGTGATGTCGATGATCGGACGCCGGGTCGCCAACGAGGACACCCCGCTGATGACCGTCGAGGGCCAGGGCCGGGTGATGTTCGGCCACGGCGGCCACCACGTCCAGGTGATCGACCTGGTCGGCGACACCCTGTTCGTCGAGGCGGACCGGCTGCTCGCCTTCGAGGGCACGCTGCGGCAGTCCACCGTGTTCCTCGGCTCGCAGGGCGGGGTGATGGGCATGGTCCGGGGCCAGGTCAGCGGGCAGGGCTTGTTCACCACCCGGCTGGAGGGCCACGGCTCGGTCGCGGTGATGGCCCACGGCGGGGTCTTCGAGCTGCCGATCACCCCGGGCCAGCCGGTGCACGTCGACCCGCAGGCCTACGTGGCGCACCGCGGCGAGGTGCGCAACAAGCTGTCCACGGCGATCGGCTGGCGCGAGATGATCGGCCGCGGGTCGGGCGAGGCGTTCCAGCTGGAACTGTCCGGGCAGGGCGCGGTGTACGTCCAGGCGAGCGAGGAGAAGCTCTGATGTCCCACCCCCCGCAGCCGCCGTACGGGCAGTCGCCGCACGACCAGCCGACCCAGCCGGGCTTCGCGGTGCCGCCGGTGGCGCCGAACTACGGCCCGCCGCAGGGCTACCCGCCGCCCCCGCCGCCCGGCTACCCGCAGCAGCCGCCCCGACAGCCCCAACAGGCCTATGCCCAGGAGCAGTTCGGCGGCCCGCAGGCCCCGCTGCCGACCACCCACGGCGACGAGGGCCCGGTGGTGTACGACGCGCACACCCTGCCGGCCAACGACAACGTCAACCCGTACGCCTTCGCGGTCGACCTGAACGGCTCCTACTTCCTGCAGAAGGGCAAGATGGTCGCCTACTACGGCGACATCACCTTCCGCGGCGTCGGCGCCGGGATGGTCGACCGGGTGCTCGGGCAGCACTTCAACTCCCCGCTGCACGCGGCGGACTGGGTGGTCGCCCAGGGCGCCGGCAAGCTGTTGCTGGCCGACCGCGCCTTCGACCTCAACTCCTACGACCTGGACGACGGCAACCTGACCGTGCGCTCCGGCAACCTGCTCGCCTTCGACCCGACGCTGCGGCTCAAGCAGTCGATCATCCCGGGCTTCCTGACCCTGATCGGCACCGGCCGCTTCGTCGCCGCCTCCAACGGGCCGGTGCACTTCGTCGAGCCGCCGATCCGGGTGGACCCGCAGGCGCTGGTCGGCTGGGCGGACTGTCCGGCGCCGTGCCACCACTACGACCACGAGTACCTGCACGGGGTGGTCGGCGGCCTGCGGCGACTGACCGGCATCGGCGGCGTCTCCGGCGAGGAGCACCAGTTCGAGTTCATCGGTGCCGGGCAGGTGCTGATCCAGTCCAGCGAGAAGCTGCTGGCCGAGCGGTCGGTGGGCGTGGTGGACGCCGAGGCGGGCGTACCGGTCGGCGGGGTGCCGCCCCAGCAGGCCCACGCCGGCGGCAACCACAACGCGCCCGGCCTCGGTAACCTGGGCGAACTCGGACGGCGTTTCGGCCTGTAAACTTGTACAAGATTGAACTAAGTCGGCTATGCTGGATCCCATGGATGCGCACACGATCGACACTGCGGACACCCCTCCGTCGCAACCAGAGGAGGAGGCTCCCTGGCTGACCGTCAGGGAGCAGCGGATGTGGCGCGCCCATCTGGAGGTCGCCAAGCTGCTGGAGTACCAGCTCAGCCGCGAACTCCAACCCCACAATCTGGCCATCAACGACTACGAGATCCTGGTCGTCCTCTCCGAGGCCCCCGACCACCGGATGCGGATGACCGACCTCGCGACCGCCACCCTCCAGTCGAAGAGCCGGCTCTCCCACCAGATCACCCGGATGGAGAACGCCGGCCTGGTCCTGCGTCAGGAGTGCCCCGGCGACCGCCGCGGCCTCTACGCCCACCTCACCGAGCAGGGCTGGGAGACCATGCAGCGAGTCGCCCCGGACCACGTACGCAGCGTCCGGGCCCACTTCATCGACCGCTTCACCCCCGAGCAGCTCGACGCCATGTACGAGGCCCTCGCCCCCGTCGCCGAACACCTCCGCGGCCTCCGCGGCCGCTCCTAGCCCACCGGGAGAGCCCTCGTTCCGCGTGGGAAGGCGGCCAGGCCGACTTCCCACGCGGGAAGGCCGGACAATGCCGTCGGGGGCGTTGGCCGGGCCGAAAAAGGGGAGGGAAAAAAAAGGGGGGGGGGGGGGGGCCCCAGGGGGGGACGGAAAACAACCCGCTCCCCCCCCCTCCCAGGTCAAC
>NZ_JBHTTU010000016.1:0-86772 GCF_042794375.1 Kitasatospora sp. NPDC056531 | reverse complement strand
TTTTTTGTGTGGGGGGGGGGTGGGGAGTGCGGCATGAAGGGGGGGGAGGGAGGCGTGTTCTCCGCCTCGCTTCCGCGACACAGGCCCCCCCCCCGGGACAACGGAGGGGGTGGGTGCTCAGCCCCGGGTGAGGCCCGCGACCAGTTCGTCGGCCGCGCCGTACGGGTCCAGCTGGCCGCCGACGACGCGCTCGGCGAGGCCGGCCAGGTGGCGGTCGCCGGAGAGGTCGCCGATCCGGGCGCGCAGTTCGGCCAGCGCGATCGCCTCGATCTCCTGAGCCGCCCGGCGGCGCCGACGCGCCGCCAACTCGCCGTGCTCCTCCAGCCAGGCCCGGTGCTTCTCCAGCGCCTCGACCACCTCGTCCACGCCCTCGCCGCGGGCCGCGACGGTCTTGACGATCGGCGGGCGCCAGTCCCCCGCCTCGCGGGCCTCCCCGAGGCCCAGCATGTGGTTGAGCTCGCGGGCGGTGGCGTCGGCGCCGTCCCGGTCGGCCTTGTTGACCACGAAGAGGTCGCCGATCTCCAGGATGCCCGCCTTGGCGGCCTGGATGCCGTCGCCCATCCCGGGGGCCAGCAGCACCACGGCGGTGTCGGCCTGGGCGGCGATCTCCACCTCGGACTGGCCGACGCCGACGGTCTCGACCAGGATCACCTCGCAGCCGGCCGCGTCCAGCACCCGCAGCGCCTGCGGCGCCGCCCAGGAGAGCCCACCCAGGTGGCCGCGGGTGGCCATCGAGCGGATGAACACCTCGGGGTCGGTCGCGTGGTCCTGCATCCGGACCCGGTCGCCCAGCAGCGCCCCGCCGGAGAACGGCGAGGACGGGTCGACGGCCAGCACCCCGACCCGCTTGCCGAGCCGCCGGTAGGCGGAGACCAGCGCCGAGGTGGTGGTGGACTTGCCGACCCCGGGCGAGCCGGTCAGGCCCACCGTGTAGGCCTGACCGGTGTACGGCGCGAGCGCGGCCATCGCCTCCCGCAGCTGCGGGGCGGCGTTCTCGACCAGCGTGATCAGCCGGGCGACCGCCCGCGGTCGGCCCTCCCGGGCCTGCTCGACCAGCGTGGCGACATCGATCATGGGGATCTCCTTGCGCAGATGCCGACAGACGGCGGATGCCGAAGGGGCTGCGGACCACTTGTGGCGGTCCGCAGCCCCGGAAGTCAGGTCAGCGATCAGGCCTTCGGCACGCGCACGATCAGCGCGTCACCCTGGCCGCCGCCGCCGCACAGCGCGGCCGCGCCGACGCCGCCGCCGCGGCGCTGCAGCTCCAGCGCCAGGGCCAGCACCACGCGGGCGCCGGACATGCCGATCGGGTGGCCGAGCGCGATCGCGCCGCCGTTGACGTTGACGATGTCGGAGGAGACGCCCAGGTCCTTCATCGACTGGTGGGCGACGGCCGCGAAGGCCTCGTTGATCTCGATCAGGTCGAGGTCCGAGACCTCCAGACCCTCCTTCGACAGCGCGTGCTTGATCGCGTTGGACGGCTGCGACTGCAGCGAGTTGTCCGGGCCGGCCACGTTGCCGTGGGCGCCGATCTCGGCGATCCAGGTCAGGCCCAGCTCCTCGGCCTTGGCCTTGCTCATCACGACCACGGCGGCGGCGCCGTCGGAGATCTGCGAGGAGGTGCCGGCGGTGATCGTGCCGTCCTTGGTGAAGGCCGGGCGCAGCTTGGCCAGGCCCTCGACGGTGGTGTCGGCGCGGATGCCCTCGTCCTGGCTGAACAGCACCGGCTCGCCCTTGCGCTGCGGGATGGCGACCGGGACGATCTCGGCGTCGAAGACGCCGTCGGCCTGCGCCTTGGCGGCCCGCTGGTGGGAGGCGGCGGCGATCTCGTCCTGCACCTCGCGGGCGATGCCCAGGCGGGTGTTGTGCTTCTCGGTGGACTCGCCCATCGGGATGTTCTCGTAGGCGTCGGTCAGGCCGTCGTAGGCCATCGCGTCGAGCATCTCGATCGCGCCGTACTTGAAGCCCTCGCGGGACTTCGGCAGCAGGTGCGGGGCGTTGGTCATCGACTCCTGGCCGCCGGCCACGATGATGTCGAACTCGCCGGCGCGGATCAGCTGGTCGGCCAGCGCGATGGCGTCCAGGCCGGAGAGGCAGACCTTGTTGATGGTCAGCGCCGGGACGTTCATCGGGATGCCGGCCTTGACGGCGGCCTGGCGGGCGGGGATCTGGCCGGCGCCGGCCTGCAGCACCTGGCCCATGATCACGTACTGGACCTGCTCACCCGTGATCCCGGCCCGCTCCAGCGCGCCCTTGATCGCGAAGCCGCCGAGCTCGGCGCCGGAGAAGCCCTTGAGGGAACCGAGCAGGCGTCCCATCGGGGTCCGCGCACCGGCAACGATCACAGAGGTGGTGTTGGTCATGGGACGGGCCCCTTCGCACGTCGTGGCCAGGTGAGGATGCGCTCAATGTACTGACCTGTTTTCCGCCCGTCACCGGAGTGACGGTGTGATCGAGCGCACTGGCACCATCCAGTCAACACCGTGTCAACGCGCTCCGGGTGAACCCTGCACCATGTGAGCAGGCTCGCACGTCCGGCACTGGCGCCCCTGAAGGGCCGTACGCTGCACTGGGTGCCACCTTCTTCCCTACCGGCCCCGGAGGTCGCCGTGCTGACCCGTATCGACCACATCGGCATCGCCTGCCGTGACCTCGACAAGACGGTCGAGTTCTACCGCGCCACCTACGGCTTCGAGGTGTTCCACAGCGAGGTCAACGAGGAGCAGGGCGTCCGCGAGGCCATGCTCCGGATCAACGGGACGGACGACGGCGGTGCCTCGTACCTCCAGCTGCTGGAGCCCACCCGGCCGGACTCCACCGTGGCCAAGTGGCTGGAGAAGAACGGCGAGGGCGTGCACCACATCGCCTTCGGCACCGCCGACGTGGACGGCGACGCCGAGGCCATCCGGGGCAAGGGCGTCCGGGTCCTGTACGACGAGCCGCGGATCGGCTCGATGGGCTCGCGGATCACCTTCCTGCACCCCAAGGACTGCGGCGGCGTGCTGACCGAGCTGGTCACCTCGGCCGAGCCGGGTGCGCAGGAAGGGCACTGAGACCCCCGGCGGCGCCGCCCGGACCCCCTGGTGGCGCCGCTTCGAACCCCCGGCGGCGCCGCCCGCGCGGGGCTGCACCACGGCCGCGAACCCTAGCGACCCGTCAGTAACCTGGTCCGAGAGTCGGAAAACCCCCACGCGGCCATTCCCCCGCAGTGCGCTCCCACTACAATGCCCAGGTGCGCGAAGACTCCGGGGGACGGAGGCGACGGGCACGGCCGATGACAGGCCTGTCCGCCCTCCGGTGGTCGGCCCGTCGCAGGGGAGTCCAGTACGCGGGCACGGCTGAACAGTCGCAAGACGGATCTGTCACCATTCTCCACAGGCAAGAGTTCGCCCAGGAGTCCACCCGGACGGGGGAACGCGGTACGCCCGCGCTCCCGCACCGAGGATTCCGACGACCGCGGCGGACGACCCCGGCTTGGCGGGGGCTCGTCCGGTGACAGCGGATGCAAGGACCAGTCGGACCGGCGCCCCGGACACGGGAGCCCGGAACCGGCCGGGTCGAGGACGCGACCAGGAGATGGATGGGACCGCGGAGTGCGGGGCAACGACCGCTACGAGGTTGACGATCACCTCTCCCAGTTCGAGGCCGAGATGGGTCGGACTCGGAAGGAGCGGGACAAAGCAGTCGAGCATGCCGAGGACCTCGCCTACCAGGTGGAGGTGCTCCGGGCCAAGCTGCACGAGTCCCGTCGCATGCTCGCCCAGCCGCGCGCCTTCGACGCCGTCTCTGGCCAGGCCGAGCAGATGCTCCGCACCGCCGAGATGCAGGCCCAGCAGCTGCGCGCCGACGCCGAGCGCCAGCTGCGCGACTCCCAGGCCGCGACCCAGCGGATCATGGCCGAGGCCGCCGAGCGCACCGCCCGGCTGGAGGCCGAGCTCGCCGCCCGCCGCCGCCAGCTGGAGGACGAGCTCGCCGAGCTGCGCCGCTCCGCCGAGCAGCACGTCAACGGCTGGGCCGAGCAGACCCGGACCGGCTCCGAGCAGGAGGCCCAGCGCCTGCTCCAGGAGGCCCGGGCCGAGTCCGAGCGGATGGTCGCCGCCGCCCGTGCCGAGGCCGCCGCGCTCTCCGACCAGGCCCGCGCCCAGACCGCCGCCGACGTGGACGCCGCCCGCGGCGAGGCCCAGGCCGCCGCCGAGGCCGCCCTGCAGCGCGCCCAGAGCGACGCCGAGCGCCTGCTGCGCGCCGCCTCCGAGCAGGCCCAGCAGGCCGGTGCCCAGGCCGCCGCCGACGTGGACGCCGCCCGTGGCCAGGCCCAGCAGGAGCTGGCCGCCGCCCATGTCGCCGCCGAGCAGCAGCTGGCCGTCGCCCACGCCGAGATCGGCCGGCTCAAGGAGCAGGCCACCGCCGAACAGGCACGCGCCGAGCAGCAGCTCGCCGCCGCGAAGGCCGAGATAGAGCGGCTGCGCGCCGAGGCGATCGCCGAGGCCGAGCGCACCCGCCGGGAGGCCGCCGAGCTGCGCGCCCAGGCCGAGCAGGCCGCCGAGCAGCTCCAGGCCGACGCCGAGGCCGCCGCCGAGCGCAAGGTCGCCGACGGCGAGGCCGCCACCGAGCAGCGCTCGCAGACCGCCCGGGCCGAGATCGCCCGGCTGGTCGCCCAGGCCACCAAGGAGTCCGAGGCCATCCGCGCCGAGGCGGAAGCCGTTCGTGCCGTGGCCGCCACCCGGCAGGCCGAGGCGGACGCCGCCAAGGCCGCCGCCGCCGAGGAGGGCGAGCGGCTGCGGGCCACCGCCGAGTCGGTCGCCGCCCAGCTGAAGGCCGAGGCCGAGGCCGCGATCGCCGAGCTGCGCGCCCAGGCCGAACGGGACGTGGCCGAGCTGCGGGCGCAGGCCGAGGCCGACGCCCAGCGACTGCGCGGCGAGGCCGAGGAGGAGGGCCGGGCGGCCGGCGCCAAGGACGCCACCGTCCACCTCGCCAAGGCCGCCAAGACCGCTGAGGAGGTGCTCGGCCAGGCCAACCAGGACGCCGAGGTCACCCGCGGCGAGGCCGCCACCGAGGCCGAGCGGATCCGCGCCGAGGCCCGTGCCGAGGCGCAGCGGCTGCGCGAGCAGGCCCAGGCCGCCGTCGAGCAGGCCCAGAACGCCGCCCTGGACGACGCCGCCGCGATCCGCGAGCGGATCGAGCAGATGCAGGACGAGGCGGCCCGGCTGCGGGCCGAGGCCGAGGAGCTGCGCGCCCAGGCCGCCGCCGAGGCCGACCGGGCCCGCAGCGAGGCCCGCCGCCAGGCGGTGCTGCAGATCGAGGAGTCGGCGAAGAGCGCCGAGGAACTGCTCACCAGGGCCAAGGCCGACGCGGACGAGCTGCGCGCCGGCGCCGCCGGGGAGATCGAGCGGCTGCGCGAGCAGGCCCATGAGCAGGCCGCCGAGACCCAGGGGCGGGCCGAGCAGACCTTGACCCGGGCCCGGGCCGAGGCCGAGAAGATCACCGCGGCCGCCGAGCAGCAGGGCCAGGACGCCCTGGCCGCCGCCAAGGCCGCGGCCGCCGAGAACCGGGTCGCCGCCGAGCGCGAGACCGCCGAACTCCGGCGCGACGCCACCGAGTTCGACCAGCGGGTGCGCACCGAGGCGAGCGCCGCCGCGGAGGCGCTGACCGCCGATGCCCAGGCCGGGGCGAACGCCGTCCGGAGCGCCGCGGTCACCGACGCCGAGCGGGTGCGCACCGAGGCCGACACCGAGGCCGCCCGTATCCGGGCCGAGGCCGAGGCCGCCGCCGAAGCGCTGCGCGAGGAGAGCCTGCGCGAGCACGAGGCCGCCTCCACCGGGCTGCAGCGCGAGCGCGAGGAGACCGCCGAGCAGCTGGCCGCCGCCCGCTCCGCCCGCGAGCAGGCCGAGCAGGCCGCCGCCGAGCTCACCGAGCGCACCGCTCAGGAGACCGCCGAGGTCCGCGCCGCGGCCGAGCAGCACGTCGCCGAGATCCGCGGGGCCGCCGACCAGTACGCGGCCCAGCAGCGCGAGAGCGCCGACCGGGAGACGGCCGAGCTGCGCTCCCTGGCGCGGCAGCAGACCACCGAGCAGCGCGAGAGCGCCGAGGCCTACGCCGACCGCGTCCGCACCGAGGCCGAGCAGCACGCCGCCGAGCTCACCGAGCGCACCGTCGCCGAGACGACCGGGCAGCGCGAGGCCGCCGAGCGGTACGCCGCCGAGCAGCGCGAGGGCGCCGACCAGTACGCGGCCGCCCAGCGCGCCGAGGCCGAGCAGGCCGCCGCCGAGCTGCGCGCCCTCGCCCAGCAGGAGACCACCGAGCAGCGCGAGAGCGCCGAGGCCTACGCCGACCGCGTCCGCACCGAGGCCGAGCAGCACGCCGCCGAGCAGCGCGCCGAGGTCGAGCAGTTCGCGACCGACCGCCGCGCCGAGGCCGACGAGCTGCTGGAACAGGCCCGTACCGCCGCCGAGCAGCGCCGGGCCGAGGCCGCCCAGGACGCCAAGGCCACCCGCGAGAAGGCCGCCGCCGAACTGGCGCTGGCCAACGAGCAGGCCGAGACGGTCCGGGCCGAGGCGGGCCGCGAGCTGTCCGAGGCCCGCGCCACCGCCGACGGCATCCGCGCCGAGGCCACCGCCGTCCTGGAGAAGGCCGTGGCCGACGGCGAGGACGCGGTCGCCGCCGCCCGGACCGAGGGCGCCGAGCTGGTCGCCGCCGCCGAGGACGAGGCCGCCGAGGTCCGCCAGTCGGTGGCCGGCCTGCACGAGGCCGCCGCCGAGCAGATCGCCGCGCTGCGCGCCACTGCCGAGCAGGAGGCCGCCGAGACCCGCGACCGGGCCGAGCAGGACGCGGCCGAGACCCGCGCGCTCGCCGACCGGGAGACCACCGAGCAGCGCGAGGCCGCCGAGGAGTACGCCACCGAGCAGCGCGACCTGGCCGACGGTTACGCCGCCGAGGTCCGCGCGCTCGCCGACCGGGAGACCGCCGAACAGCGCGAGGCGGCCGACCAGTACTGCACCGAGCAGCGCGAGCTGGCCGACCGGGACACCGCCGACCTGCGCGCCCGCACCGAGGCCGAGACCACCGCCCTGCGCGAGCAGACCGGGCTGGAGCTCGCCGCCGAGCGCGAGGCCGCCGAGGCCGACCTGGGCCGCCGCCGCGCCGAGGCCCAGGCCTACGACGAGCAGCTGCGCGCCGACGCCGAGGCCGAGCTGCGCGCCGCCCAGGAGGCCGCCGAGCAGCTGCGCGCGGACGCCGACGCGCAGGCCGCCCGGACGGTGGCCGACGCCGAGGCCCAGGGCGCCCGTACGGTCGCCGACGCCGAGGAGCTGGCCGCCGGGCTGCGCGCGGAGGCCGAGGAGTACGCCCTCGCCACCCGCTCCCTGGCCGACGAGTACGACAGCGCCACCCACTCCCGCGCCGACGCCTACGACGCGGAGACCCGGGAGGCCGCCGAACAGTTCGACAAGGCCACCCGCGACCAGGCCAAGTCCGTCCTGGAGAAGGCCTTCGCGGACGCCGAGGCGCTCGGCGAGGACGCCCAGACCACCGCGCTGGCCACCACCGCCGCCGCCGAGGAGCAGGCGGACGCGATGGTCGCCGCCGCCCGCAAGGAGGCGGACCGCCTGGTCGCGGCCGGCGAGGCGGCCGGTCAGGCCGAGGTCGAGAAGGGCCGCTCCGACGCCGACGTGCTGCTCGCCGAGGCCCGCCGGGACGCCACCGCCATCCGCGAGCGCGCGGAGGAGCTGCGCGAGCGCACCGACGCCGAGGTCGAGGCGCTGCACGAGCGTGCCCGCAAGGAGAACGCGGCGGCCATGAAGTCGGCCGGCGAGCGGGTGGACGCCCTGGTGACGGCCGCCCAGGAGCAGCTGACCGAGGCCGAGGAGCAGGCGGTGACCACCGTCGCCGAGGCCGAGGACCGCGCCGCCGCCCTGGTCGCGGCCGCCGAGGAGCGGGCCGGCGAGCTGACCTCGGAGGCCTCCGCGGAGGCCAGCAAGGTCCGGCTCTCCGCCGTCCGCAAGGCCGAGGGCCTGCTCAAGGAGGCGGAGACCAAGCTCGCCAACTCCACCGACCGCGCCGAGGCGCTGATCGAGAAGGCCGAGGCCAAGCTGCAGTCGGCCGAGACCGAGGCCGAGGAGCGGCTGGAGGGCGCCGCCGCCGAGGCGGAGAAGCGGCTGCGGGACGCCGACCGCACCGCCGACGAGCAGATCGAGCTGGCGAAGGCGGAGGCCGAGCGGCTGGTCGCCGAGGCGAAGGCGGAGGCCAAGCGGGTCACCGACGAGGGCCGGCGCGAGCTGGACGAGCTGGTGCGCCGCCGCAAGGACATCAACACCGAGATCTCCAGGGTCCAGGACGTACTGTCCGCGCTGGAGGCCTTCGAGGCACCGTCACCGGTCGCCCAGGCCAACGGGGGAAGCAACAACAAGAAGGACGGGGGCGCCAAGGCCGGTGCCGGAGTTGGCTCCCCCCGGTCGGGTGGCAATCGCTCCAAGAACGCACCACCCGATTGAGCGGACATTGGCGGTCATTGTCCGTGAGAGAACGGCATTTCGCCGCCGACACTCCGGTACCGTGTCAGGATTCCCTCAACCACCTCAGCGGTTTGACGACAGGAAGCCCAGAGTCCCATGAGCGACAGTCACTCCCCTCACGGCTTCGACCTGGTGCGCCGTGGGTACGAGCGCGCCCAGGTCGACGAGCGGATCACCAAGCTGGTGGCCGACCGTGACAGTGCCTTGACCCGGATCAGCGCGCTGGAGAAGCGCATCGAGGAGCTCCACCTGGAGACCCAGACCGCCCAGGCGGCGGTCGCCGAGCAGGAGCCGTCCTACGCCGGCCTCGGCGCCCGGGTCGAGAAGATCCTGCGGCTCGCCGAGGAGGAGGCCAAGGACCTGCGCGACGAGGCGCACCGTGCCTCCGAGCAGCACCGCGAGCTGGCCGAGGCCGCCGCCCAGCAGGTCCGCACCGAGGCTGAGAACTACGCCAAGGACCGCAAGGCCAAGGCGGAGGACGAGGGTCTGCGGATCGTCGACAAGGCCAAGAGCGACTCCGCCCAGCTGCGCGCCGAGGCCAACAAGGACGCCCAGAACAAGCGTGAGGAGGCGGACGCCCTCTTCGAGGAGACCCGCACCAAGGCCGCTCAGGCCGCGCTGGAGTTCGAGACCAACCTCGCCAAGCGCCGCGAGCAGTCCGAGCGCGACCTGGCCGCCCGTCAGGCCAAGGCCGAGAAGCGCCTGGCCGAGATCGAGCACCGGGCCGAGCAGCTGCGCCTGGAGGCCGAGAAGCTGCGCACCGACGCCGAGCGCCGGGCCCGCCAGACCGTCGAGACGGCCCAGCGCCAGTCCGAGGACATCGTGGCGGACGCCAACGCCAAGGCGGACCGCATCCGCAGCGAGTCCGAGCGCGAGCTGGCGGCGCTGACCAACCGTCGCGACAGCATCAACGCCCAGCTGACCAACGTCCGCGAAATGCTGGCGACGCTGACCGGCGCGGCCGTGGCCGCCGCCTCGCTGCCGAACGACGACACCATGGGCGTGCCCGCCCAGCAGTCGCGCTGACGACCGGCGACACCGCGAGCACGGACTCGCGCAGCAGGCCCTCACCCGTGCGGGTGAGGGCCTGTCGGCTTTCTCGCCGTCACTACCTCGGGTAGGCCCCGTCGGGCCGCTGGTGCCCGCTGCTGAGCTGGTTGCCCTCGTCGTCCGAGACGGTGCCGAACCAGGAGGTGCACCAGACCGACACCGAGTCGGGCCAGTACTGCACCTCGAACGGGTGCCCGGGCCCGTAGTCGCCGTACGAGGTGACGATGAAGGTCTCCCCCGGGCGCAGCCAGTAGTCCTCGCCGAGCGGTTCCAGGGTGAGTTCGAGCAGCCCCTCGCCGCGGTTGGTCACCGGCATCCGGCCGGTCACCTCCAATGCGGAGAAGTCCCAGCCCGCCGCGTCAGGGGTCATCCGGCGGCCACCCGGGCGAGCAGCCGGCGGACGGCGGCGTCGAACGCCCCGGGCGCCTCCAGGGCGCTCAGATGGCCCACCCCGGGGACGACGGTCAGCTCGGCGTCCGGGCGGACCTGCAGCATCCGTTCGGCCTCGTCCGGGGCCACCAGGGCGTCCAGGGCGCCCGCGACGACCGAGAGCGGCACCCGCAGCCCTGCCAGGACCGCCAGGGAGTCCGGGCGGGCCGCCATGGCCCGCTGAGCCCAGGCGACGGAGGCCGGCGGCGCGGCGGCGACCATCGCCTGGACCCGCTCCACCAGGTGCTGCGAGTCGGGCCCGAGCTGCCCGGCCGCCACGTTCTCCTCCAGCAGCAGCTGGACGCTGTTCCGGGCGGTGACGGCGGCGGCGATCCGCTCCCGGTTGGCCCGGGCGGCGTCGGTGTCGGCGGTGGCGCGGGTGTTGGCCAGCAGCAGCCCGGCCAGCCGGTCCGGGTGGCGGCGGGCGAAGGCCAGTGCCACGTAGCCGCCCATGGAGAGCCCGCCGACCACCGCGCGGTCGATCCCGGCCGCGTCCAGCAGCAGCGCGAGGTCGTCGGCGACCAGGTCCAGCGAGGGTTCGTCGGAGCCCAGTTCGGTACCGCCGAAACCCCGCTGATCGGGGGCGAGCACCCGGACCTCGTCCCCGGTCAGGCCGGGCAGCGCGTCCAGCTGGGTGGACCACATCGAGGCGTTCAACGGAAAGGCGTGCAGCAGCACGAGAGGGGTTCCGGTTCCGCTCTCGCGGACCGACACTGCGGAGGGGGGCCGACTCACGCGCCCACCTCGTTGATTCGCTCGCTTCGCTGGCTCATGCGCCCACCGTATTCCGGTGCGCCCGGCGGGCCCACTCAGCGGGCCGCGTTATCCGCTTTGTCCTAGCCTGACAAGGAGTAAGGGAGCGCGAATGATCGAGTTGCACGACCTGACGAAGCGTTACGGCAAGACGCTCGCGGTGGACCGGCTCAGCTTCCAGGTCCCCCGGGGGGTGGTCACCGGCTTCCTCGGCCCCAACGGCGCCGGCAAGTCCACCACCATGCGCATGATCCTCGACCTCGACCGCCCGACCAGCGGCCGGGTCACCATCGACGGCAGGCGCTACGGGCAGCTCAGCGAGCCGCTCAAGTACATCGGCGCGCTGCTGGAGGCCAAGGCCGTCCACCCCGGCCGCACCGCCCGCGACCACCTGCTCTGGCTCGCCCAGAGCAACCGGATCCCCGAGCGCCGGGTGAACGAGGTGCTCGCCCTGGTCGGCCTCACCCCGGTCGCCCGCAAGCGGGCCCGCGGCTTCTCGCTCGGCATGGGCCAGCGCCTGGGCATCGCCTCCGCCCTGCTCGGCGACCCGGAGATCGTCATGTTCGACGAACCGGTCAACGGCCTGGACCCGGAGGGCATCCTCTGGATCCGCAACCTGATGAAGCGCCTGGCCGGCGAGGGCCGCACGGTCTTCGTCTCCTCCCACCTGATGAGCGAGATGGCCGTCACCGCCGACCACCTGGTGGTCATCGGCAGGGGCCGGCTGCTCGCCGACCTGCCGATGCCGGAGTTCATCCGGCGCAACTCCCGCTCCGCCGTACGGATGCGCAGCCCGCAGCCCGAGCGCCTGCTCGACGTGCTCGCCGCGGCCGGCCTGCGGCACGAGCCGGGCCCGGACGGCTCCTACGAGGTGGTCGGCGGCGACATCGCGCACCTCGGCGAACTGGTCGCGGCGCACGGCGTGGTGCTGCACGAGCTCAGCCCGCAGCAGGCCTCGCTGGAGGAGGCGTTCATGCAGATGACTGCGGACGCGGTGGAGTACCACGCGGGCGACGGGCCGGGCCGGGACGCGGCCGGCGCGCCCGGCCCCTGGGGCGCCGGCTGGAAGGCGGACGGCAAGCGGCCGGCCGCCGTGGTGCGGCAGGAGGAGAACTGAGATGACGTCCTTCCCGGCGATCCTGCGCTCCGAGTGGACGAAGATCCGCAGCGTCCGCTCCACCGTCTGGACCCTCGCGCTGACCTTCGTGGTCACCGTGGGCATCGGCGCGCTGCTCTCCCTGCTCACCAACAGCAACTTCACCGAGTTCCGGCGCCACGAGCAGGCCACGTTCGACGCCACCGGGACGGCCTTCTCCGGCATCATGCTCGGCGAGCTGGCCATCATCGTCTTCGGCGTGCTGGCGATCGGCAACGAGTACAGCAGCGGCATGATCCGGGTCACCCTGGCCGCCGTCCCGCAGCGCGGCACCCTGCTCACCGGCAAGGCGATGGTGCTCGGCGCGCTGGCCCTGACGGTCTCGCTGGTGACCGCCTTCGTCACCTTCTTCGTCGGTCAGTCGCTGCTCGGCACGCACTCCACCACCCTCGGCGAGCCGCACGTGCTGCGCGCGGTGTTCGGCGCCGCGCTGTACCTGACGATGCTCTGCCTGTTCTCGGCCGGCGTCACCGCCATGCTGCACAACCAGACGCTCGCCCTCGGCGTGCTGGTGCCGTTCTTCTTCCTGCTCTCGCCGATCCTCTCGGCGGTACCGAAGGTCAAGACCCTGGCCCACTACTTCCCGGACTACGCGGGCTCGCGGATGCTGCTGGTGTACGAGCAGAACGGCCAGCCGTACGGGCCGTGGGCGGGCTTCGCGATCTGCCTGGCCTGGACCGCCGCGGCCCTGGTCTGCGGCGCGCTGGTGCTCAAGAACCGCGACGCGTGAGGGAGTTCGGCACCCCGGGGGGTGGTCAGTAGCGCGGCGCGCCGCGGCCCCGCAGGATGTTGGAGGCCCGGCGCTCACGCGCCTCCCAGCACGCGCGGTGCCAGTGCCGCCGGTCGTCCACCCCGGCGCCGTGCATCGGCCAGGCCACCACGTGGCCCACCCCGGACGGGATCTCCTGGTCGCAGCCCGGGCAGCGGTAGTACCGGCCCGAGGTGCCGGCGACCGTCTGGACCACCCAGTCGTCGCCCTGGTAGTGCTCGGTACGGCGCAGCGATCCGCCGCGCGGGGCGGCCGGTTCGGCGCTCTCGCGGGGGGCGGCGATCTTGATCCGGTTGCGGCGGGGCACGGCGGACTGCCTCTCTTCCGGGGGCTCGAAGTCGTTCCAGCCTATGGCCTGCCTCCCGGGCCCGGCAGGGGCCCGGGAGACAGGCCCTGTGGCTCCCGACCCCTTTGAACGGCCCCTATCACGGGTGCGGCCGGCGGTCCGGCGTTTTTACCGAGATCCACCCGACCACCGGCGAAATTCAGGGTTCCGCGTGCCATTGGCACATGACATCGGATACCCACGAAGGGAACAGGCGGGGCTCGCAGACCCTGCGTGCACCCGAGGAGGCCCCCGATGACCAAGACCAGCCCCCGCGCCGAGACCCGTCGGCCCGTCGGCGTCCGTCCGCCCGCCCCGGGCCCGGTGCTGACCACCGTGCCACCGCTGACCGCCGTCGCGGGCGAGCCGCTGACCGCCGCGCAGCGCACCGGCGCGCTGCCGCCGGACACCGCCCCGGTCCGGGTCGGCGCGTTCCTGCTGTCCGCGCAGTTCCCCGGGCAGACCCACGGCGAGGCGCTGGAGCGCACCGTCCGGGCCGCCGTCGAGGCCGAACGCGCGGGCCTGGACAGCGTCTGGCTGGCCGAGCACCACTTCGTCCCGTACGGGGTCTGCCCGAACGCCGCGACACTGGCCGCGCTGCTGCTCGGCCGCACCCGCCGGATCGGCGTCGGCACCGCCGTCAGCGTGCTCTCCACCAGCCACCCGGTGGCGCTCGGCGAGCAGGCCGCGCTGCTGCACCTCACCTCCGGCGGGCGCTTCACGCTCGGGGTCGGCCGCGGCGGGCCGTGGATCGACCTGGACGTCTTCGGCAGCGGCGTGGACGCCTTCGAGAACGGCTTCCCGGAGCGGCTGGACCTGTTGCTGCGCTGGCTGCGCGGCTCCCGGGTGGGCGCGGACGGCCCGCAGTTCTCCTTCCCCGAGGTGCCGGTGGTGCCGCAGGCCACCGAGTCGCTGCGGCGCCCGGGCCTGGGCAGCTGGCTCGGCCTGGACGAGCCCTCCGGCCCGGTGCGCTTCCCGCGTCAGCGCCACGACACCGACGGGCTCGGGGCGGAGCTCACCGCCGCCGGACGGCCGGTGGCCGGCCCCCCGGTGGTGGTCGCCTGCACCTCGCCGGGCGGGGTCCGGCTGGCCGCCGAGCGCGGCCTGCCGATGCTGCTCGGCATGCACTCCGGCGACGACGACAAGCTGCGGATGCTGGAGCTCTACCGCGCCGCCTGGCTGGCCGCCGGGCGCGGCGAGGAGCAGCTGCGCCGGATCAGCCGCCAGCACGTCGCGGCCGGGGTGGCCCAGGTGGACGACCGCGCCTCGCAGGCCCGGGCCACCCTGCTGAACGCGATGCCCGGCTGGTTCGAGTACGGGCTGGGCGCGCACCGCACCGTGGACGGCCGCGAGCGGAAGATGCGCGACCCGCACCAGTACACCGAACTCCTTTGCGACCTGCACGCGGTGGGCACCCCGAAGCAGTGCGCCGACCGGCTGCTGGCCACCGCCGAGCGCACCGGCGTCCGGCGGTTCGCCCTGCTCGCGGAGGGCAGCGGCGACCGCGAGGCGACCCTGCACAACATCGCCCGGCTCGGCTCCGAGGTGCTGCCGCAGCTCGCCTGAGACCGGGCGCGGCCGCCGCCCCTCCCCCCGCACCGGGGGACGGGGGCGGCCGGCACCGCCGGGCTCAGCAGTCCCGCAGCTCCTCGGACTGGTTGAGCAGCTGCTCCCGGACGGAGGTGAAGCGGTCGTAGCGCGCCTCGTTGGCCCCCGACGGCAGGAACACCGCCACCCGGTGACAGTTCTGGAACGCCAGCCGCACCCCGAAGTGGCGCTGCAGGGCGCCCCGGATGGCATCGCTGGCCAGGGCGCGCAGCAGCTGGCCGCGGGCCTGCTCGCTGGGCGGCGGTACCTGGTTGTCGGCGAAGTCGGTGCCGTCGACCTTCGCCTGGGCAACCAGCGAGCTGATCAGGTCCCAGGCGTACGGCAGCGAGACGCGGACGCAGTCGACGAATTCCCGCTCGTCGACCTCGCCCCGCTCAGCCTTCTCCAGCAGGGCCGGTGAGACGTCGAGCGACATGGATTCTCCTCTCACGGTCCACCCGCGCGGCGCCCGGGTGGTCATGCGTGGTCCAAGCCCACAGTGAGGGTGGGCGAAATCGCACGTGATGTCCGGAACACCGTGGGACGGGCGTTTCCGGCACCCGTTGCGAAGGCGGAGGCGCCACGGGACGTGACGTCCCGGACACCGACCGCGTCAGAACAGCGTGGCAGTCAACGGCGGAGCAGGCTGGTCGTTCCTTGGGATTGCTCCGGAAATGCGCGGCGGTGCACCAGAATGGCCAGATCCTGTCGGATCGTTCATCTGAAGTCTCCATGCCCGTTGACAGCGACCCCGCAGCCATGCCGTCACACACCGTAGCGACCTGATGTCGTGGGCGCCAGAGCGCGACGGACGGTGGCGGGACTGCCGAACCTCCATGTTCGCGGGGTTCGCGGTTTCTTCACCCGGTCGTCGCGGAATCGCATCAACTGGCCCCGGTGGGCTAGCGTGGTCGACCGTGCGTCTCGTAATTGCCCGCTGCTCAGTCGACTATGCCGGTCGGCTCTCCGCCCATCTGCCCTCCGCCACCAGGCTCATCCTGGTCAAGGCCGACGGCAGCGTCAGCATCCACGCCGACGACCGCGCCTACAAGCCGCTCAACTGGATGTCCCCGCCGTGCGCCCTCAAGGAGACCGACGGGGTCTGGACGGTGGAGAACAAGGCCGGCGAGAAGCTCATCATCACGCTGGAGGAGGTGCTGCACGACTCATCCCACGAGCTAGGGGTGGACCCGGGCCTGATCAAGGACGGTGTCGAGGCACACCTCCAGGAGCTGCTCGCGGACCGGATGGAGGTGCTCGGCACCGGCTGGTCGCTGATCCGCCGCGAGTACCCGACCGCGATCGGCCCGGTCGACATCCTCTGCCGCGACGCCGACGGCGCCACGGTGGCCGTCGAGATCAAGCGCCGCGGCGAGATCGACGGCGTCGAACAGCTCACCCGCTACCTCGAACTCCTCAACCGGGACCCGCTGTTGGCCCCGGTCAAGGGCGTCTTCGCCGCGCAGGAGATCAAGCCCCAGGCCCGCGTCCTGGCCACCGACCGGGGCATCGGCTGCGTGGTGCTGGACTACGACGAGCTGCGCGGCATCGACGACGACAAGCTCAAGCTGTTCTGATCGCTCAGCCCGCCGGCGCGCTCGGGGAGCCCGTCCCGGACGGCGCCGTCGGCGATGCGGACGGTGCCGTCGACGTCGGTGACGTGTTCGGGCCGGTCGGCGTCGCCGTAGCCGTGTGGCTCGGCACCTGCTGCGAGGGCTGCGGCGCCGGCGGCTGAGGTGGCTGCGGCTGCACCGGCGGCTGCGGCTGCCCCGGTGCGGGCTGCTGCGGTTGCGGCTGCCGCGGGGCGTCCGAGCCGGTGGCCCCCGGCGAGGAGCTCGGCTTCCTGGTCGGCGAGGCGCTCGGCGAGTGCGACGCGCTGCCGCTGGCCGAGGGCTCCGGGCTGGTGGCCGTCGCCGCCGGGCTGCCCGGCCCGGTCCCGCCCGTACCGGCCGTCCCCGGGCTGCTGCTGGCGGACGGCACCGGCATCGGCGCGTTGGTGGTGTCGCCGACGTCGTCCAACCGCCCGTGCGGGTCGTTCCCCTTGTGCTCCTCGGGCCCGGTGACGCTCATCGCCACCGCCGTGCCGAGCACCCCGAAGGTGAGCACGGCCGCGGAGGCCACCACCACCCGGCGCCGCTTCCCGGCCCGGGCCTTCAGGCCGGCCGGCACCCGGGCGGCGATCTTGCGGATCACCGGCCCGCGGCCCGGAGCCGCCGCGACCGCGGCGGCGGGCAGCTGCCGGCCGTCGGCGCGCAGCAGGTCGAGCATCCGGCCCGCCGCGGCGACCCCGCGCTGCTCCCCGGCGGAGGCCCGCAGGGTGAGCGCGGTCTCCAGCTCGGCGATCGCCCGGGACGGCTGCTGGACGCAGATCGCGTACACGCCCAGCTCGTGGTGGAACCAGGCCTGGTCGACCGTCGCGCCGGTGCGCCGGGCCGCCTCCAGGCCCAGCTGCAGCACCCGCTCCCAGGCGCCCCAGCGCAGCGCCAGCGCCAGCGCGGGCGCCGCCGCCCGGGCCAGCCGGACCACCGCCTCGTGCCGGCCGGAGCCCCGGTCGGCCAGCAGCACGCCGACGACCACCTCGGCCTCGGCGGCGATCTGCTCCAGCGAGACCGAGCTGTGCCCGACCCACCAGGCGAAGTGCTGGGCGGCGCCGTCCACGCAGCCGCGGGCCGGCCAGTGCGGGGCGAGCAGCTCCAGCGCCCCGGCGGTGAGCCGGTGGTGCCCGCCGATGGACACCGCCAGCCCGGCGTCGGCGAGTTCGGCCAGCGCGCTCTCGCCCTGGCCGACGTCGATCAGCGCGGGCAGGTGCGGCGCGGTGGGGCACTCGCCGCCGAGCGCCACGGCGAGCCGCAGCACGGCCTGCGCGGGCTCGCTCAGGCCCTCGGCGAGCCGGACGGCGGGCGAGGCGGTCTCGGCGACCGAGGGCAGCGGGACGGTGCGGCGCAGCGCGTTCTCGCGCACCGCCGGGTCGGGGTCGCGGACGGGCTCGTCGACCGCGCCGAAGACGTCCAGCCGGTCGTCCTCGGCGGCCACCAGCGCGTCCACCGAGACGTCCCGCTGGCGCAGCAGCGCGGCGGCCTGCACGAAGCGCAGCGGCAGGCCCTCGGACTCGAACCAGAGGTCGACCGCCCAGGCCTTCTCGGCCACGTCCAGGGGCCGCCCGGCGAGCCGGGCGGCGAGGGTGAGGCAGGCGGAGCGGGAGAGCCCGCCGACGGCGTGGTCCCGCATGCGGGAGTCGCCCGGCAGCGGCGGGCTGTCCGGGGCGGCCGAGATCAGGAAGGCGCAGCCGGGGGCGGCGGCGAGCAGCTCCTCCAGCTCGGCGCCGGTCGGCTCGGTCTCGTCGATCACGACGACGGCGCGGATCCCGCCGAGGTGGGCGGCCAGCTGGCCGGGGTCGGGCCGGTGGCCGGGGGCGTGGTGGGTGGCCGCGAAGAGCTCCTGGAGCAGGTCGGCGGCGGTACGGCGGTGTCCGCACAGCTGGACGACGCCGCCGGGGACGAGGTCGGCCGCGGCCTCGGCGACGGCCGACAGCAGGGTGCTGCGGCCCGAGCCGGCCTGGCCGACCAGACGTATCGAGCGGCCCTCGGCGAGCAGGCCGAGCAGTTCGGCGATGTCGGCCTCGCGGTCGAGCAGCGGCAGGTCGGTGGGCCCGGCGCCGAGGGCGAGCGGGCCGACGGCGCGGCCGACACCGCCGACCGGGCCGCGGGCGGGCTCGCTGCGCTCGATCCGGCGCGGGCGGGGACGCCACTCCTCCGGGCAGGGCCTGGCCTCGGAGCCGTCCGGGGCTCCGACCCCGACCAGCAGGCCGCCGGAGACCAGCTCCCCACCGCGGGTGCGGACGGCCTCCTGCCGGAACTCCCCGGTTGGCTGTGCCACGTTCTGCTCCGCATCGTGCTCGGCCGCCGGCGTCCCGCGCCGGGCGGCACACGTCTCGGTCACGGCCGCGGGCGGGCCCCGGGCGACCGTCTTCTGACGGGCAGACTCTCGCACATCCGGGCCCGCCCGCGCAGTGCGGTCCGGTGCGGGAAAGGTACGGGCAGCTGCGGCGGCTAGAGGACGTGCGCCTCGGCGACACCGCCGTCGACGGCCAGGATGCGGTGCAGCTTGGTCGCCACCAGGAGCCGCTGGAGCTGTGCGGGGACGGAGCGCAGCACGAGCCGGCGGCCGATCCGGCCGGCCCGCCGGTGGGTGCCCATGATCACGCCGAGGCCGGTGGCGTCCCAGAACTCCAGCCGACCGAGGTCGAGCACGAGGTCGCCGAGGCCGCCGTCCACGGCCTGGTGCAGCCGGGCCCGCGCGTCGGCGGCGGTGCGCACGTCGAGGCGGCCTTCGATGGCCAGCGCCGTGTGGTCGCCGGTGATGCGCATGCTCTCCTCCTTCGCCTGGGTGGCCTGGTCGGGTTGGCCCGCCCCGGCCGCGACGGGCTCGGCAGCGGGGTGGCCCCTGAATCGGGGTGGGACTTCCCGGGCGGAACGCCGGTGACGGCTCGACTCGCACCCGGCCCCGGTCGGAATGCCGGGTTCCCTCATCTGACGGTGGAGCAACGCCGCAGGTTGCTGGTTTCCGCCCTGATCTGAAGCAATTTCACTCGCCCGAGGGAATATACGCAGGAACTCTCCACACTTACGCTCGATTACCGCCCAAATCACCCGTCTGCGGCACCCGGCGTGAGGAAACTCACCCCCCCGGCACCGCGGGCCGTACGATGCTCCGATCGCACGGCCCGCCAGGTCGTTCAGCCTTGTCGGCTCACTTGCCTTCGTGCGGGTAGAAGCCGCGGCCGCTCTTGCGGCCGAGGTCGCCGGCGGTGACCATGCGGGCCATGATCTCCGGGGCGGCGAACTTCTCGTCCTGGGTCTCGGTGTAGATGTTGCGGGCGGCGTGCAGCAGGATGTCCACGCCGGTCAGGTCGGCGGTCTGCAACGGGCCCATCGCGTGGCCGAAGCCGAGCCGGCAGGCGGTGTCGATGTCCTCGGCGGTGGCCACGCCCGACTCGTACAGCTTGGCGGCCTCGACGACCAGCGCGGTGATCAGGCGGGTGGTGATGAAGCCGGCCACGTCGCGGTTGACCACCACGACCTCCTTGCCGACGCCCTCGGCGTAGGCGCGGGCGACGGCCAGCGTCTCGTCGCTGGTCTTGTAGCCGCGGACCAGCTCGACCAGCTTCATCATCGGGACCGGCGAGAAGAAGTGCACCCCGACGACCGACTCCGGGCGCTCGGTGGCGGCGGCGATCCGGGTGATCGGGATGGCGGAGGTGTTGGAGGCCAGCACGGCGCCGTCCTTGGCGAGCCTGTCCAGCTCGCGGAAGACGGCCTCCTTGACGTCCAGTTGCTCGAACACGGCCTCGACCACGATGTCGGCCTCGGCGACGGCCCCCAGGTCGGTGGTGGTGGTGATCCGGCCCAGCGCGGCCTCGGCGTCCTCGGCGCTCAGCTTGCCCTTGGCGACGAACTTCTCGTACGAGGCGCGGATGCCGGCGAGACCGCGCTGCAGCGCCTCCTCGGTGACGTCCCGCAGCACCACCGGGTGGCCCGCCTGCGCGGACACCTGGGCGATGCCGGCGCCCATCAGGCCGGCACCGATCACGGCGATCTGCTTGCTGGACGCATTGCTCATGGCTGGGTCTCCCGATGCCGTCGCCGCCTCGCGGGCGGGCCCTAAGGCGGCTCAGGGCAAGGGTCGCCGCCCGAGAGAGCCGCATCGCTCAATTCCGGGACTCTAGTGCCCGAATCGCCCGTGCAATAGCAATCGAGAGTGTGATCTGCAACCGACCTGGTCAGTCGCTCAGGACGCCGGTCAAACGGTTCAGACGGTTCAGACGGTCAGATGGTCAGACCGAGATCCTGGGCCAGGATCGCGGCCTGCACCCGGCTGCGCAGCCGCAGCTTCGCCAGGATCCGGCTGACGTGGGTCTTGGTGGTCGCCTCCGCCATCTCCAGCCGGCTCGCGATCTCCCCGTTGGACAGCCCCACCCCGATGCAGGCCAGCACCTCCCGCTCGCGGGCGGTCAGCCCGGCCACCGCCGCCCTCGCCTCGGGCCCGACCTGCCGCTCCGGGCGGGCGAAGACACCGATCAGCCGCCTGGTCACCGAGGGCGCCAGCATGCCGTCCCCGCGGGCCACCGTGCGGATGCCCTCGATCAGGGTGTCCGCCTCCAGGTCCTTGAGCAGGAACCCGGCCGCGCCGGCCCGCAGCGCGCCGTAGACGTACTCGTCCAGGTCGAAGGTGGTCAGCACGAGCACCTGGGCGGCCCCGGCGGCGACCACCTGCCGGGTCGCCGAGACGCCGTCCAGCCGGGGCATCTGCACGTCCATCAGGACCACGTCCGGCCGCAGCTCCAGCGCCAGCCGGACGGCCTCCTCGCCGTCGGCGGCCTGCCCGACCACCTCGAACCCGGGCTCGGCCCGCAGGATCATCACCAGCGCGGCCCGTACCGCCGCCTGGTCCTCGGCCACCAGCACCCGGATCGTCATGCCCGTCCCTCGCTCTCCCCGCCGCGCGGCAGCACCGCGCGCACGCTCCACCCACCGTCCCGCGGCCCGGCCTCGAAGCTGCCGCCGAGCAGCCCGGCCCGCTCCGCCATGCCCACCAGTCCCGCCCGGGCGCCCGGCAGTTCGCGGCCCGGCCCGCCCCGGTACGGGCTGTCGACGGCGATCCGCAGCTCCTCGGGCCCGAACTCCAGCCGCAGGGTGACCAGCCCGGGCCCGGCGTGCTTGAGCACGTTGGTCAGCGACTCCTGGACGATCCGGTACGCGGCCAACCCGACCGGCACCGGGACCGCGCCGCGCTCGCCGTCCTCGGTCAGCTCGAACTCCAGCCCCACGTCCTGCCCGGCCGCACGGGCCTTCGTCAGCAGGGCGTCCACCGCGGCCAGGTCGGGCGCCGCGTAGGACTCGTCGGCCTCTCCCCCGCCGCTGTCCCGGAGCAGTCCGATCATGCGACGCATTTCGGCCAATCCTTGGACGCTGTTCTCCCGGATCACGGCCAGCACCTCCACCAGCGGATCGTCCTCGGCCAGTTGTCGCCGTCTGGCCACCGACTGCGCGCCGGTGGCGTGGATCGCGATCGCCGACAGGTGGTTGGCCACCACGTCGTGCAACTCCCGCGCCATCCTCGCCCGTTCGGCGCCGACCGCCTCGCGCCGGTCCATCTCCGAGAGCAGCGCGGTCTGTTCGGCCCGCAGCCGCTCGGTCTCCGCCTCCCGCCGGTGCTTGCGCACCACGTCGCCCGTCCACACCGGCGCCAGGAAGAGCAGCGAGCTGACCACCACGATCAGCAGCCCGGCCGAGGTACCCCCGTAGTACAGCGCGAGGCCGGAGAGCACCAGCACGGTGGACCCGTTGGTCAGGTGCAGCACCTTCGACATCCGCCGGGTGCCGTAGACCACCGCCGCGTACAGCAGATCGGTGTACATGATCAGCGTCGCCAGCAGACTGCCGGTGAGCAGGCACAGCGCGCAGGCCAGCCCGCCCACCGTCACCGCGAGCACCGGCCGGGTCCGCCGGACCAGCTCCAGCCCGGCCGTCACCACCAACGTCAGCAGCACCAACCAGAGCGGATTGCGCTCGGGCCGGTCGTACACCCTGAAGACGACCAGCAGCGCGCCGCCGAGCAGCCCGGCCAGGGCGATCAGCCGGTCCAGCCGGCGCGGGGGGACGGACGGTACGAGCACACCCCCATCTCACCATCCCCGGCCCCCGCACCGGCTCCCGTCCACGGAGGAGGCCGCTACATCGAAAGATGCAGCCCCGGACGGCACCGCGCGACGACGACACGACCGCGCCCGCGCACGAGGCTGGAGACAACGCCGATACGACCGGGAGCAGAACGTGATCGTCACCCTCATCGTCGCGGCCGAGATCTCCTGGTGGATCGTGCTCGGCCTCGCGCTCTCCGCCCGCTACCTGCTGCGCTGGCGCCGCACCAGCACCGCACTGCTGATCGGCCTGCCGGTGGTGGACCTCACCCTGTACGCGCTCACCGTGCTCAACCTGCGCGGGGGCGCCGAGGCGGGCTGGATGCACGCCCTCGCCGCGAGCTACGCCGGCTTCTCGGTCGGCTACGGCCCCTCGCTGGTCCGCTGGGCCGACCGGCATTTCCTGCACCGCTTCGCCGGCGGCCCCAAGCCGCTGCCCTCGCCGAAGTACGGCCCGGAGCGGACCAGGTACGAGTGGCAGGTGGCCGGCCGCACCGTCGTGTCCGCCGTGATCACCCTGGGCCTGATCACCCTGCTCGTCCCGCTCTCCGCGGGCTCCGCCCACTTCGGCACCTTCGGCCAGTGGTACTGGAAGCTGGGCATCGCGGCAGTCGTGAACGTGATCGTGGCCGGCTGCTACTCGATCTGGCCCAAGGAGCCGCCGGCCGGCGTGCGGGTCGAGAACGGCCGGGTCGTGGTGGAGCAGACCCCGGCCGAACGGGGCTAGCGGTTCTCCCCCGGCACCCAGAGCACGTCGCCGCGCTCCTTGTTGGCCACCCGGGCCAGGATGAACAGCAGGTCGGAGAGCCGGTTGAGGTACTTCGCGGTCAGCGGGTTGACCGAGTCCCCGTACTCCGCGATCGCCGCCCAGGTGGAGCGCTCGGCCCGCCGCACCACCGTGCAGGCCAGGTGCAGGTGGGCCGCGCCGGGCGTGCCGCCGGGCAGGATGAAGCTGCGCAGCTTCTCCACCTGGGCCAGGTAGTGGTCGCAGTCCCCCTCCAGCCGGTCGATGTAGGACTGCAGCACCCGCAGCGGCGGGTACTTCGGGTCCTCGACCACGGGGGTGGACAGGTCCGCGCCGACGTCGAACAGGTCGTTCTGGACCCGGGTGAGCACGGCCACCACGTCCTCGGCCAGCGCACCGGCCGCCAGCGCCACCCCGATCGCCGCGTTCGCCTCGTTGGCGTCGGCGTACGCCATCAGCCGCGGGTCGGTCTTGGTGGTCCTGCTCATGTCGCCGAGCGCGGTGGTGCCGTCGTCCCCGGTACGGGTGTAGATGCGCGTCAGATTGACCATGCGGCCACCCTAGCCCGACGGGTTAGGCGACGTTAACCCTCTGGCCGGGCGGGGCGGCCTCCAGCCAGGCCAGGAAGCCGGTGAGCGCGTCCTCGCTCATCGCCAACTCCAGCGGCGCCCCGTTGTGCAGGCAGCGCAGCACCACCGAGCCGGAGAGCAGCGCCAGCTCCTCCTGGCCCTCCGGGTAGCGCCGGCCGAGCACCTCGATCTCCCGGCGCGGCAGCACCTTGCGCGGGCGCGGGGCGTACGAGAAGACCCGGAACCATTCGATCGAATCGCCGCTGTACCGGCCGATACCAAAAACCCACCCCTTGCCGTCGGTCGGGGGGACCGGGGCTGAGGTGGGTTTGCCGTTCTCGTCGAGGTCGGGCTGCGTCGAGGCGTCGGCGGGCATTTTGAGCCGGTAGCTGCAGTCGAACGTGCCGCCGACCCGCTGGATCAGGCGGCGGCGGACGGCGAAGGCCATCAGGCCGATCACTCCCAGCGCCACGACCGCCGCACACACCACAAGCGCGAGGACCATGCTCACCTACCTCCTCGCTACCCGCGTTCCCCGTTACGGTCGTATGAAGCGACCGCGCTGACCTACCAACTACGACGACAGTCCCGGGGTCACGCTCGCGCGTCCCCGGGACCGTCGGTCGACCCCGCTAAGCCGGGGTCCGGCACACTCAGGCGTGGACCTTGAGGCCGCGCGCCGCGAACAGACGCACCTCGGCGCGCCGCTCGGCGTGCTCGTCCAGGTCCGACTTGGCCTTCTCCAGTGCGCGCTCGGCACGCGCGACGTCGATCTCGTCCGCCAGCTCGGCGATCTCCGCGAGCAGAGACAGCTTGTTGTCGGCGAAGGAGATGAAGCCGCCGTGCACAGCGGCGATCACGGTCCCGCCGTCCACCGTGCGGATGGTGACCGGGCCGGTCTCCAGCACGCTCAGCACCGGGGTGTGGCCCGGCATGATGCCGGTGTCACCGGAGGCCGTACGGGCGACGACGATGGTGGCCGCACCGGACCACACCTTGCGGTCGGCTGCGACCAGCTCGACGTGCAGCTCAGCCAACGTGGGCTCCTAGGCTCATGCAACGCCCGATTACTCGGGAGTTTCGGTAAGAATAACGGCCCCGCGCCCCCGGCATGAAACCGGCGGCACGGATTTGACCGGAATCACAGCCGATGCGACGCGAGGGGTGGACCCCAGGCTCGGGGGCCACCCCTCACGGTCACTCAGCTGCTACCGGCCGCGATTACTTCTTCGCCAGCTCGGCGGCGTTCTTCTCGAGGTCCTCGATGCCACCGCACATGAAGAAGGCCTGCTCCGGGACGGAGTCGTACTTGCCGTCCGCGATCGCGTTGAAGGCCTCGATGGTCTCCGACAGCGGCACGGTCGAGCCCTCGACACCGGTGAACTGCTTCGCCACGTAGGTGTTCTGCGAGAGGAAGCGCTCGATGCGACGCGCACGGTGCACCGTGATCTTGTCCTCTTCGGACAGCTCGTCGATACCGAGGATCGCGATGATGTCCTGGAGGTCCTTGTACTTCTGCAGGATCCCCTTGATACGGACGGCCGTGTCGTAGTGGGTCTGCGCGATGTACCGCGGGTCGAGGATGCGGGACGTGGAGTCCAGCGGGTCGACGGCCGGGTAGATGCCCTTCTCCGAGATCGGGCGCGACAGAACGGTGGTCGCGTCCAGGTGGGCGAAGGTGGTGGCCGGGGCCGGGTCGGTCAGGTCGTCCGCGGGGACGTAGATCGCCTGCATCGAGGTGATCGAGTGACCGCGGGTCGAGGTGATGCGCTCCTGCAGGAGGCCCATCTCGTCGGCCAGGTTCGGCTGGTAGCCCACCGCGGAGGGCATGCGGCCGAGCAGGGTCGACACCTCGGAACCGGCCTGGGTGAACCGGAAGATGTTGTCGATGAAGAGGAGCACGTCCTGCTTCTCGACGTCACGGAAGTACTCCGCCATGGTCAGCGCGGACAGCGCGACCCGCAGACGGGTGCCCGGCGGCTCGTCCATCTGGCCGAAGACCAGCGCGGTCTTGTCCAGAACGCCCGAGTCGACCATCTCGTCGATGAGGTCGTTGCCCTCACGGGTGCGCTCGCCGACACCGGCGAACACCGACACACCACCGAAGTTCTCGGCGACGCGGTAGATCATCTCCTGGATCAGAACGGTCTTGCCGACACCGGCACCACCGAACAGACCGATCTTGCCACCCTGGACGTACGGGGTGAGGAGGTCGATGACCTTGATGCCGGTCTCGAACATCTCGGTCTTGGACTCGAGGTCCTTGAACTCCGGGGCCTTGCGGTGGATCGGCCAGCGGACCTCGACCTGCTTGTCGAACTCCGCCTGATCCACGTTCAGCACGTCGCCGAGGGCGTTGAAGACCTTGCCCTTGGTGATCTGGCCGACCGGCACGGAGATGGCCGCACCGGTGTCGGTGACCTGCGAACCACGGACCAGGCCGTCGGTCGGCTGCATCGAGATGCCGCGGACCATGCCGTCGCCGAGGTGCTGGGCGACCTCGAGGGTCAGGGTCTTCTTGCCGGTGCCGTCGGGGTTGTCCACCTCGACGTGCAGGGCGTTGTACATGTCCGGAATCGCGTCGACGGGGAACTCCACGTCGACGACCGGGCCGATGACCCGCGCGACGCGGCCCGTCGCCGTGGTCGGCTCAACAGTGGTGGTCATACTCATTCGCTCCCGCGGCTCGCGTCAGCGAGCGCGTTGGCGCCACCGACGATCTCGCTGATTTCCTGGGTGATCTCGGCCTGGCGGGCCGAGTTGGCAAGCCGCGTGAGCGACTTGATGAGCTCGCCGGCGTTGTCCGTCGCGCTCTTCATCGCGCGGCGGCGGGCGGCGTGCTCGGAAGCGGCCGACTGCAGCATCGCGTTGTAGATCCGGCTCTCGACGTACCGCGGCAGGAGCGCGTCCAGGACGCCCTCCGCCGACGGCTCGAAGTCGTACAGCGGGAAGATCTCCGGCTTGGCCGACGACTGGTCGCCGAGCTGGACCTCGTCCAGCTTCAGCGGCAGCAGCCGCGCCTCC
Source organism: Kitasatospora sp. NPDC056531 (assembly GCF_042794375.1). NCBI lineage: Bacteria > Bacillati > Actinomycetota > Actinomycetes > Kitasatosporales > Streptomycetaceae > Kitasatospora > Kitasatospora sp. NPDC056531. The sequence goes on along the minus strand of NZ_JBHTTU010000016.1, from coordinate 60,159 downwards.
ACCGCGTTCTGCGTCAGCATGGACACGAACTCGGTCGAGATCAGGTGGAGCTCGTCCACACCGCCGGTCTCGGCCGTGAAGGCCTCGATCAGGTCGGCCGCCACGGTCTTCGCGTCACCGTAGGTCGGCTTGTCCGAGAATCCCGTCCACGAGTCCGTGATCGTCAGACCGCGGAACGTGTAGTACGAGACACCCTTGCGACCGATGATGTACGTCACCACGTCCTTGCCCTCGCCGCGCAGGCGCTCGGTGAGCGTCTGCGCCGCCTTGATGGCGTTGGTCGAGTAACCGCCCGCCAGGCCGCGGTCCGCCGTGATCAGCAGGACGGCGACGCGCTTGGCGTCCGGGTTCTCGGTGGTGAGCGGGTGCTTGGCGTTGGACCGGGTGGCCACCGCCGTCACCGCCCGGGTGAGCTCATCGGCGTACGGAGTGGAGGCGGCCACCGCGCGCTGCGCCTTGACGATGCGCGACGCGGAGATCATCTCCATCGCCTTGGTGATCTTCTTCGTCGCGGTGACAGAGCGGATCCGGCGCTTGTAGACCCGAAGCTGTGCTCCCATGGGTCGTTACGTCCTTTCCCTCGTTACCGGACTCAGGCCTGCTCGGAGAGCAGCTTGCCGTCAGCGGTCTGGTACCCCTGCTTGAAGGCCTCGATCGCGGTGGTCAGCGCGTCGACGGTGCCGTCGGCGAGCAGGCCGGTCTCGACGATGCCGGCGAGCAGGTCCTTGTGCTGCAGGCGCACGTGGTCCAGGAACTCGCGCTCGAAGCGGCGGATCTCGGCGACCGGGACGTCGTCCATCTTGCCGGTGGTGCCGGCCCAGATGGAGACGACCTGCTCCTCGACCGGGAACGGCTGGTACTGGCCCTGCTTCAGCAGCTCGACCATGCGCGCACCGCGCTCCAGCTGGGCCTTGGAGGCCGCGTCCAGGTCGGAACCGAAGGCGGCGAAGGCCTCCAGCTCACGGTACTGGGCGAGGTCCAGACGCAGACGGCCGGCGACCGAGCGCATGGCCTTGATCTGGGCGGAGCCACCGACGCGGGAGACCGAGATACCGACGTTCACGGCCGGGCGGATGCCGGCGTTGAACAGGTCGGACTCCAGGAAGCACTGGCCGTCGGTGATGGAGATGACGTTGGTCGGGATGTACGCCGAGACGTCGTTGGCCTTGGTCTCGATGATCGGCAGACCGGTCATCGAGCCGCCGCCCAGGGCGTCGTTCAGCTTGGCGCAGCGCTCCAGCAGGCGGGAGTGCAGGTAGAAGACGTCACCCGGGTAGGCCTCGCGGCCCGGCGGGCGGCGCAGCAGCAGGGAGACCGAGCGGTAGGCCTCGGCCTGCTTCGACAGGTCGTCGAAGATGATCAGGACATGCTTGCCGTCGTACATCCACTCCTGGCCGATGGCCGAACCGGTGTACGGGGCGAGGTACTTGAAGCCGGCCGGGTCGGAGGCGGGAGCGGCCACGATGGTGGTGTACTCCAGCGCGCCGGCCTCCTCCAGGGCGCCGCGGACGGACGCGATGGTGGAGCCCTTCTGGCCCACGGCGACGTAGATGCAGCGGACCTGCTTCTCCGGGTCGCCCGAGCGCCAGTTGTCGCGCTGGTTGATGATCGTGTCGACGGCCACCGCGGTCTTGCCGGTCTGGCGGTCACCGATGATCAGCTGGCGCTGGCCGCGGCCGATCGGGGTCATCGCGTCGATGGCCTTGATGCCGGTCTGCAGCGGCTGCTTGACCGACTTGCGGGCCATGACGCCGGGGGCCTGCAGCTCCAGGGCGCGGCGGCCGCTGGCCGCGATCTCGCCCAGGCCGTCGATCGGGTTGCCCAGCGGGTCCACGACGCGGCCGAGGTAGCCGTCGCCGACGGGGACCGAGAGGACCTCGCCGGTGCGGCGCACGGTCTGGCCCTCTTCGATACCGCCGAACTCACCCAGGACGACGACACCGATCTCGCGGGTGTCGAGGTTCAGCGCGAGGCCGAGCGTGCCGTCCTCGAACTTGAGCAGCTCGTTCGCCATGACCGAGGGCAGGCCCTCGACATGCGCGATACCGTCCGCCGCGTCAGTGACCGTGCCGACCTCTTCCACAGAGGCGGCGTCCGGCTGGTACGACTGGACAAAGTCGGCCAGCGCGTCCCGGATCTCCTCCGGACGGATCGTAAGCTCCGCCATCAGGCTTCCCTGCTCTCCTAGTTTGCGATCCTCGGCCCGCCATTGAGGGCCGCAAGTGCTCGACTCTCGGCCGGGTCGTATGAACCGGCCGTACGATTTACCAGCTCCTTGGGGAACCGGTTTCCCGACCGAGGGTCGGATGTGCTGCTTGGGTGCTCAGCCTTCGAGCGACTGACGAGCGCCTTCGAGGCGGCTCGACACGGCGCCGTCGATGATCTCGTCGCCGATCTGCACCCGGACACCGCCGACGACCTCGGGGTCGATGTCGATGTTCAGGTGGACCTGGCGGCCGTACATCCGGCCCAGAGCACCGGACAGGCGCTCCTTCTGGCTGTCCGACAGCGGCACCGCACTGGTGACCAGGGCCACCACGCGGCCGCGGCGCGCGGCGGCGAGCTTCGAGTAGGACTCGAGGCCCTGCTCCAGGCTACGGCCACGCGGCGCGTTGACGAGGGCGGTGACCAGCCGGACGGTACCGGCGTTGGCGCGGCCGCCGAGCAGCTTCTTGATCAGCTCGGCCTTGGCGACGGCGCCGGCCTTCGGCTCGGTCAGCGCGGCGCGAAGCTCGTGCGAGCCGCTCACCACCCGGCCGAAGCGGAACAGCTCGTCCTCGACGTCGTCCAGGACGCCGGCCTTGTCCGCGGCGATGATCTCGGCGTACGCGGCGAGCTCCTCGGCCGCGTCCACCAGGTCACGCGAGCCCGACCAGCGGGAGCGGACCAGACCGGAGACCAGGTCGACGGCCTCGCCGGAGACCTGACCGGTCAGCAGCGAGGTGACCAGCTGGGCCTTGTCCTGGCCCGACCGGGACGGGTCGGTCAGGACGCGGCGCAGCGAGACCTCGCGGTCCAGTACGGCCGTGACGGCGGTGAGCTCCTCGGCGAGCTTGGCCGCGTCCACCGAGGTGGAGTCGGTCAGGCTCTCCAGGTTCTGCCGACCGGCGGCAAGAGCCTCGCGGCTGGCGCCGATCACTTGGCCGCACCCTGAGCAACGGCGGCCTTGGCCTCCAGCTCGTCCAGGAAGCGGTCGATCACGCCGCTCTGCCGGGCGCTGTCCTCAAGGGACTCGCCGACGATGCGGGAAGCCAGCTGGGTGGCCAGCGAACCCACGTCCTGACGCAGGGCGGCAGTCGCCTGCTTCTTGTCGGCCTCGATCTGGGCGTGGCCGGCGGCGACGATGGCCTCGCGCTGACGCTGGCCCTCCTCGCGCATCTCGGCGAGCTGGGCGGCACCCTGCTCGCGAGCCTGCTCGACGATGCGGGCAGCCTCGTGACGGGCCTCGGCGAGCTCGGCCCGGTACTGCTCAAGCAGGGCCTGGGCCTCGGCCTGAGCGGCCTCGGCGCGCTCCATGCCGCCTTCGATGGCGTCCCGGCGCTCCGCCAGCACCTTCTCGATGCTGGGGAGGAGCTTCTTGCCGAGCAGACCGAAGACGATGAAGAAGCAGAGCAGGCCGACGATGACCTCGGGCCACGCGGGGATGAGGGGGTTCATCTTCTCCCCCTCTGCCGCGATGAACGCGAGCGACATATCTGGACCTTTCGTCGGAAGCGACTAGCGCAGGGTCACTTGGTGCCGAAGACGAACGGCATGACGATGCCGATCAGCGCGAGCGCCTCGGTCACGGCCAGACCGATGAACATGTTGGTGCGGACCAGGCCGGCAGCCTCGGGCTGGCGGGCCATGGCCTGGACGGCGTTACCGAAGATGAGGCCCAGGCCGATGCCGGGGCCGATGGCGGCGAGGCCGTAGCCCAGGGAGGCGACGGAACCGGAGACCTCAGCGAGGTTCTGCATCTCAATCTGTCCTTATGCGTGGTGGGACCGGTGGTGGTTGGCCACCGGGAGTCTTGGTCGGGAGATTGCCCGCGCGGGCCGGCGCCGACGGTACGGCGCCGGTTCGGCGTCAGTGCGCTTCTTCGAGCGCTCCGCCGATGTAGGTGCTGGCGAGAAGAACGAAGATGTACGCCTGCAGGAACTGGATCAGCAGCTCGAAGGCCGTCAGGCCGACCGCCACGGTGAACGAGGCGCCGGAGTACAGCGCACCGATGGTCGGAGTGAGCAGGTACCAGGAGGCGACCGAGAACATCACGATCAGCAGGTGACCGGCGAACATGTTCGCGAAGAGTCGCACCGCGAGGGTGAAGGGCCGCAGGAAGATGTTCGAGACGAACTCGATCGGCACCAGGATGAACATGACCCAGCCGGGCACGCCCGACGGCCAGCAGAGGTTCCTGAGACCACCGACGAAGCCGTGCTTCTTGAACGTCAGCGTCATGTAGGTGACCCAGACGACCAAGGCCAGGCCGGCAGGGAAGCCGATGGCGGAGGCGGCCGGGAACTGAACGAACGGGATGATCGACATCACGTTCAGCACCCAGATGAAGAAGAAGAACGACACCATCATCGGGACGTACTTCTGTCCCCGCTTGCCGATGGAGTCGAGCACGATGCTTCGCTTGACGAACTCGTAACCGATCTCGGCGACCAGCTGCAGCTTGCCCGGCACGAGCTTCGGCTTGGCGAAAGCAGCCCCGAAGAAGCCGATCACCAGCAGTGCGACGATCATCGACAGCAGCATCGGCTTGTTGAACTCGACGCTGCCGATCGTCAAGATCGGCTTGAACTGGAAATCGTTCAGGCCGGGCGCCGGGAAGCCGCAGCCGGAGAACAGGTGGCAGTCGGCCTCAGAGGCAAGCTGCGTGAGCCTGTCAGCACTCACCACGGACTCCTTCGTCGTGACACATAGTTACGGCAACCTCGGTGTGTCGGCGCGGCCCTCGGCCACGGTGCGGCACTTTGACTGGATTCTTGTCTCGCGAGCCGGTGAGGGCGGGGCGGCGCCGAAGCGCGCGGCCCCTGCACGGCCGGCGGTGCGGAGACGGGTGGGGTCTGGAGCGCCATCCGTCCGACCAGCGGAACGATCCAGCCGCATGCCACACCCCGTGGCTGCCCCGGACGATAGCAGTCCGTCGACCGGGCAGCAGACACCACCCCCTCCTCGAAGAGGGGAGGCGACAGCGTCACGGTTGACGCTCCGGAGGGTCCCCCTTGTCGGAGGAGGAGCCGGTCTCCACGTAGAAGATCTTGGCCTTCATCCCGATGCGGACCACCGCGATCGTCCAGACCAACGTGCATCCCAACACGGTGAGTCCGAAGACCTTGGTGTCGAAGGCGGTCGTCCCGTTGAAGACCGCCAGCACGATCCCCACCAGCAGGATCTGACCCATGTAGACCGACATGGCCACCGGCATCAGGAGCTGGGGATTTCCTCTGCTCAGACGATCAACGGCGGCCTGGCCGACACTGAAGAAGGCGATCACCAGCAGGACTGCGAACAGCGCGCCGTACAACCCCTTGACTCCTACGACCGCAGTCGAGATCGCCATCGCGGCGATTCCGGCGCACGCAGTAGGGATTGCGGCGCCACGGATGATCCGGGCGTCGGTGGACGGCATGTCGGCAGCTCCGGCGGCATGTCGATGTGGCGGGGGACGGGCACAGACGGTGGCGGGTGATACCGGACCGAGCGGGCCGCCGCCGGGCCGCCCGCGTGAGCGGCGGGCCCGTCGAGGGAGACCAACCAGGGACGGAAGTCCTCCACCTGTCAGGTCTTTCGGCGTGTTCTCGGTACTCGTGAACGGTATCACAAACTATTTGATGAGAGCTTTACCATGAACGTGTGGCTCCTGTCACACCGGCGGCGCAGCGAATCCGCCGTACGGGTGAGGCTATTTGACGGAACGTCAACCCACCTACTGGCGACGGCCGGTGGCCTTGTCGTGGTCGGAGGGTGCGGAGGAGCCCCGGCCGGCTTCACCCAGAAGTTGCTTGTCCTTCGCCGACAGTTCAGCCATCGGAGCGGAGGACTGCCGCCGGTACCGCGGCGGGACGAAGGACTGCACCGCCCGCGGGGCGCGCGGCCGGAACCGCGGGGTCAGCAGCACCACCAGGCCGACCAGGCAGAGCCCGGCGAGGGTCAGCACCACGGTGCGGCCGGTGTTGGTCACCGAGAACGCCACCGTGCCGAAGGCGATCAGCGCGGCCCAGAAGTACATGATCAGTACGGCGCGGCTGTGCGAGTGCCCGACCTGGAGCAGTCGGTGGTGCAGGTGGCGCTTGTCGGCGGCGAACGGGGACTGACCGGCCCAGGTGCGGCGCACCACCGCGAGCAGCAGGTCGGCCAGCGGCAGCGCGATGACCGTCAGCGGCAGCAGCAGCGGGATGTAGATCGGCACCAGGGCGTGCACGGTGGCGGTCTGCGAACCGGTCTCGTTGTTGATCAGGTCCGGGTCGACCCGGCCGGTGATCGAGATCGCGGCGACGGCCAGCATCAGACCCAGCATCATCGAGCCGGAGTCGCCCATGAAGATCCGGGCGGGGTGCATGTTGTGCGCCAGGAAGCCCAGGCACATGCCGATCAGCAGCACGCTGAACAGCACGGCGGGGGCCGCGTCGGTGATCGCGTAGCCGTACCAGAGCCGGTAGCTGTACAGGAAGAACGCCATCGCGGCGATGCAGACCATGCCGCCCGCCAGGCCGTCCAGACCGTCGATGAAGTTCACCGCGTTGACCATGACGACGACCAGGGTGACCGAGATGACCATGCCCTGGGTCGGGCTCACCGCGACCGCGCCCACCCCGGGCACCGGAAGGGTGATCACCGTGACGCCCTGCCAGACCATCACACCGGCGGCGATCATCTGGCCGCCGAGCTTCACCAGCGCGTCCACGCCCCACTTGTCGTCGAGCACGCCCAGCAGCCACATGATCCCGGCGCCGGACAGCAGCGCGCGGATGTCGCTGCCCTGGGAGAACACCTTGCTCAGGTTGTCCAGCTGCGAGGCGACCAGGATGCCCGCGCACAGCCCGCCGAACATGGCGATGCCGCCGAGGCGCGGGGTGGGCTCGCGGTGCACGTCACGGGCGCGGACCGGAGGCATCGCGCCGGCCGCGATGGCGAACTTCCGGACCGGGCCGGTCAGCAGGTAGGTGACGGCGGCGGTGCAGAACAGCACCAGCAGATACTCACGCACCACTGGCCTCCTGCATCACTGTCGAACGGGGAGGTACCGAAGGTACTCCCCTGCCGTCCCGGGGTTCGAGGTGCGTCGCCACGGCACACACCTTATTGAGTCGGACGCCCATGATGTGCATCGCGGTTCGCCCTCCCGGGTAGGAGAACCGGATGCCCGTGGACGACACCTCTTGATCGGTTCGCCCACCGTCGTCCGCTCGGGCCTTCAGCGGGATTCCGCGAAGACCGCCGCCAGCTCCCGGACCCGCCGCGCGACCGGCGCGGCCGCCTCCCCGGCGAGCAGTCGCGCGATCAGCCCTGCGATGTCGGACAGCTCCGTCTCGCCCATCCCCTGGCTGGTCACCGTGCCCGTGCCCAGCCTGATCCCGGAGGCCTCGGCGGCCGGCGCCGGGTCGTACGGCAGCGCGCACTTGCCGAGGAGCAGCCCGGCGGCCGCGCAGCGCCGCTCGGCCTCTGCGCCGGTCACCCCGAGCGGGCTCACGTCGGCGGTCACCAGGTGGGTGTCAGTACCGCCCGTCAGGGGGCGCATTCCGGCCTCTGCTAGCCCCGCGGCCAGTGCCCGTGCCCCGGCCACCGCCCGCTGCGCGTAGGCCCGGTAAGCGGGCTTCGCGGCCTCCGCGAGGGCGACCGCCTTGCCGGCCACCTCGTTCATCGCCGCACCGCCCTGGCTGAACGGGAACACCGCCCGGTCCACCCGCTCGGCCAGCTCCGCGGTGGACAGCAGCAGGCCCCCGCGCGGGCCGCGCAGCAGCTTGTGGGTGGCCGCCACCGTGACGTCGGCGTACGGCACCGGGGAGGGCGCCTCCCCGGCCGCGATGAGGCCGGTGGTCTGCGCGGCGGAGGCGATCAGGTAGGCGTCCACCTCGTCGGCGATCTCCCGGAAGGCCGCCCAGTCCGGGTGCCGGGGGTAGGAGATCGAGCCCGCCACGATGGCCTTGGGACGGTGCAGCCGGGCCAGGTCGCGCACCTGGTCGAGGTCGATCAGGCCGTCGCTCTCGCGTACGCCGTAGCCGGTGAAGGCGAACCAGCGGCCGGAGAAGTTCGCCCGCGAGCCGCAGCTGAGGTGGCCGCCGTGCTCCAGCGACATCGCCAGCACCCCGTCACCGGGCCGCAGCAGCGCCGCGTAGGCCGCCAGCATCGCCGAAGTCGCGGACCGGGGTTGGACGTTGGCGTGCGGGGCGGCGAACAGTTCACGGGCCCGGTCGATCGCCAGCAGCTCCGCGGCGTCCGCCAGCGCGCAGCCGGTGTGGTGCCGGCGGCCCGGATAGCCCTCGGCGTACTTGTCGATCAGCGGCCCGGTCAGCGCCGCCAGGACGGCGGGGCTGGTCAGGTTCTCCCCCGCCAGCAGCTGGACGGTCTCGGCCCGCCGCTCGGCCTCGGCGGCCAGCAGGTCGGCGATCTGCGGATCCGCCCGGTACAGCGCCTCGGACGCCCACGGGCGCCCCCTCGTCGCGGTCGAGCCGGTAGCGGCATCGGTGACGGTCATGGCAGGGCTCCCGGGCGCGGCATGGACGGTCTACTCAGAGTAGGACCGCCTGCGCCACCCGGCGCGGCGACGCGGGGCCGTTCGGAGCCAAGGCTCAGCGCGGCGCCGGAATGCCGGTGAGCGCGGTGACCACCGGGTCGACCGCGTGGAATATCTCCTCGCCGCAGTTGCGGAACATGCCGATCGGAGCCCCGTACGGGTCCTCCAGCTCGTCCGACTCCGGGGTGGCGGCCAGCAGCCAGCCGCGCAGCGCGGCGGCCGCCCGGACCAGCGCGCGGGCCCGCTCGGTGACGTCGGCGCCGCGGCGGGGGTCGGGCAGGGTGCCCGGGTCGATCGTCCGCACCAGGCGGGTGAACTCCTTCAGCGTGAAGGTGCGCAGCCCCGCCTCGTGGCCCATCGAGATCACCTGGGCGCGGTGGTCCAGGGTCGCGGTGAGCACCAGGTCGGCCTCCACCACGTGTTCGTCGAGCAGCTCGCGGCCGGTGAAGCCGCCGCTGTCGGCGCCGTACTCGTCGAGCACGGTCACGGCGTGGTCCTCCATCGGCGCGCCCACGTGGCCCCAGGTGCCGGCGCTCTCCACCAGCATGCGGCCGGCCACCCGGGGGCTGAGCCGGGTGTCCAGCTCACGCCGGGTGAGCCGCTCGGCGATCGGCGAGCGGCAGATGTTCCCGGTGCAGACGAACAGGATCCGGAAGTGGTCCAGCGGCCTGGGGCCCACGGCTAGGTACGGCGCTATGCCGGGCCCGTCATGGAGCGAGGCGGTGGGTGTCAACTTCCGGCCTCCAGGTCGGGGACGACCTCCCTCAGCTGCTCGATGCTGATCGCGCCGGCCCGCAGCAGGACCGGCACCTTGCCGGTGACGTCGACGATGGACGAGGCGGTGGCGTGCTCGGCCTGGCCGCCGTCCAGGTAGACCGAGATCGCGTCGCCGAGCTGGGCCTGCGCCTCGTCACAGGTCGCCGGGGACGGCCCGCCGGTCTTGTTGGCGCTGGAGACGGCCAGCGGGCCGGTGTTGTTCAGCAGCTCGATGGCGACCGGGTGCAGCGGCATCCGGACCGCGACGGTGCCGCGGGTCTCGCCGAGGTCCCAGCGCAGCGAGGGCTGATGCCGGGCGACCAGGGTGAGCCCGCCGGGCCAGAAGGCGTCGACCAGCTCCCAGGCCTGCTCGGAGAAGTCGGTGACCAGGCCGTGCAGGGTGGTCGGCGAGCCGACCAGGACGGGCGAGGGCATGTTGCGGCCGCGGCCCTTGGCGGCCAGCAGCTCGCCGACGGCCTCCGGGGAGAAGGCGTCCGCACCGACCCCGTACAGGGTGTCGGTGGGCAGCACGACGAGTTCGCCGCGGCGGATGGCCGAGGCGGCCTCGCGCAGGCCGGTGGCGCGGTCCCCGGCGTCGGCACAGTCGTAGCGGCGGCTCATCGGTGCGGTCCCCTTCCGGAATGGCTCATCACGGCGTTCACAGCGCGGCTTCACGAGCGGTCGTGCTGCGTTCGATGTTCACGACCCGACCCTTCGGGCGGTCGTGCTGCGTTCGATGTTCACGACCCGACCCTTCGGGCGGTCGTGCTGCGTTCGATGTTCACGACCCGACCCTTCGGGCGGTCGTGAAGCGCGGCCGGTTGTTCAGGTCGCGGTGGTCGGCGGTGTCCGTCCAGCCGCGTTCCTCGTTGAAGATCCACGGCACCTGGCCGCCCTGCTGGTCGGCGTGCTCGATCACCACCGCGCCGCCCGGGCGCAGCAGCCGTGCGGCCACCCGCTCGATGCCGCGGATGGTGTCCAGGCCGTCCTCGCCCGAGAACAGCGACATCTGCGGGTCGTGGTCGCGGGCCTCCGGCGCGACGTACTCCCACTCGGTGAGCGGGATGTACGGCGGGTTGGAGATGACCAGGTCGAAGCGGCCGTCCCAGGAGCGGTCGTCCTCGAAGGCCTTGGTGGCGTCCCCGGCGTGCAGGGTGACCCGCGCGCGGTCCGGGCTGGCCTCGATGTTGCGCCGGGTGTACTCCAGCGCGCCCTCGTCGAGTTCGAAGGCGTGCACGGTCGAGCGCGGCAGCTCCTGGGCCAGGGCGAGCGCGATGGCACCGGAGCCCGAGCACAGGTCGACCACCAGCGGCTCGGCGACGTCCATGTCGCGCACCGCGTCTATCGCCCACTCGACGACCGTCTCGGTCTCCGGCCGGGGCACGAACACCCCGGGGCCGACCTCCAGTTCGAGGTAGCGGAAGAACGCCCGCCCGGTGATGTGCTGGAGCGGCTCGCGCGCCTCGCGGCGTGAGACCGCCTCCCAGTAGCGGGCGTCGAAGTCGGCGTCCTTCACCGTGTGCAACTGGCTGCGCTTGACGTTGTGGACGTAGGCGGCGAGTTCCTCCGCGTCGAAGCGCGGCGACGGCACGCCGGCCGCGGCCAACCGCTGGGTGGCCTGGGCCACCTCGGCGAGCAGCAGGTTCATCCGTACGACCTCTTGTTTCTGCGCTCCGGCTTCAGGCATGCGTCGGGCTGGGGCGCGCCGGTCTCAGTTCTCTTGGGCCGCGGCGAGCTTGGCCGCCGCGTCCTTGTCGACGCAGGACTGGATCACCGCGTTCAGGTCGCCGTCCAGGACCTGGTCCAGGTTGTACGCCTTGAACCCCGTGCGGTGGTCCGAGATGCGGTTCTCGGGGTAGTTGTACGTCCGGATCCGCTCGGAGCGGTCCACCGTACGGACCTGGCTGCGACGCGCGTCCGAGGCCTCGCGCTCGGCCTCCTCCTGCGCGGCGGCCAGCAGCCGCGAACGCAGGATGCGCATCGCCTGCTCCTTGTTCTGCAGCTGGCTCTTCTCGTTCTGGCAGGAGGCCACGATACCGGTCGGCAGGTGGGTGATCCGGACCGCGGAGTCGGTGGTGTTGACCGACTGGCCGCCGGGGCCGGAGGAGCGGTAGACGTCGATGCGCAGGTCGTTGGCGTGGATCTCGACCTCGACCTCCTCGGCCTCGGGGGTGACCAGCACGCCCGCCGCGGAGGTGTGGATGCGGCCCTGGGACTCGGTGGCGGGGACGCGCTGCACGCGGTGCACGCCGCCCTCGTACTTCAGCCGGGCCCAGACGCCCTGGCCGGGCTCGGTGTTGCCCTTGGTCTTGACGGCCACCGAGACGTCCTTGTAGCCGCCGAGGTCGGACTCGTTGGAGTCGATGACCTCGGTCTTCCAGCCGATCCGCTCCGCGTAGCGCAGGTACATCCGGAGCAGGTCGCCGGCGAACAGCGCGGACTCCTCGCCGCCCTCGCCCGCCTTGATCTCCAGGATGACGTCCTTGTCGTCGCTCGGGTCGCGCGGCACCAGCAGCACCCGCAGCTCCTCGGTCAGTTCGTCGCGACGCTGCTCGGAGTCCTTCACCTCGGAGATGAACTCCGGGTCTTCGGCCGCGAGCTCACGCGCGGCCTCGATGTCCTCGCCGGCCTGCCGCCACTGCAGATAGACCCGGGTGATCGGGGTCAGCTCGGCGTACCGCTTGGCCAGCTTGCGGGCGTTCGCCTGGTCGGAGTGGACGGACGGTTCGGCCAGCCTCTTTTCGAGGTCGGCGTGCTCGACGAGGAGCTCTTCGACTGCCTCGAACATGGGGTGGCCTTCTTCCCGGGGCTAGGAACGTGCGAGGTGGTGGACGCGGGACGTGCGGAACGCGCGGGGGGACGCGAACGGCGCCGGTCCCCAGCGCCCCCGGAACGAGTACGGGGGCGCCGGGAACCGGCGCCGAGGGAGCGCTAGGCCTTCGCGCTGTGCTGCTTGCCGAAGCGGGCCTCGAAGCGGGCCACGCGGCCACCGGTGTCGAGGATCTTCTGCTTGCCGGTGTAGAACGGGTGGCACTGCGAGCAGACCTCGGCGCGGATCTCGCCGCTGGTCTCGGTCGAGCGGGTGGTGAACTCGGCGCCGCAGGTGCAGGTCACGCGGGTGACCACGTACTCCGGGTGAACGTTGGACTTCAAGGGGTTCTCCTAGGTTTCGGGAGGGCACCGGGTCGGCGGCTGAGTGCCGCTCGTGAACCGGGACCGACGGACCAGTCTGCCAGGACCGGCCGCACCTTCCAAAACGGGGGCTTGTTCCGGGATATTCCGGGCGGCCGTCCGGGTGCCGTCAGCGTCGTGCCGTGGCCGTCGCGGCGGGCTTCGGGACGGCCTTCGGGACGGCCGTCGGGGAGGCCGTGGGGGCAGCCTGGGCGGGGTTCTGCGGCTGGGCCGAGACGACCGCCCGCGGGACGGGCTGGTCGGTCTTGAGCGCTGCCCAGAGCTGCTGGGCCTGCGGCTGCTGCGGGACCACCCGGTTGGGGTCGCCGGGGGCGGTCTCCACCGGCAGGGTGACCATGGTCAGCTGGTCCGGGCCGATCCCCTTGAGCTCCTGGACCAGCCCCACCAGGGAGTTCACCGAGCCCAGCGCGGAGTCGGTGGTGACGCTCTTGGTCATGGTGTCGCCGATCGACCACAGCTTGACCGGGTTGGAGAACAACCCGATCCCGCCGGCCTGCTGGAGCAGCGACTTGACCATCTGCTTCTGCAGTTCGATCCGGCCGAGGTCGCTGCCGTCGCCGACGCCGTGCCGGGTGCGGACGAAGGCCAGCGCCTGCTGCCCGTCGAGGTGGTGCTCACCGGCCGACAGGTCGAGCCCGCTGTCCTTGTCGTGGATGGCCACCGTGGTGGTCACGGTGGCCCCGCCTATCGCGTCCACGACCCGGGCGAAGCCGGCGAAGTCGACCTGCAGGTAGTGGTCCATCCGCAGCCCGGTGAGCTGCTCGGTGGTCTTCACCGCGCAGGCCGCGCCGCCGGCCTCGAAGGCACTGTTGTACATCGCGCGCCTGACGGCCGGGACGGCCTTGCCGTTCGCGTCGGTGCAGTCCGGGCGGTCGACCAGGGTGTCGCGCGGGATGGAGACGACGGAGGCCCGCGCGTGGTCCTGGCTGATGTGCACCACCATCGCGGTGTCGGAGCGGGCGGTGTCGCCGCTGCCCCCGCCGGCCAGGCCGCCGTTCTCGCCGGCCCGGGAGTCGGAGCCCAGCACCAGGATGTTGAAGGAGCCGTCGGTGGCCGCCGGGGGGCGGGCGCCACCGAGGCGGGCGTTGATGTCGACGCTCTTGATGTTGCCGTTGAGCTTCAGGTACGCGTACCCGGCCGCCCCGCCACCGAGGACGACGAGCGCGGCGGACGCGCAGGCGGCCACCCGCAGGACCTTGCGGCGGCGACTCGGGACCCTCTTGTGCTCGGCCATACGGACCAGAGTAAAACGGACAAGATGATCGAATAGCCCCAAGTTGTCCCAACGCTGGAACAAAGCCGCCTATCTGCTGGTCGGCGCGCCAACGCACGGAACCCCGGACCGCTCTCGCGATCCGGGGTTCCGTGCTTCGACAGCCGTGCGGCTACGGTCAGTCGCCGGAGCCGGGGGTGGTCTTGGCGATCTGCATCAGGAACTCGGCGTTGCTCTTGGTCTGCTTCATCTTGTCCAGGAGCAGCTCGATCGCCTGCTGCGAGTCGAGCGCGTGCAGCACCCGGCGCAGCTTCCAGACGATGGCCAACTCCTCGCTGCCGAGCAGGATCTCCTCCTTGCGGGTGCTGGAGGCGTCCACGTCGACGGCCGGGAAGATGCGCTTGTCCGAGAGCTTGCGGTCGAGCTTGAGCTCCATGTTGCCGGTGCCCTTGAACTCCTCGAAGATCACCTCGTCCATGCGCGAGCCGGTCTCGACCAGCGCGGTGGCCAGGATGGTCAGCGAGCCGCCGTTCTCGATGTTGCGCGCGGCACCGAAGAACTTCTTCGGCGGGTACAGCGCGGTCGAGTCGACACCACCGGACAGGATGCGGCCGGAGGCCGGCGCCGCCAGGTTGTAGGCGCGGCCCAGGCGGGTGATCGAGTCCAGCAGGATGACCACGTCGTGACCCAGCTCCACCAGGCGCTTGGCGCGCTCGATGGCCAGCTCGGCGACGGTGGTGTGGTCCTCGGCCGGGCGGTCGAAGGTCGAGGAGATGACCTCGCCCTTCACCGACCGCTGCATGTCGGTGACCTCCTCCGGACGCTCGTCGACCAGGACGACCATCAGGTGGCACTCGGGGTTGTTGTGGGTGATCGCGTTGGCGACCGCCTGCAGCACCATGGTCTTACCGGTCTTCGGCGGCGCGACGATCAGACCGCGCTGGCCCTTGCCGATCGGCGACACGAGGTCGATGATCCGGGTGGTCAGCACGCCCGGGTCGGTCTCCAGGCGCAGCCGCTCCTGCGGGTAGAGCGGGGTGAGCTTGTTGAACTCGGGGCGGCCGCGGCCGGTCTCCGGGTCCATGCCGTTGACGGAGTCCAGCCGCACCATGGCGTTGAACTTCTCGCGGCGCTCGCCCTCGCGCGGCTGGCGCACCGCACCGGTGATGGCGTCACCCTTGCGCAGGCCGTTCTTGCGGACCTGGGCGAGCGAGACGTAGACGTCGTTCTGGCCCGGCAGGTAGCCGGAGGTACGCACGAACGCGTAGTTGTCGAGGATGTCGAGGATGCCCGCGACCGGGATCAGGACGTCGTCCTCGCCGACCTGCGGCTCGACCACGCCAGTCTCGAAGCCCTCGCGGCCGCGACGGCCACGGCGGTCGCGGTAGCGGCCGCGACGGCCCCGGCGGCCCTCGCCGAACTCGTCGTCGTCGTAGCCGCCCTGCTGGACCTGCGGCTGCTGCTGAACCTGCTGGCCACCCTGCTGGCGGGTCTGCTGGCCGTCGGCCTGGCCCTGCTGCTGACCCTGCTGACCCTGCTGGGTCTGGCGGTCGGTGCGCTCGCGGCGGTTGCGGCGGTCGCGGCGCGACTCGCGCGCCTCGCCGTCCTGCCCGGCCTGGGCCTCGCCGGCGTCCTGACGCTCGGTGCGCTCGCCGCCCTCGCGGCGGTCACGGCGCTCACGGCGGTCGCGACGGGTCTCGCGACCGTCCTCGCGGCCCTCGAAGCCGCGGGTCTCGGCCGGACGCTCGGCCTGCTTGGGCTCGGCCACCGCGACGGTGGCGGCCTCGGCGGCGGCCTCCGCGGCGACCGGCGCGGTCGGGGCACCGGCGGCGGCGGTGGCCCGGCGGCGGGTGCGCTCGGTACGGGCGGGCGCGGCGGTCTCGGCGGCGGCCTGGACCGGGATCTCGATCTGGGCCTGCGGCTCGGCGGCCGGCGCGGCGGCCGCGGCCGCCGCGGCCTTGCTGCGACGGGCCGGCTTCTCGGCCGGGGCCTCGGCGTCCGCCTTGGCGGCGGTGCGCTTGGCGGCCGGGGCGCCACCGGCGGCGAGCAGCGGGTCCCCGCCGCTCTTCTCCTTGATGGTCTCGATCAGCTGGCTCTTGCGCATGCGTCCGGTACCGGTGATGCCCAGGTCCGCGGCGAGCTTCTGCAGCTCGGCGAGGACCATGCCGTCCAGGCCCGCGGCGGCACTGCGGCGGCGGCGCGCCGGGGCAGCGGGGGCGGCGGCGGCGTCCGACGCCTCGGCGTCCGGGCGCGCGCCCATCAGATCGGTGGAGTCGCTCACTAAGGGTCCTTCCCTGGAGCGGACGTCGGCCTGTCTGGCTCGGCGACCGGTTGTGCTGTCCTGACCAACGCTCGACTGCGTCGGTCCGAGGCGGTGATCCCTCGAATGGCGGGAGCCCGTCGAGGGAGAGCTGCGAGGTGCGGTGCATGAAGCACGGTGGTGCTGAGGTGGCGCGTGGGCCGGTCGTGTGTCGACCTCCCCTGAGGGCGTTGCCCCCACGCTGCCTGCGAATCCCGGGCCCCCGTCGCGTGACGGTGACCCGCGCTCCGCCCGTCCTGGCCTCGAGGTTGGAGGCCGCGGGTGGGAGTCAGGTGCCGTCACGGCTTCGGGATGCGGCCGCATGTCGCGCAGGCAGGCTGCGTACGCGCTGCGGTGGGCTCCCGGAGAATCGTCGCCCCGGACATCGCCACGACTCCACGGCCGTGGAGTGCTGGGATCGGGACGCGGCGCACCGAGCCCCGGAGGGCACATGGTGCAGCAATGAGATTAACACTACCGACCCCCTCAGACATTCCCCGACCTCGGGCCTGCCAATCGTGTCCGGACGGCCCGGCTCGACGCCGGGCCCGACGTGGCTGCTCAGACGTCCAGCGGGAGCACGGTGGCCCCGGTCCGGTCGATGCCGAGCCGGTGTGCGGCGAACGCCGGGTCCCCGCCGTGGCCGTGGTGGCCGGCGAAGGAGAGCACCTTGTCGACGCCCGCCTCGTCGGTGAGCGCCAGCACGGTCGGACCCGCCCCGGAGATGACCGCGGGGACGCCCTCCGCGCGCAGCGCGCCGACCAGCGCGGCGCTGTCCGGCATGGCGGTGGCGCGGTAGTCCTGGTGCAGCCGGTCCTCGGTGGCCGCGAGCAGCAGCTCGGGCCGCCTGGTCAACGCCTCCACCATGAGCGCGGAGCGGCCGGCGTTGACGGCGGCGTCGGCCAGCGGCACGGTCTTCGGCAGCAGGCCTCGGGCGGTCTCGGTGAGCACCTCGGCGGCCGGGACGAACACCACCGGGACGACCTGCTCCGAGGGCTCCATGGCGACCGCCTTGGCCGACTCCTCGTCGGTCCAGGCGATGGTGAAGTTGCCGCGCAGGCAGGCCGCGACGTTGTCCGGGTGGCCCTCCAGCTCGGAGGCGAGGGCCAGCAGGGCGTCGTCGTCCAGCGCGGACGGGCCGCCGATGGTGACGGCCCGGGCGGCCACGATGCCGGCGCAGATGGCGGCCGAGGAGGAGCCCAGGCCGCGGCCGTGCGGTATCCGGTTGGCGCAGACCACTTCGAGGCCGCGCGGCTGGCCGCCGAGCCGGTCGAAGGCGGCCCGCATCGAGCGGATCAGCAGGTGGCGCTCGTCCCGGGGCAGCGTCTCGGCACCCTCGCCGGCGATGTCGACGGTCAGGCCCGACTCGGCGACCCGGACGACCACGTCGTCGTACAGGCCCAGCGCGAGTCCGAAGGCGTCGAAGCCGGGACCGAGGTTGGCGCTGGTCGCGGGAACCCGGACCCGGACGGCGGCGGCACGGAACGCAGGACCGGCCATGCGGTGGACTCTCCTGGGGAAATCGGGCGAGCGCGGAGCGCGTCGTCGGTGCAGGGGTGGGAAAAGGGCCGAGGGCCCCACGGGGCGGGCGGCCACAGTCGTCGGCGCGGCCCGTACCAGGACGGGCCCGGGGCATGTGCCACACGGCCGAAGCCAGAGTATCGAAGAGAGGTTCCCCAGTGGTACACCCCGTGGGCCTTCGATCTGGTGTGTTGCCGGTTCTGGCCGGAATGCACACCCCTCTCCGTCAAAGAGAGGTGCGGAATCGGTTCGGAATGCGATACGGAATTGACACAAAAGAGTCAGTGGAGAACTTTGACGGGCCGACCCCCTAAAGAGTCGGCCCGTCGAAGTGTCAGACCCCGTTGTCAGTCGAGCAGTCCGAGCCGCCGGGCCGCGGCCTCCGGGTCGACCGGGACGATCTGCGGCTGCGGCGCGCCGGCCACCGCCCAGTCCGGGTCCTTGAGGCCGTTGCCGGTCACGGTGCAGACGATCCGCTGGCCCGGGTCGACCAGACCGGCCTCCGCCTTCGCCAGCAGACCGGCCACCGAGGCGGCCGAGGCGGGCTCCACGAAGACGCCCTCCTGCGCGGCCAACAGCCGGTAGGCGGAAAGGATCTGACGATCCGTCACCTTGTCGATGAGGCCGCCCGACTCGTCCCGGGCGGCGAGCGCGTAGTCCCAGGAGGCCGGGTTGCCGATCCGGATCGCGGTCGCGATCGTCTGCGGCTTGAGGACGGGCGCGCCGTCCACGATCGGGGCCGAGCCGGAGGCCTGGAAGCCCCACATCCGCGGGGTGCGCGAGGACATCCCGTCGGTCGCGTACTCGCGGTAGCCCTTCCAGTACGCGGTGATGTTGCCCGCGTTGCCGACCGGCAGGACGTGGACGTCCGGGGCGTCGCCGAGCATGTCGACGATCTCGAAGGCCGCCGTCTTCTGACCCTCGATCCGCGCCGGGTTCACCGAGTTGACCAGGGCGACCGGGTACTTCTCGGACAGTTCGCGCGCCAGGGTCAGGCAGTCGTCGAAGTTCCCGTCGACCTGCAGGATCCTGGCGCCGTGCACCAGCGCCTGGCCCATCTTGCCCAGCGCGATCTTGCCCTGCGGGACGAGCACGGCGGAGACCATCCCGGCCCGCACCGCGTACGCGGCGGCGGAGGCCGAGGTGTTGCCGGTGGACGCGCAGATGACCGCCTGCGCGCCCTCCTCCTTGGCCTTGGAGATGGCCATCGTCATCCCGCGGTCCTTGAAGGAGCCGGTCGGGTTGGCGCCCTCGACCTTGAGGTAGACCTCGCAGCCGGTGCGCTCGGAGAGCACCTGGGCGGGGACCAGGGGCGTACCGCCCTCGAGCAGGGTGACCACCGGGGTGGCCGCGGTGACCGGCAGGCGGTCCCGGTACTCCTCGATCAGCCCGCGCCACTGGTGGGTGTGGGTGCTTCTGGCCGCGTTCTCGGCAACGCCGCTCATCATCGTTCCTTACTCCCCTTCGACCCTCATGATGCTGGCCACGTCCCGCACGCTGTCCAGCGCGCGGAGCTTGTCGACCGTCGCGGACAGCGCGGCGTCGGTGGCACGGTGGGTGACCACGACGAGCGAGGCGTCGCCGTCGCGGCCCTGCTGGCGCACGGTGTCGATCGACACACCGTGCTCGGCAAACACGGACGCGACCTGGGCGAGCACACCCGCACGGTCGTCGACGTCCAGGCTGACGTGGTAGCGGGTGACCACCTCGTCCATCGGCTTGGCCGGCAGCCGGGTGTACACGGAGTCACCGGGACCGGGGGCGCCGGCCAGCTTGTTGCGGCAGACCGCGACCAGGTCGCCGAGCACCGCGGAGGCGGTCGGCGAGCCGCCCGCGCCCGGGCCGTAGAACATCAGCCGGCCGGCTGCCTCGGCCTCGACGAACACCGCGTTGTACGCCTCGCGGACCGAGGCCAGCGGGTGCGACAGCGGGATCATCGCCGGGTGGACCCGCGCGGTGACGGACTCGCCGTGGGCCGCCCGCTCGCAGATCGCGAGCAGCTTGACCACACAGCCCATCTCCTTGGCGGAGGCGATGTCCGCGGCGGTCACCTCGGTGATGCCCTCGCGGTAGACGTCCGCCGCGGTGACCTTGGTGTGGAAGGCGATGCCGGCCAGGATCGCGGCCTTGGCGGCGGCGTCGAAGCCCTCCACGTCGGCCGTCGGGTCGGCCTCGGCGTAGCCGAGCGCGGTGGCCTCCTCCAGCGCCTCCGAGTAGCCGGCGCCGGTGGTGTCCATCTTGTCGAGGATGAAGTTGGTGGTGCCGTTGACGATCCCCAGCACCCGGTTGACCTTGTCCCCCGCGAGGGACTCGCGCAGCGGGCGCAGCAGCGGGATCGCGCCCGCCACCGCCGCCTCGTAGTACAGGTCCACCCCGGCCTCGGCGGCCGCGGCGTGCAGCTCGGTGCCGTCCTTGGCGAGCAGCGCCTTGTTGGCGCTGACCACCGAGGCGCCCCGCTTGAAGGCGGACAGGATCAGCGATTTGGACGGCTCGATGCCGCCCACCACCTCGACCACCACGTCGATGTCGCCCCGGTTGACCAGGGCCTCGGCGTCGGTGGTGATCAGGTGCTCGGGCACCCCGGGGCGGACCCGGCCGGCCCGGCGGACCGCGATCCCGGCGAGCTCGACCGGGGCACCGATGCGAGCGGCGAGGTCGTCGGCCGTCGTCGTCATGATGCGCGCCACCTCGGAGCCCACCACACCACAACCCAGCAACGCCACCTTCAGCGGGCGCGTACGCATCATCCGACTCCGCTCTGCATTCATCGTGCTTCGGTATTTCCAGCGGCTTTTCGGGGCCGCCGGGAACTTCGGTCCGTACCAGTCTCGGGGACTTTCCGCACGGATCTACGGTCGTTCCATGATCTGAGACGAGAATTTCGTCATCCGATATCCAGGCGCAGGAGATCCTCCTCCGTCTCGCGCCGGACGATCACCCGGGCCGCACCGTCCTTGACGGCGACCACGGGGGGCTTCAGGGCGTGGTTGTAGTTGCTCGCCATCGAGCGGCAGTAGGCGCCGGTGGCGGGCACCGCGATCAGGTCGCCCGGGGTCAGGTCGGCCGGCAGGAAGGCGTCCCGCACCACGATGTCGCCGGACTCGCAGTGCTTGCCGACCACCCGGACCAGCATCGGCTCGGCCTCGCTGGTGCGCGACACCAGGGCCACCGAGTACTCGGCGTCGTACAGCGCGGTGCGGATGTTGTCGGACATCCCGCCGTCCACGCTGACGTAGGTGCGCAGGCCCTCCAGCGGCTTGACCGTGCCGACCTCGTACAGGGTGAACGCGGTCGGGCCGACGATCGCCCGGCCCGGCTCCACGCTCAGCCGGGGGGTGTCGAGGTTCGCGGCGGTGCACTCGCGGCGGACGATGTCGGCCAGCGCGGCCGCGATCTCGGCCGGCTCGCGCGGGTCGTCCTCGCTGGTGTACGCGATGCCGAGACCGCCGCCGAGGTCGATCTCGGGCAGCTCGACGCCGTGCTCGTCGCGGATCTCCGCCAGCAGGCCGACCACCCGGCGGGCGGCCACCTCGAAGCCGGCCGTGTCGAAGATCTGCGAGCCGATGTGCGAGTGGATGCCGCGCAGCTCCAGGCTGTCGTGGCCGAGCACCCGGCGCACCGCCTCGGCGGCCGCTCCCCCGTTCAGGGACAGGCCGAACTTCTGGTCCTCGTGCGCCGTGGCGATGAACTCGTGGGTGTGCGCCTCGACGCCGACGGTGATCCGGATCAGCACCTGCTGGCGCACGCCCTGGCGGGCGGCGATCGCGGCCAGGCGCTCGATCTCCTCGTAGGAGTCGACCACGATGTGCCCGACGCCGGTCTTCACCGCGTGCTCGAGCTCGTCCACCGACTTGTTGTTGCCGTGCAGCGCGATCCGCTCCGGCGGCATCCCCGCGGCCAGCGCGACCGCCAGCTCACCGACGCTGCACACGTCGAGGTTGAGCCCCTCCTCGTGCAGCCAGCGCACGATCGCCTTGGAGAGGAAGGCCTTTCCGGCGTAGTAGACGTCCGCGTCGGTGCCGAAGGCGTCCCGCCAGGCGCGGGCCCGCGTCCGGAAGTCCGACTCGTCCAGCACGTAGGCCGGGGTGCCGAACTCGGCCGCCAGCTGCTTGACGTCGATCCCGCCGACGGTGGCCACGCCCTCGGCGTCGCGGGCGACCGTGCGTGACCAGACCTTGGGGTCCAGCGCGTTCAGGTCGGCCGGCGGGGCCTGGTAGTGGCCCTCGGGCAGCACGTCGCCGTGGCGGGGGCCTGCGGGGTGTGCGGAACGGCTCATGTCCTGGGTTCCTTCGAGACCTATGGCGAGGGGCGGCGACGGTCTCCGTTGACCGTCAGCCGCCCCCCGATGTGCGCTTGGGGGTGGTGCCTACATCCGCTCGGGCGCCGTCACGCCCAGGAGCGTGAGGCCGTTGGCGAGCACCGTGCGCGTCGCCTCGACCAGCCAGAGGCGGGCACGGTGCGTGTCGTTGAGCTCCTCGTCGCCCTTGGGCAGGAACATGCAGTTCTCGTACAGGCGGTGGTACTTGCCCGCGAGCTTCTCCAGGTACACGGCGACCCGGTGCGGCTCGCGCAGCTCGCCGGCCGCGGCCAGCACGCGCGGGAACTCGCCGAGGTGGCCGAGCAGGTCGGACTCCCACTCGGTGGCGAGCAGCTCGGGTTTGAACTGCTCGGCCGTGCCCTTGTCCACGCCCAGCTCGGCGGCCTTGCGCGCCACGCCGCACATCCGGGTGTGGGCGTACTGGACGTAGAAGACCGGGTTCTCGTTGGACTGGCTGGTCAGCAGGTTGATGTCCAGCGTGATCGTCGAGTCCGTGGAGGAGCGCGCCAGGGTGTAGCGGGCGGCGTCCACGCCGATCCACTCGACCACGTCGTCGATCGTGATGATGTTGCCGGCCCGCTTGGACATGCGGACCTCTTCGCCGTCGCGAAGCATCTTCACGAACTGGCCGATCTTCACCTCGATGTTGCGGTTCATGTCGTCGCCCGCGCAGGCCGAGATGGCCTTGAGGCGGTTGACGTAGCCGTGGTGGTCGGCGCCCAGCATGTAGAGCGCGACCTCGGCACCGCGGTCCCGCTTGGACAGGTAGTAGGCGGCGTCGGCGGCGAAGTAGGTCTTGTCGCCGTCGGCCTTGATCAGGACGCGGTCCTTGTCGTCGCCGAAGTCGGTGGTGCGCAGGAAGACCGCGCCGTCCTGCTCGAAGACGTGGCCCTGCTCGCGCAGCCGGTCGATGGCCTTCTCGACGGCGCCGGAGTCGTGCAGCGTCTTCTCCGAGAACCACACGTCGAAGTGCGTGCCGAACTCGTCCATCGAGCGCTTGATCTCGGCGACCATGAGCTTGAGGCCCTCGGTCCGGAAAACCTGCAGCTGCTCGGCCTCGGGCAGGTCGAGCACGCCCGGGATCGCGTCGGTGAGCGTCTTGGCGATGTCGACGATGTACTCGCCAACGTAGCCGCCCTCGGGCACCTCGCGGCCGTTCGCGGCGGCCTGCAGCGAGGCGGCGAACTTGGTGATCTGCACGCCGGCGTCGTTGAGGTAGTACTCGGTGGTGACGTCGGCACCGGAGGCCCGCAGCACGCGCGCCAGCGAGTCGCCGACGGCCGCCCAGCGGACGCCGCCGATGTGGATCGGGCCGGTCGGGTTGGCGGAGACGAACTCCAGGTTGATCTTCAGGCCCTTGAGGGCTTCGTTGCGGCCGAAGGCCTCGCCCGCCTCGACGACGGTGCGCGCCAGCGCACCGGCGGTGGCGGTGTCCAGGGTGATGTTCAGGAAGCCCGGACCGGCGATGTCGACCTTGGCGACGCCGGTGATGCCTCGCAGGCGCTCGGCCAGGACCTCGGCAACGGCTCGCGGCGGCTTGCCGGCCGCCTTGGCGAGCTGGAGGGCCACGTTCGTCGCGTAGTCGCCGTGGTCCCGGTTCTTGGGCCGCTCGACCGTCACGTGCTCGGGCACGGCGACGGCCAGCTCGCCCGCCTCGACGGCGGAGCTCACTGCGGCCTGGATTGCCTGGGAAAGGTCTGCGGGGGTCACGACGCCAAGCGTAGGCGAGACGGGGTGCCCGCCCGCCACTCGGTTTACCGGTTGAGACGCCCCGACTGCCGGCTGAGACGCCACCGCGCCGTTCCGCCAGGGGTGTCAGCCGCGATCCGTGCGATCCGTTCGCTCAGGGCGAAACCCTTCGGGCTGCCCGGTGAGTCGCATCAGGCGCCGGACCAGGGCCACCAGGTCGGCCGGGTCGAAGGGCTTGCCGAGGTAGCCGTCCACGCCGACGGTCTCCCCCAGGTCCAGGTCCGCCGGGGTGCAGGCGCTCACGATCGCGATCGGCAGCCGGCGGGTGTCCGGGGTCGCCCGCAGCCGAGCCGCGGTCCGCAGGCCGTCCAGCCGGGGCATCATCACGTCCAGGGTCACCACATCGGGCTTCACCCGGCGGATCACCTCCAGGCACTCGGCGCCGTCGGCGGCGGTCACCACCTCGAAGCCTTCGAGCTCCAGGTTGACCCTGATCAGCTGGCGGATCACCTCGCTGTCGTCCACCACGAGGACCCGCCCGGACACTCCCGACACCTCACCGAGGGTATCGGCGGCCCCGCCGCCCCGTCCGGCCTTTGGGCACTTCCGCCCCCCGGGCCCGCCCGACGATCTTTCCGGAAACCCGTGCACGGACCCCGGCCGAAGCCTGGTAGTGTTCATTCCGTCGGAACGCGGAAGCGGCCGACAGGCCAACAGGCCCCCGTAGCTCAGGGGATAGAGCACCGCCCTCCGGAGGCGGGTGCGTAGGTTCGAATCCTACCGGGGGCACTTCGCAACAAGTGCAACTGAGGCCCAGATCAGTGGAGTTGATCCACGGATCTGGGCCTTCGTCATGTCCGGGCCCCGGAGGGGACCGGCGGTGGCGGGGTCGGGCCCCGGAGGGGACCGGGGGTGGCGGGGTCGGGCCCCGGAGGGGACCGGCGATCGCGGGGTCGGACCCTCACGCGCACACACCGGCGGGGGCGCGGGCCGTTCCGCTCCCCCGCGCCGGCCGGGCGCTCAGGACGCGGCGGACTCGGCCTGGGCGTACAGGTCCGCGATGGTGTGGTCGAAGTAGGCGCTGTACGAGGTGTCGTCGCTGTCGCCGCCCTGCTGGTAGCCGCCGATGGCGCCGACCACGTCACCGGTGGCGGCGTTGATCCACGGGCCGCCGCTGGTGCCGGCCGGGTAGGACGGGCACTGGATGACGCGCTCGTAGGCGCTCTGCTGGGCGGTGGTGTTGGTGCAGAGGCTCGGCGACTCGGAGTCGGCCGGGTAGCCGTAGAGGTGGACGGTGGCGCCGAAGGGCTCGCCGGCGCCCAGGCGGTTGCCGCCGACCACGTCCTCGACCTTGCGGCCGTTGCTGGGGGCGGTCTCCAGGATCGCGAAGTCCTCGTCCACGTCGCCGTTCTGGGACCAGCCGCTGGCGGTGTGGACCGCGGTCACCTGCCAGGTGCCGTACGGGGCGGAGCCGTCGCGGTAGCCGGGGGCGAAGATCACGCCGTCGGTGCTGGTGATGCAGTGCGCGGCGGTCAGCAGCAGGTTGCCGGTGGCGCTGTGCAGCACGCTGGCGGTGCAGAAGTGGTTGCCGGCCGCCACCGAGCCGCTGAACAGCGCGCCCACGGTGGAGGCCTCCTTGTCGTCGGCGGGGGCGACGGCGGTGGTGCCGAGGACGGCGCCGTGGGTGTCGGGGGTGGCCGTCGGGGTGGCGGCGGGGCTGTCGGCGGGGGTCGACGCGGCGCCGGGGGTTGGGCTGTCGCTCGGCGTGCTGGCCGAGGCCTGGGCGGGCGGGGCGGGATCGCCCGCGGTGGCGCTCGGGCTGGCGGTCGGCATCGGCGCGGCGGCCCGGACGCTGCGGGCCGCCTTCCCGGCGGCCGTCGCGTCGGACAGGTTCAGCCCGTGCGTCCCGGTCACCACCGCGGCCACCACGACGGCGGACAGCCCCGCGAACAGCGAGGGGGCGAGCAGACGGTGGCGGCGCGACCTCTTGCGACGGTGCTGACCCATGCCTGTCTCTCCTGCCGTAGTCCCTGGCGGCGTGCGCTCAACGACTATGACGCCTCAGCCTGGAAAGGTCGTTACCGCGGGCTTTGAGGTCGATGAGAAATCGGTCACCGGAGCAGCAGGGTATCGAGTTCGGTCGCGGTGATGAAGTCGGTGTGCGTACCGGCGGTGGTGCAGGCGAAGGCGCCGGCCGCCGAGCCGGCCCGGGCGCAGTCCAGCGGCTGGTGGCCGCGGAACCAGGCGTACAGGAAGCCGGCAACGAAGGCGTCCCCGGCGCCGTTGGTGTCGACCACCGGGCGGCCCGGGTCGACGGCGGGCAGGTGGCGCAGGACGCCGTCCTCGCGGGTGAGCAGGTGGCAGCCCTCGGCGCCCGCGGTGGCGGTGACCACGGCGGCCCGGCCCTCGGCGAGGACCGCGCGCATCACCTCCTCGTGCCGGCCGCGGCAGCCGGCCACCGAGAGGAACACCAGGTCGGAGTTGAGGGCGTAGTCGCGGTGGTGCGGGTCGGCGCCGTCCCAGTCGTGCAGGTCGGTGGAGGTGGTGCGGCCGAGCCGGTGGAGGTCGCCGTACATGTCCCGGTTGACGCCGGTGATCGAGAGGTGGACGTGCCGGCTGCGCTCGGCGTACGGGAGGTGGAACTCGCGCGGCAGTCGCAGGTCGGCGGGGTGGCGGCCGTCGAAGAAGGAGAACCGGCGGCCGGCCGCGTCCACCAGGTTGACTCCGCGCGGGGTGCCGTGCGGGCTCACCAGGTGCGCGAAGTGCAGGCCGTGGCGCCGGTAGTGGGCGCGGACCAGGTCGCCCTGCGGGTCGTCGCCGAGGAAGTCCAGGAAGGCGGTGCGCAGGCCGAGCCGGTGGGCGCCGAGGGCGACGCCGTTGCCGGTGTGGCCGACGTAGTCGCGCACCGGCTCGACGAACCGGGAGTCGCCGGGCGGGATCTCCAGCCGTTCGACCCGGACGATGGTGTCCACTCCGGCGCCGCCGACGACGAGCAGGTCGAACTCGGTCGACGTGGTGTCGGGCAGCATGGCGGCGCCTCCTCGGTCCCTGGACGGTCGCCAGGAGTCAAGCAGGCGCCGGAGGTTGACTGCAAGACCTTGCTGCAAGCCTTCAATCGGATCGCCGCCGGTCGGACCGGTCCGGACCAGGACCCCGGGGCTCGCGACCGAGTCCCGGGGTCCACCCTGTACGGCTCCGTACGCAGCGGTGCGGCTGCTACAGCGCCGACAGTTCCGCGACCAGGTCGTCCAGGCCCAGCGAGCCCTGCGAGAGCGCCGCCATGTGCCAGGCCTTGAGGTCGAACTCCTCGCCGCGCGCCTCGTGCGCCGCCTTCGCCGCCGCCCGGCCGCGCAGCCAGGCGCGCTCGCCGAGCTTGTAGCCGATCGCCTGACCGGGCAGGCCCAGGTAGCGGACCAGCTCGCTGTCCAGGAAGTCGGCGGACAGGCCGCAGTACAGCCCGAAGAACTCGCGGGCGTGCTCCGGGCTCACCGGCTCGCCCGGCTTGTACGGGGAGTCCGCCGGGAAGTCCAGGCCGAGGTGCATGCCGATGTCGATGATGACCCGCAGCGCCCGCATCATCTGGGCGTTGAGGTAGCCGAGGCGGTGGCCCGGGTCGGTGAGGTAGCCGAGCTCGTCCATCAGGCGCTCGGCGTACAGCGCCCAGCCCTCCAGGTTGGCGCTGACCCCGCCGAGGCTCACCTGGTAGGTGGAGAGCCGGTCGGCGACGTAGTTCCACTGCGCGAGCTGCAGGTGGTGGCCCGGGACGCCCTCGTGGTACCAGGTGGAGACCAGGTCCCAGACCGGGAAGCGCTCCTTGCCGAGCAGTGGCAGCCAGGTCCGGCCGGGGCGGCTGAAGTCCAGCGAGGGCGCGGTGTAGTACGGCGCGGCGGCGCTGCCGGCCGGGGCGATCCGCGACTCGACCCGGGTGACCGGCTCGGCCAGGTCGAAGTGGGTGCCCTGGAGGTCCCGGACCGCCTGGTCCATCAGGCCCTGCAGGAACTCCCGGGTCGGCTCGGCGCCCTCGATGGCCGGGCCGTCCGCCTCCAGCCACTTCATCGCCGCCATCGGGTCGGCGCCCGGACGGACCTTCCCGGCCTCGACCGTCATCTGCGCGTACAGGTCGTGGAACTCGCCCCAGGCCCAGGCGTAGGCCTCGTCCAGGTCCAGGTCGGCGCCGGTCCAGTAGCGCACCCAGCGGGCGTAGCGCTCGCGGCCGACCGGGTCCGGGGTGTCGGCGGCGGCCGGGGCGTACACGTCGCGCATCCAGTCGCGCAGCGCGGCCAGTGCCTCGGCGGCGGCCACCGCGTGGGCGGACAGCTCGGCGTGCACGGCCTGGGGCGCGTCCTGGACGAACTGCCCGAACCAGCCGCCGGGCACCTCGCCGTCCAGCCACTCGCCGAACTGCCCGATCACCGTCGCCACCTGGCGGGGACCGGAGAACAGGCCGCGCTCGACGCCCTCGGCCAGGGTCTGCCGGTACTGCTCCAGCGCCAGCGGGAGGCGGGCCAGCCGACGGCCGACCACCCGCCACTCGGCCTCGGTGCCGGTGGGCATCAGGGTGAAGGCCTCCCGGGTGTTGTGCACCGGGGACGCCAGGTTGCGCACCGCGCGGAAGTTCTCGCCCGCGTCGTGGACGGCGAGTTCGGCGCTCAACCGCTCGCGCAGCAGTCGGGCGCAGCGGCGCTCGGCCTCGTCCTCGGCGGCGCCGGCCCGCTCGGCCTCGTCCAGCCGGGCCAGGGTGCGGCGGGCGAGGTCGGCGATCGCCTCGGTGCCGGCCGGGGAGAGGTCGGGCAGCCGGTCGTCCTCGGGGTCGAGGCCGAGGTACACCGCGGTCAGCGGGTCGAGGTCGGCCAGGGCGCGGACGTAGTCGTCGGCGATGCGGCGCGGGGTGTCGCCGCCGGAGGTGATCAGTTCTTCAACCATTCGGACATCATCGCGTTGCCGGGGCCGATTGCAAGCCCCTGTCGCAGACCGGTTGACCTGCACCGGCCCGGGATTTGACGGACGGTGGGCGGCGCGGACACCCGTTCGGAAAGATCCGTGCCCGACAGGTCCCGATCCGTCCGACGCCCATTACGCTGACGGCCATGGAAGCCCGCCCCACCACGGCAGCCGGCCCGGTCCCCACCCCGGCCGCACCCGAGCCGCGTCCGCGCCGCACCGGCTACCGGCGCCTGTCGGTCGAACAGCGGCGCGAGCAGCTGATCGCGGTCGCTCTGGAGCTGTTCGCCTCCCGGCCGCCCGAGGAGGTCGGCCTGGACGACGTCGCCGAGGCCGCCGGGGCCTCCCGGCCGCTGGTCTACCGCTACTTCGCGGGCGGCAAGCAGCAGCTGTACGAGGCCGCGCTGCGCACCGCGGCGGACGAGCTGACCAGCCGGTTCACCGTCCCACCGAGCGGGACGCCGTCCGAGCAGCTGGCGGCGGTGCTGGACGGCTACTTCGACTTCGTGGCCGAGCACGAGGCCGGCTACTCGGCGCTGCTGCGCGGCGGTTCGGTGGTGGAGACGGCCCGTACCTCGGCGATCGTGGACGACGTCCGGCGGGTGGCGCTCAAGCGGACGGTGCGGCACCTGGGGGTGCGGGAGCCCGGGCCGCGACTGACCCTGCTGGTGCGCTCGTGGATCGCGGTGGTCGAGGGCGCGTCGCTGAGCTGGCTGGACGAGGGGCGCGCGCTGCCGGTGGCGGAGCTGCGCGACTGGCTGGTGGACCAGTTCACGGCGATGACGGCGGCGACGGCGTTGCACGATCCGCAGACGGCGGAGGTGCTGGCGGGGCTGCTCGCGCTGGACGGTCCGCAGACGGACCGGGCCGAGCGGCTGCGCGCGGTGCTGGGCGGGCGGTGACCCGGGCTGGGCTCCCGACCCCCGTGCCAAGGGTCGGGTGCGCCCGGGGCTAGGCCTTGCCGAGCACCTGGCGCTGGCGGCCGAGGCCGTCGATCTCGATCTCGACCACGTCGCCCGGGGCGAGGAACGGCGTGCCCGGGCGGCCCAGGGTGACCCCGGCCGGGGTGCCGGTGACGATCACGTCTCCGGGCTCCAGCACCATGAACTGGCTCGCGTAACGGACGAGTTCGAGCACCGGGAAGATCATCTCGGCGGTGTTGCCGTGCTGCCTCCGCTCGCCGTTGACCCAGAGCCGCAGCTCCAGGGCCTGCGGGTCGGCCACCTCGTCGGCGGTGACCAGCCAGGGCCCGAGCGGGGTGAAGGTCTCCGCCGACTTGCCCTTGTCCCACTGGCCGCCGCGCTCGAACTGGAAGGCCCGCTCGGTGACGTCGTTGGCGATCGTGTAGCCGGCGATCACCCCGCCGGCCTCGGCGTGCGAGTCCAGGTAGCGGGCGGTGCGGCCGATCACGATCGCCAGCTCGGCCTCGTAGTCGGTCTTCTCGCCACCGCGCGGCACCAGCACCTCGTCGTACGGGCCGACCACGGTGGAGCTCGGCTTGAGAAAGATCACCGGCTCGGCCGGGATCGCGGCCCCGGCCTCCGCCGCGTGGTCGCGGTAGTTGAGCCCGATGCCGACCACCTTGCCGGGCCGGGCCACCGGCGCGCCCACCCGCTGGCCGTCCAGGTCCACCACCGGCAGCAGTCCGGCGGCCACCTCCCGGGCCAGCTCGGCGGTGTCCAGCCCGGACAGGAAGGCCCCGTCGAGGTCGCGGGCCCGCCCGGAGAGGTCGTACGCGGTGCCGTCCTCGCCCAGCACGACCGGGCGCTCGGCGCCCGGGGGTCCGACACGGAGGAGCTTCATCGATCCGTCACCAGCCTTTCGTCGCAGTTCACCGGGGCGGCGCGGACACCGCTCCCGAGTCTGGCAACGAGGTATACCAACGGCCCGGGGCGGCGGACCAGACCGTCCCGATGGGCGAATTCCCATCAAATCCCACAGGAGCCCGGGGGCCCGAATCGGCGACCCGTACGGTTGACACCCGGATCCGCCGGGAGCGGGCCGTCGACGCCGGGGACAGGCCCAGAGCGAACGCGGGCGTGCGACGGCGCCCGCGGGCGCAGGATGCGGGCATGGAGATCACCCGGGTACGCGACGAGTTGCACATGATCACCCTGGAGTTCGGCACCGCCTACCTGTGGCGGGACGACCACGGACTGACCCTGGTCGACACCGGCATCGCCGGGTCGGCGGACGGGATCGAGAAGGGCATCCGCACCATCGGGCTGGATCCGGCCGCACTGCGCCGGATCGTGCTCACCCACCACCACGAGGACCACACCGGCTCGGCCGCCGAGCTGGCCCGCCGCTGGAGCGCCGAGGTGGTGGCGCACCGGCTGGAGGCGCCGGTCGTCCGGCGCGAGCAGCCGGCGGCGCCGCCCGTGCTGAACGCCTTCGAGCAGCAGCTGTGGGACGGCCTGCCGCCGATCCCGCCCGCCGAGCCCTGCCCGGTGCACCGCGAGGTCGAGGACGGGGACGTGCTGGACATCGGCGGCGGCGCGGCGGTCGTGCACGTGCCCGGGCACACCGACGGCAGCATCGCGCTGCACCTGCCCGGGCCCGGGGTGCTGTTCACCGGGGACACCGTGTCCAACGTCCAGGGCCAGACCCGGCCCGGGGTGTTCAACACCGACCCGGCGCAGGCCCTCGCCTCCTTCCACCGGCTGGCCGCCCTGCCGGTGGAGACGGTGGTCTTCGGGCACGGCGACCCGATCGCCGTCGGCGGCTCAGCGGCCCTGCGTGCCGCCGCCGAGCAGCACCCCCAGGTCTAGGTCCTTCCCCTCCCCCGGGCCGAGCCGGGCGGCCTCCCGCTGCCAGTGCGCGAGGTCGCGCCGCAGGTCGGCCCGGGCCTCCGGGGCGGCGCCCGGCTCCAGCGTCAGCGCCTCCAGCAGTTCGACGGCGGCGCCCCGGCTGCCGTCCCGGGCCAGCCAGAGGGCCAGGTCGTGGCAGGTGCGCAGGGTGCGGTGGTCGGCCCGGCCGCAGATCCGGGCGAAGTCGGGGACCAGCATCAGCAGCATCTCCACGGCCTCCGCCGCCCTGCCGTCGGCGCCGCGCTGCCAGGCCTGGTCGGCGCGGCGGCGCAGCTGCTCCGGGCTGGGGTCGTCCGGCCGCAGCATCCCGGGCCGGATCCGGCGCAGCCGCTCCAGCACCTCGGCGGCGTCGGCCGGTCGGTCGGCGGGCCGCTTGGCGAGCAGTTGGGCGACCAGCTCGGCCAGCGCCGGGTCGTGGCTGCGGATCCTCGGCGGGGTCACCGCCATGTGCTTGTGCATGTACTCGTACGGCGAGTCGGCGTGGAACGGCCGTCGGCCGGTACTGACCTCGTACAGCATCACGCCGAACGCGTAGAGGTCGACCCGGCCGTCCACGGTGCCGCCGGACCAGCACTCGGGCGCCAGGTACGGGACGGTGCCGACCACGCTGCCGGTGGAGGTGAGCCCGGTGGACTGGGTGAGCAGCCGGGCGATGCCGAAGTCCAGCACCTTCGCCCGGTCCCCGCCGTCCGCGATCATGACGTTCTCGGGCTTGATGTCCCGGTGGATGACGCCGCTGCGGTGCGCCGCGTCGAGCGCCTCGCACACCTGCCCCATCCAGGCCAGCGCGCGCCCGTGGTCGGGCAGACCGTCCTTGAGGATCGCGGACAGCGGCCGGCCGCGGACCACCTCCATCACCAGGTAGTGGATCTCCCCGTCGCCGTCGGCGACCCGGCCGTAGTCGTGCACCGTGACGATGTGCGGGTTGGAGAGGCCGCCGGCCACCTTGGCCTCGCGGACGAAGCGCCCGACGGCCTCCCGGTCGGCGGCGTGCTCGGCCAGCAACAGCTTCACCGCGACCTCCCGCTCCAACCAGTTGTCGGTCGCCCGCCAGACCACGCCGAAGCCGCCCCTGCCCAGCCACTCGTCCAAGCGGAAGCGACCGTCGAGCACCTCGCCCTTGTGCATGCCCTCCCCCAACTCGACCGCGCCCGTACGTCGTTCGCCGTCGGATGGGCCACCATAGCGGCGGGCGGGGACGAACAGGTGAACGGGGAAGGCCCTCAGGGCTTGGGCTTGGGCAGGCCGACCGGGTTGATCTCGGAGGTCTGCACCGCCTCGCCGTCCAGGCCCCAGCGCTTGAGCACCTGCCCGTAGGTGCCGTTCCTGATCACCTCGTTGAGCGCCCCGTTCAGCGCCCGGACCAGGCCGTTGTCCTTGTGGGTGGTCGCCGCGATCTTGCCGAGGACGTCCGCGCCGCCGCCCGAGTAGGTGCCGACCACCTCGGTCTCACCGCTCTGCACGGCGTGGAAGGCGAGGCTGGGGTTCGGCCCGGTGAAGACGTCGATCCGGCCGGAGGAGAGCGCGAGGTAGTACTCGGTGCCGGAGAAGTACTTGATGTCGATCGGCTTGAGGCCGGCCCGGACGTCCTCCTCGCTCCAGGAGAGCAGCAGCTTCTCCTGGTTGGTGCCGGTGGCGACGCCGACCGTGCGGCCGGCCAGGTCCCTGGCGCCGGTGACCTTGAGGCCGCTGCCCTTCTTCGCCTCGAAGCCGAGGACGTCCAGCCGGTAGGTGGCGAAGTCGTACTTCTCCTTGCGTTCCTCGGTGACGGTGATGTTGGACAGGCCGACGTCGTACTTGCCGCTGTCCAGGCCGACGAAGATGTTCTCCCAGGAGACCGGGTTGAACTCGACCTTGAGGCCGAGCACGTTGCCGATCAGCGAGGCGATGTCCGGCTCGACGCCGATGATCGTCTTGTCGTCGTCGGCGTAGAAGTCCAGCGGCGGGGTGGTGCCGATGGAGTCGACGACCTTCAGCGTGCCTCGCTTCCTGATCTCCTCCGGCACCAGCGCCGCGATCGCGTCGACCTTGGCGGTGGTCACCCGGTCCTGCCTGGCCGACAGGTTCACCACGGTGCCGTTCGGCGCGGTGCCGCCCTTGGCCGGGGCGAGGTCCGCCGCGGCGCCCGTGGCCCCGCTGCCGCAGCCGGCCAGGGTGAGGGCGGCGGCGAGCGCGGCGGCGGTCACGGGGGCGCGACGGGGTAGGGACATGGCGGAACTCCTGCTCGGTGAAAGGGGGTTCGGGGGATTTACCGGGTTCACAGCACCTTGGCCAGGAAGGCCCGGGTGCGCTCGTGCCGCGGGCGGTCCAGGACCTCGGCGGGCGGGCCCTGCTCGACCACCGCGCCGCCGTCCATGAAGACGACGGTGTCGGCGACCTCGCGGGCGAAGCCGATCTCATGGGTGACCACGATCATCGTGGTGCCGCTGCGGGCGAGGTCCTTGATGACGTCCAGCACCTCGCCGACCAGCTCCGGGTCGAGCGCCGAGGTGGGCTCGTCGAACAGCAGCACCTTGGGCTCCAGGGCCAGCGCCCGGGCGATGGCGACGCGCTGCTGCTGCCCGCCGGACAGCTGCCGGGGGTACGCGGCGGCCTTGTCGGCCAGCCCGACCCGCTCCAGCAGCGCCAGCGCCGTGGACCTGGCCTCGGCGCGGGGGCGGCCCAGCGCGGCGATCGGCGCCTCGACCAGGTTCTCCAGCACGGTCAGGTGCGGGAAGAGGTTGAAGTTCTGGAACACGAAGCCGATGCCGGTGCGCTGGCGCAGCACCTCGCGCTCCTTGAGCTCGTACAGCCGGTCGCCGGAGCGCCGGTAGCCGATCAGCTCGCCGTCGATCGCGACGTAGCCGCGGTCGAGCTTCTCCAGGTGGTTGATCGCCCGCAGCAGGGTGGACTTGCCGGACCCGGACGGGCCGAGCACCACGGTGACCGAGCCGGCCGGGACGTCCAGGTCGACCCCGCGCAGGACCTCCAGCGGGCCGAAGCTCTTGTGCAGGCCGCGGACCTGCACCATCGGGGCGGTCTGCGGCTCGGTGAGCGTGGTCATGGACGTCCTCCGGAGGTACGGGCGGGCAGGCTCCGCGCGAAGGCCCGCAGGCGCTGCAGCGGGGTGGGCGGCGGGGTGCGCCGGGCACCCCGGGAGAAGTAGCGCTCGACGTAGTACTGGCCGATCGACAGCACGGTGGTCAGCACCACGTACCAGACGGTGGCGACCATCAGCAGCGGCACCACCCGGCCGGTCCGGCCGTAGATGACCTGGGCCTGGTAGAACAGCTCGCCGATCGCCATCACGTAGACCACCGAGGTGCCCTTGAGCAGCGAGACCACCTCGTTGGCCGCGGCCGGCAGGATGCCGCGCATGGCCTGCGGCAGCACGATCCGCCAGCCCTGCCGCCAGCGCGGGAGGCCGAGCGCGGCGGCGGCCTCGCGCTGGCCGGCGTCCACCGCGACGATGCCGCCGCGGATGATCTCGGCGGCGAACGCGGCCTGGTGCAGCCCGAGTCCGAGCACCGCGGCGCCCAGCGCGCCGAGCACGCCGACCGTCTCGAACCCGCCGAAGGTCGGGCCGAACGGGATGCCGAAGCCGAACCGCTTGTAGAGGTAGGAGAGGTTGAACCAGAACACCAGCTGGACGATCAGCGGGATCGAGCGGAACACCCAGACGTAGGCCCAGGCGACGGTCCGGAGGATCGCGCTGCGGGAGAGTCGCATCGCGGCCACCACGGCGCCGAGCGCGAAGCCCAGCACGGTGCCGTAGGCGGTGAGTTCGAGGGTGCGGCCGATCGCCTGGAGGATGGTGTCGGCCGTGAAGTAGAGCCGGAAGGTGGCCCAGTCCCAGGCGGGGTTGGTGGCCAGGCCGTGGGCGAACTGGGCCAGCAGGACGACGGCGGCGATCCCGGTCGCCCAACGCCAGGGGTGCCGGGCGGGGACGGTCCGCAGGCCGTCCAGCTCGCCGGGGTCGAGGCCGGGCCCGGCGGTGGGTCTCGGCGGGGCCGGTACCGCTTCGGTGCTGACGGTCATCGGGGGACTCCTTCAACGGGCCCTGAGGTCACGGGTGTTCGGGCGGGCTGATCTGCGACTGCGGGATGGCCGAGTCGGCGAGCCCCCACTTCTCGAGGATCCGCCGGTACGTCCCGTCCTTGATCAGCTGGTTGACCGCCGCCTGGAAGGCCGGGGTGAGCTTGGAGCCCTTCTTGAAGGCGAAGCCGACGTCCAGCCGGTGGAACTCGTTGAGGAAGCGGGTCCCGGCGGCCTCCTGCGCGGCCTGGTGGCGCAGGCCGTTGATGGTGGACATCTCGATGTCCACCCGGCCCTGCTGGAGGCCGGTCAGCAGCGCGCCGCCCTCGCTGAACGCCTTGACCTCGTACGGCTTCTTCCCGGCGTCGGTGCAGACCCCCTTCTTGCCGTTGAGCGTGGTCTCGAAGGTGGTGCCGGCGCCGGTGCCGATGGTCAGCCCGCAGAGCTGGGTCAGGTCGGTGATCGGCTGGATCGCCGTGTTGTCCTTCTTCACCGCGAAGCCCTGGCCGTCGTCGATGTAGGTGACGAAGTCGATGGTCTTCAGCCGGGCGGTGGTCACCCCGAAGTTGCCGGTGCCGACGTCGAACTTGCCGCTGTCCAGGGCGGGCAGGATGGTCTCGAAGGCGGCCTCCTCGCGCCGCACGGTCAGGCCGAGCACCTTGGCCACCGCGTCGGTGAAGTCGATGTCGACCCCGACCGGCTTCTTCGTGGTCCGGTCGGCGTAGAAGGCGCTGGGCGCTGCGCCGACGGACGAGCCGAACGTCAGCACGCCGGACTCGCGCACCTCCTCGGGCAGCAGCGCGGCGGCCGCCTCCGACCTGCTCAGGCCGGAGACGACGTCCTCGGTGGCGGCGGCCGGCCCGCTCGCCCCCGTCGCGCCCGCGATCTCCGGGTCCGAGCCGCACGCGGCCAGCGCCAGGAGCGGCAGCAGGGCGGTGGCCGCGAGCAGGCGGCGGGAGGCGGTGGTGGTTCTCACGAGGGGCCTTTCAGTGGGTCGGGACCAGGGCGTGCCGGGGCCTGCCGAGGACGGGCAGGTGCTTCTCGAAGGGGAGCGGGCCGATGGCCATCGGGTCGGCGGTGACGTCGAACAACGGGGTGTAGCCGGCCGCCAGGTAGAGGCCTCTGGCCTCGGGCTGGCGCGGGCCGGTGGTGAGGTACAACCGGCGGTACCCGGCGGCGGCCGCCGTCCGCTCCAGCTCGGCCAACACCCGGCGGGCCAGGCCGCGGCGGCGGTGCGCGGAGTGGGTCCACATCCGCTTCAGCTCGGCGGTGTGCTCGTCGTACCGCTTGTACGCACCGCCGGCCACCGGCTCGCCGTCCTCCAGCAGGAGCAGCAGCACGCCGTGCGGCTCGGCGAAGGCCTCGCCCGGGTAGCGGGTCATCTCCTGGTGCGCGTCGGGGCCGTAGCGGCTGACGTACTCGTGGGTGAGTTCGCGCAGCAGCGGCTCGACCAGGGGGTCGTCCAGGGCGACCCGCCGGAACCCGCTGCCGCGCCCGCCGCTCACGCCCGCACCGCGATCAGCCGGTCGCGGTCGAAGGCGGCGATGGCGCGCGGGTCGGTCTCCGAGCCGTCGCCGGTGGCGGCGATGCCGAGGAATTCGACGGGCATGGCGGAACCTTTCGGGGTGAGCGGAGTCCGGTGGACCACGGATGGGCACACCGGTGGCGGCCGCGGCGGGGCGGCCGTCGGGTACGCGGCGGCGAAGGGGCGGGGAGAAGGGAACTGCCGGAGTGCGGTGCGAAGTCGTCGGCGGCAGCGAAGGCCTGACGCGTCGCCGGTCGGCGACGACGACTACCGGCCCGTGACGGGGCGAACCGAGGGAGGGCTCCCCGCCGGGAGATCAGGCCGGACGGGCGGCCCGCTGCCGGGTCAGCCGCGACACGCCGCGGACCACACCCGACCGAAGTCGATGTGGTCGCGGGTGACCAGGGGCTGCTCGGCGTACATGGCCTCAAGTTGAGCAGTCGGCCGAGCGGTACGTCAACCACCCATCATTGCCGCACTGTTGCGATCTCCTGTCGCTTTTCCGACACGCTCCGACCGGCCCCGGCCACGCCTCTTCCACCCTTGACAGCCGTCGATCGCGCATGCGTACGATCGACGCGGAGTGCAGTGCCGTGCGCCGGCCGCGTTGAGGGACGCGGGCCGGCGCCAGAGACCCGTGTACGTGACCACCGCCGTACCCCTCCCCGCCCGCACTCCGCCCAGGAGCCGCCGCCATGGCCACCCCGCAGGACGTCCTGCCCGCCCCCGCCCGCGCCGGGAGCCCCGCCCCGCCACCGGTCCCCGGGCCCGGGGGCCGGATCGTCGCCCGCCGCAAGCCCGGCCAGTGGGCCGCCGCCGCGGTCGCGCTGCTGCTGGCCGCGATGGCGGTCAACTCGGTGATCCGCAACCGGGCCTTCCAGTGGAGCGTGGTCGCCGACTGGTTCACCGCGCGGTCCGTGCTGGGCGGCCTCGCCCTGACCCTCTGGCTGACCGCCGTCACCCTCGCCCTCGGCTTCGCTTTCGGCACCGTCCTCGCCACCATGCGGATGTCCGCCAACCCGGTACTGCGCACCCTCAGTTGGAGCTACATCTGGATCTTCCGGTCCACCCCGCCGCTGGTGCAGCTGCTGTTCTTCTTCAACATCGGCGCGCTCTACCCGACCCTCGGCCTCGGCATCCCCTTCGGCCCCGAGTTCGTCACCGTGAAGACCGTCAACCTGATCGGCCCCACCCTGACCGCCGTCATCGGCCTCACCCTGCTGGAGACCGCGTACGCCGCCGAGGTGATCCGCGGCGGCATCCTCTCCGTCGACCGCGGCCAGCTGGAGGCGGCAGCCGCGCTCGGGCTGGGCCGCTGGCGGGTGCTGCGCCGGATCGTGGTGCCGCAGGCGATGCGCTCGATCGTGCCGACCGCCGGGAACATGCTGATCAGCGCGCTCAAGGGCACCAGCATCGTCAGCGTGCTGGCCGTCTCCGACCTGCTCTACTCGGTGCAGCTGGTCTACCTGCAGTCCTACCAGGTCATCCCGATGCTGATGGTCGCCACCATCTGGTACCTGGTGGTCACCACCCTGCTGTCCATCGGGCAGTACTACGTCGAGCGGCACTTCGCCAGGGGAGCCACCCGGGACGGCCTGCCGCCCACCCCGCTCCAGCGCGCCCGCGCGGCCCTCGCCAAGGTGGTGCGGGCATGACTGCGCTCGTGATCGTCGGCGCCGGACCGCGCGGCACCGGGCTGCTGGAGCGGATTGCCGCCAACGCCACCGAGCTCCTGCCCGCCGAGCGGCCGTTGGACATCCACCTGGTCGACCCGTACCCGCCCGGCGCGGGCCGGATCTGGCGCCACGACCAGTCCCCGCTGCTGCGCATGAACTCGATGGCCGAAGACGTCACCATGTTCACCGACGACCGCGCCACCATCGACGGCCCGGTCCGCCCCGGCCCCTCGCTGGCCGAATGGGCGCGGCGGCAGAGCGAGTTCGCGCCCTACCGGGAGGTCTCCGACCCGTCCGTACGGGCCGAGCTGCGCAGCCTCGCGCCCACCGACTTCCCCACCCGGCGCGCCCAGAGCGCCTACCTGGACTGGGTGTTCCGCCGCGTCGTCGCCGACCTGCCGCCGCACATCACCGTCACCGTCCACCGGGACACCGTCCACCGGATCGACGGCCCGGCCGAGGGCCCGCAGACCGTCCACCTCACCGACCGGACGCTCACCGCCGACCACGTCGCCCTCACCCTCGGCCACCTCGACTCCGCCCCGCACCCACGCCACGCCGCCGACGCCGAGTTCGCCGCCCGGCACCGCCGCTTCCACCTCCCGCCCGCCTACTCCGCCGATGCCGAGGCCGAGTTGGCCGGGATCGCCCCCGGTGAGCAGGTGGTGGTGCGCGGCCTCGGCCTCGCCTCGGTCGACCTGGTCGCGCTGCTCACCGAGGGCCGCGGCGGCCGCTTCGAACCCGACGGCGACGGACCCGGGCTGCGCTACCGCCCGTCCGGCCGCGAACCGGTGCTCCACCTCGGCTCCCGGCGCGGCGTCCCGTACCACGCCAAGACCGAGTACCGGCTCCAGGGCCCGCCCGCCCCGCTCCCCCGGTACTTCGACGCGGCCGCCACAGATGCCCTGCTCGCCACCGACCGGCCGCTCGAACTGCGGCGCGATGTCTGGCCGTTGATGGCCAAGGAGGTCGGTTTCGGGCACTACCACGAGCTGTTCCACGCCCACCCCGAGCGCACCGCCCTGCCCTGGCCCGAGTTCCTCGCCCGGTACGACCGGCACGCCTGGTACTCCCCCGAACTCGCCGCCCTCGTCACCGAGGCCGTCCCCGACCCGGACGACCGGATCGACTTCGAACGGCTCGACCACCCGCTGGCCGGGCTCGAACTCGGCTCCGCCGAGGAGCTCCAGACCCACCTGCGCGACTACGTCACCGCCGACGCCGACCGGCGCCGCGACCCCGCGCACAGCGCCGACCTCGGCGCCTTCCTCGCCCTGCTCTCGCTGTTCGGCCAGCTCCCCCGGGTGCTCGCCGCCGGCCGGCTCACCGCCCGTTCGGTCGCCGAGGAGGTGGACGAGTGGTTCTTCGGCTACTTCAGCTTCCTCGCCTCCGGCCCGCCCGGCTTCCGGCTGCGCCAGCTGCTCGCCCTCTCCGAGGCCGGGGTGGTGCGCTTCCTCGGCGCCGGCGTGCGGGTCGAACGGGACGAGGCCACCGGCACCTGGCGGGCCTCCGGCACCACCGTGCCCGGCCACACCGTCGCCGCCACCGCGCTGGTCGAGGGGTACCTGCCCAAGCACGCGCTGGCCCGCACCCTCGACCCGGTGCTGCGCCGACTGCACCGTGCCGGTCGGGTGGTGGAGGAGGTGGTCAGCGACGAGGAGTACACCCACCGCTCCGGCCTGGTCACCATCGCCCCCGCCGACAGCCGGCTGCTCGACCCCGCCCTGGGCGGCGCCCCGCACCCCCGCCGCACCGCGCTCGGCCCGCACACCAGCCTGCGCTCGGCGGCCGCCTTCGCCCGCCCGCGCACCAACGCCCCGGCCTTCCGGCAGAACGACGCCGCCGCCCGGGCGCTGCTGCGCGCGCTGGCCGCCCTGCCTGCGCCGGCGCTGGCCGCATGACGGCCGCGCTCAGGGCCCGAACATCTCCTCCACCAGGTCCTCGTCCGAGACGTGGTCCGGAGCCTCGAACACCAGGTCGACGAGGCCCTTCAGGCCCATCCCCCGGTCGAACGCGTCGATGCAGGCCCGGGCCTCCTGGTCGGTGGCGAAGTCCCACACCCGCAGCCGCCGGACCAGCACCAGCGCCTCGATCGGGCTCATCCTCGGCGCCCGGCGGCGCTGCGAGCCGAGCCCCCTGCGGCCGGCCTGGGCCAACTGCTGCTGGTAGCGGGCCAGGTCCTGCCAGACCTGGACGGTGCTCGGGTGGTGCTCGCCCAGGATGCGGGCGAGGTCGGGCAGCAGGGCGTGCAGCTGGACCACGGCGCTCTGCAGGTCACCCCGGTTGGCCTGGTGGACGGCGAGGTCGTGCCGGGCCTTCAGCACCCGGCTGTCCTGCGGGCCCCAGGCCGCGGTCAGGTCCGGCAGCAGCTCGTGCAGCAGCCGGATCGCGGTGACGGCCGAGCCGCTCTCGCCGATGCACCACGCCAGGTGGTAGCGGGCGCCCAGGGTGTCCGGGTCGGCGGGGCCGAGCGCCGAGCCCATGTCCTCCACGACGGTGGACAGCAGCCGGATCGCGCCGTCCAGGTCCCCGGCCCGGCTGAGGTACCAGGTGAAGTCCCGCCAGGTGCCCAGCGTGTCCCGGTCGGTCGCGCCGAGCGCGGTGACGCACTCCTGGGCGATCGCCTGCAGCTGGATCGCCGACTCGCCCGCCGTCGCCGCCCGGTAGGCGGCCGAGCGGCGCTCGCGCAGCCCGGCCCGTACGGCCTCCGCGGTCGGCGGGGCGGCGACCACCGGCGGGGTGGTGAGCGGGGACAGCACCGCCGGCACGGACGGCGGCGTGGGCGGGGGCGTGGGCGGAGCTGCCGGCGGTACGGACGGAGCTGCTGGCGGCGCGGTCGGCGCGGGCGGCACCACCGGGCCCACCGGAACCGGCGTCGGCGCGGGCGCCGGATCCGGAGTAGACCGCTCCACCACCGTCGGCACCGCCGCGACGACCCCCGCGCCGCCGCCCTGCCACCCCGCCGACTCCGCCAACCGCCGCTCGACCGTACGGGCGTCGGCCGGCCGGTCCGCCGGGTCCTTCGCCAGCAGCTCCGCGACCAGCCCGGCCACCTGCGGCGGCAGCCCGAACTGCGCCGGGTCCAGCGGCGCCGGCGCCTCGTTGAGGTGCTGGTACATCAGCACCGGCGTCGAGTCCCCGCCGAACGGCCGCGCCCCGGTGAAGAGTTCGACCAGCACGCAGCCGAGCGCGTAGAGGTCGGCCCGCCCGTCCACCCGGCCGCCGGTCCACCGCTCGGGCGCCATGTACGCCGGGCTGCCGACGATCGTCCCGGTGGTGGTCAGCCCGCCCGCCCCCGTGTCCAGCTGGGCGATCCCGAAGTCCAGCACCTTCAGGTGCCCGGCGTCGGTGATCATGATGTTGTCCGGCTTGATGTCCCGGTGCACCATGCCGGCGTCGTGTGCCGCCGCCAGCGCACCGCTGATCTGCTGCCCCCAGCGCAGGCTGAGCGCCGGCTCGGGCACCCCCGCCCGCAGCACCTCGGTCAGGGTGCGGCCGGTGAGCAGCTCCATCACCAGGAAGGTGACCTCCTGGCCGCCGAGCTCGCACTGCCCGAGGTCGTGCACCGTGACGATGTGGGGGTGCGAGAGGTTGCCGGCCGCGCAGGCCTCCCGGACGAACCGCAGTGCGGCCTTCGCCTGGTTGTCGCCGTGGTGCCCGATGACCTTGACCGCCACCGGCCGCCGCATCCGGCTGTCCTGGGCCCGCCACACCACCCCGAAACCGCCCTGCCCGAGCTTCTCCGTCAGCTCGTACCGGCCGTCGAGTACGTCACCGACTCGCACGCGCCCCTCCCCTCCCGTGATGACGCCCAGACTCTACCGACGGCCCTCCCCTTGCTACGGCGCAGGTGGAAGGATGGGCCGCGAGCCCCCGCGACGGTGCGGCGGTTCGTCCCAGCAGAACCCGAGGAGCCCAGTCATGGCCAAGCAGGCCCCGCAGAGCGACCCGGTGCAGGACGCCCCCGAGGTGTCCGCGCCCCAGCACGCGGCCGCCGGCCTGCCCGCCGTCGGCCACAGCCTGCGGATGGCCGCCGAGCAGATGGGTGCCCGCCGCACCCTCGCCACCCTGCTCAAGGTCAACCAGCCGGACGGCTTCGACTGCCCCGGCTGCGCCTGGCCCGAGCCGAACAAGACGCACACCGCCGAGTTCTGCGAGAACGGCGCCAAGGCCGTCGCCGAGGAGGCCACCGAGCGCCGGATCCGGGCCGAGTTCTTCGCCGCCCACCCGGTCGCCGAACTCGCCGAGCGTTCCGGCTACTGGCTCGGCCAGCAGGGCCGGCTCACCCAGCCGATGCTGCTCGACGAGGGCGCCACCCACTACACCCCGGTCTCCTGGGACGACGCCTTCGCGCTGATCGCCGAGGAGCTGCGCGCCCTGGACACCCCGGACGGCGCCGCCTTCTACACCTCCGGCCGCACCAGCAACGAGGCCGCCTTCGCGTACCAGCTGTTCGCCCGCCGCCTGGGCACCAACAACCTGCCGGACTGCTCCAACATGTGCCACGAGTCGTCCGGTTCCGCGCTCACCGAGACGCTCGGCGTCGGCAAGGGCAGCGTCAGCCTCAAGGACCTCTACCAGGCCGACCTGATCATCGTGGCCGGCCAGAACCCGGGCACCAACCACCCCCGGATGCTCTCCGCCCTGGAGCGCGCCAAGCGGGCCGGCGCCACCATCGTCAGCGTGAACCCGCTGCCGGAGGCGGGCCTGGAGCGGTTCAAGAACCCGCAGCACGCGCGCGGCCTGGTCGGCCACGGCACCAAGCTGACCGACCTCTTCCTGCAGATCCGCCTCGGCGGGGACCTCGCCCTGTTCCGCGCGCTCAACCGGATCATCCTGGAGCAGGACGGCGTCGACCGCGCCTTCGTCGCCGAACACTGCCACGGTTACGAGGAGTTCGAGGCGCAGGCGTTCAAGACCGAACGGGCGGACGTCCTCGCCGCGACCGGCCTGCCCTGGGAGC
This sequence comes from Kitasatospora sp. NPDC056531, assembly GCF_042794375.1. NCBI lineage: Bacteria > Bacillati > Actinomycetota > Actinomycetes > Kitasatosporales > Streptomycetaceae > Kitasatospora > Kitasatospora sp. NPDC056531. The sequence goes on along the minus strand of NZ_JBHTTU010000016.1, from coordinate 16,517 downwards.
AGATCGAGGAGCTCGGCCGGCTGGTGCTGGCCTCGAAGAAGGTCATCGTCTGCTGGGCGATGGGCCTCACCCAGCACAAGCACGCCGTGCCGACCATCCGCGAGGTGGTCAACTTCCTGCTGCTGCGCGGCAACGTCGGCCGCCCCGGCGCCGGGGTCTGCCCGGTGCGCGGGCACAGCAACGTCCAGGGCGACCGGACGATGGGCATCTTCGAGCGGCCGTCGACGGCCTTCCTCGACTCCCTGGGCAAGGAGTTCGGCTTCGAGCCGCCGCGTGAGCACGGCTACGACTCGGTGGACACCATCCGGGCGATGCGCGACGGCAAGGTCAAGGTGTTCTTCGCGATGGGCGGCAACTTCGTCGCGGCCACCCCGGACACCGAGGTCACCGAGGCCGCGATGCGGCGCTGCCGGCTGACCGTCCACGTCTCCACCAAGCTCAACCGATCGCACGTGGTCACCGGCGCCCGCGCCCTGATCCTGCCCACCCTCGGCCGCACCGACCGGGACGTCACCGCGCACGGCGCCCAGTTCGTCAGCGTCGAGGACTCGATGGGCCAGGTCCACGCCTCCCGCGGCGGCCTGCGCCCGCCGGCCCCCGGCCTGCTCTCCGAGACCGCGATCATCTGCCGCCTCGCCCGGACCGTCCTCGGGCCGCAGGACACCGTGCCGTGGGAGGACTTCGGGTCCGACTACGACAGCCTGCGCGCCCGGATCGCCCGGGTCGTGCCCGGCTTCGAGGACTACAACGACAAGGTCCGCCGCCCCGGCGGCTTCACCCTCCCGCACGGCCCGCGCGACTCCCGCACCTTCCCCACCGCGACCGGCAAGGCCAATTTCACGGTCAACCCGCTGTTCGCCCCCGAGGTCCCGGCGGGCCGCCTGCTGCTGCAGACCCTGCGCTCGCACGACCAGTACAACACCACGATCTACGGCCTCGACGACCGCTACCGCGGCATCAAGGGCGGCCGCCGCGTGGTGCTGGTGAACCCCGCCGACGCCGCCGAACTCGGCCTCGTCGAGGGCCGGTACGTCGACCTGGTCAGCGAGTGGACCGACGGCACCGAGCGCCGCGCCCCCCACTTCCGCGTGGTCCACTACCCGGTGGCCCGGGCCGGCGCCGCCGCGTACTACCCCGAGACCAACGTCCTGGTTCCGCTGGACTCCACCGCCGACATCAGCAACACCCCCACCTCCAAGGCCGTCGTCATCCGCTTCGAGCCCGACTCGGGCGCGGCCGAGTAGCGGCAACGCGGAGGCCGCCCCACGTCACCGGACGTGGGGCGGCCTCCGTCGTACCGCGTCAGTGCAGCAGACCGCCCAGCGGCAGGGTCGCCGTGGCGCTGCCCGGGGCCGAGGCGCCCGCCGAGCCGGTGGTGCTCGGGGAGCCCGGGCCCGTCGGCGTCTGGGTGGGGGTGCCGGTCGGGGTCCCGGTGGGCGTCTGCGTCGGCGTACCGGTCGGGGTCCCCGTGGGCGTCTGCGTCGGCGTGCCCGTCGGGGTCTGGGTCGGGGTGCCGCTGCCGGACGGCGTGCCCGGGTTGCTCGGGGTGCCGGAGCCGGTGTCGGTGGGCGTGCCCGGGCCCGACGGGGTGCCGGTGCCGGAGGGCGTCCCGCTCGGCGTCCCCGGGGTGGCCGGCTGCTGGGTCGCCGGGCTGCCCGGCGCGGGCGTGGGCGTGACCTGGTTGGCCGGGCTGGGCGCGATCGGGGTGACGGAGTCCCAGCCCTTCGGCAGGTCGGGCACCTTCCAGGCACCGCCGGCGTCGTCCGCCGCGCCGTCCGGGTCGGGCCGGACGGCGCCGAGGATCGGCATCGAGCCGATCGGCGAGACCTTGATGAACGCCCCCGGCCGCGGGGCCTGGACGATCAGCCCGCCGCCGATGTACATCGCGACGTGCGAGGCGTCCTGGAAGTAGACCACCAGGTCGCCCGGCCGCAGCTGGTTCAGCGGGACGTGCTGCAGCTGTGCCCACTGCTCCTGGCTGGTGCGCGGGATCGGCTTGCCGGCGTGCAGCCAGGCCTGCGAGGTGAGGCCGGAGCAGTCGTAGGAGTCCGGGCCGATGCCGCCCCACAGGTACGGCTTCCCCAGCTGCGCCAGCGCGAAGGCCACCGACGCGCGCCCGGTCAACGAGGGGGTGCGCTCGCCCTTGCCCAGGGCGCCGGAGGCGAGGAAGGCGAGCTGGGCCTCGTCGGCCTTGGCCTTCTCCAGCTGCTCCAGCTCGGAGCGCTGCGCGCCGGTCAGCGAGGAGACCAGCTGTTCGACCGAGGCGAGGTCGGCCGCGACCTTGGCCTTGGCGGCGTCCTGCTGGACGACCAGCGCCTGGGAGGTCTTGAGCGCCTCCTCGGTCTGCTTCTTCAGCCCGTCGAGCGCCTCACGGTCGGTCTTCAGCTTGTTCAGGAACTCGGACTGCGAGCGGCTGGCCGCCGCCAGCAGCTCGGCGATGGTGACCGCCTCGTACGGGTCCTTGGAGAGCAGCAGTTCGGCGTACGCGGAGGCGGCGCCGTTGCGGTACTGGGCGGCGGCGAGCTGGGCGGCGATGTCCGTCCCGGTGTCGACCTGCTTCTGCTGCCGGTCCAGCTTCCCCTGGAGGTCGGTGAGCGCGGCCTGCTGCTCGGCCACCTTGGCGACCGACCCGTTGTACTGCTCGGTCGCGGCCTCGGCGCTCTGGTAGAGCCCGTGCAACTGGTCGAGCAGCGGCCCGAGGGTGGCCTTGGCCTCGGCCATCGGGTCCGTGCCCGGGGCCACCGCGACGCCCGTTCCCGGGTCGGGCGCGGCGTAGGCGGCCTGGGCGGCCGCCGGCAGCGCGAGCGCGGCGGCCGCGAGGACGGCTCCGCACCGCAGGGCCGCCCGCACCCAGGGGCGTACGCCCGTCGACTCCCTGCGCTGTGCAGCCCCGCCCATGGGTGGTCCTCCCCGCCCGACTTCCCTTGCCCTGCCCCCGGTCCAGCCGGATCCCGCCGATCCTCCCACGGGTTACTCGTCGGAAACAGGGCGCATGCGGACCTGGAGGTTAATTCTCGATTGATCTGTGAGACAGCTCTCAGCAAACGGGGGCGAACCGGGGCGTTCTTCGCTAACGTCCAGCTCAGCGCGGTCCAGGCCACCCCTCCGAAAGCTTCTAGCCACCGTCAGGCCACCAACGGAACCACGATTCCCGGCTCAGTTCACCTTCCGTTTACCAAGCCGACCTACGGTCGCGACGTCACCAACGTCCGTGCGACAACTACGACGATTGTTTGGGTATGGAACACATCTCGTTCCTGGTAGCCGTTGTGATCATCACAGCGCTCGCCTTCGACTTCACCAACGGGTTCCACGACACCGCCAACGCGGCCGCCACCGCGATCGCGACCGGGGCCCTTCGTCCGAAGGTCGCGGTCACCATCGCGGCCCTGCTCAACTTCGCGGGCGCGTTCCTGTCCGTGAAGGTCGCCACCACCATCTCCGGCGGCATCGTCAACGAGAAGGCCGGCGTTCATCCCGAGATCATCTTCGCCGCCCTGGCCGGCGCGATCCTCTGGAACCTGCTGACCTGGCTGCGCGGCCTGCCGTCCAGCTCCTCGCACGCCCTGTACGGCGGCCTGATCGGCGCCACGATCGTCGGCGTCGGCATGAACGGCGTCAACTTCGACACCGTGATCACCAAGATCATCATCCCGGCGGTCGCCTCCCCCTTCGTCGCCGGTCTCGCCTCCTGGGGCGCCACCAAGCTGGCGTACGCGATCACCCGCAAGGGCAACGCCGCGGCCACCGACAAGGGCTTCAAGACCGGCCAGGTCTTCTCCTCCTCGCTGATCTCGCTCGCGCACGGCACCAACGACGCCCAGAAGACGATGGGCATCATCACCCTGACCCTGGTCTCGGTCGGCGCCCTGCCGCACGGCGCGCTGCCCCCCACCTGGGTGATCGTCTCGGCCGGCGCCGCCATCGCGCTCGGCACCTACATGGGCGGCTGGCGGATCATCCGCTCGATGGGCAAGGGCCTCACCGACATCAAGCCGCTGCAGGGCTTCGCCTCGGAGTCGGCCGTCTCGACCGTCATCCTGACCTCCTCGCACATGGGCTTCGGCCTCTCCACCACCCAGGTCTGCACCGGCGGCATCATGGGCGCCGGCCTCGGCGGCCCGAAGCCGGAGCTGCGCTGGAGCCTGGTCCGCCGCATGGTCTACACCTGGGGCCTGACCCTGCCGGCCGCGGCCCTGGTCTCCGGCGGCGCGGCCGTGCTGGCCCGGCAGGGCACCTGGGGCGTCGCCCTGGTCGGCGCCGTGCTGGTGGCCGGATCGGGCGCGATGTGGATGATCTCCCGTCGCCAGCCGGTCGGTGCGGACAACGTCAACGACGTCGCCGAGGTCACCCCGGTCGAGGTCGCCGCGAACGCCGCCCCCACCCCCGCCTCGACCACGGTCGCGGCCTGAGCGCCGCGAGCTGAGGAGCACCCACCATGCACATCAAGTGGACCGCCCTGGCCCAGACCGCCGGCATCAGCTTCGGCGTCACCGTCGCCGTGGTCGCCGTCTTCGCCCTCGGCATCCTGGCGCTGTCCCGCCGTGAGGCCGCACTGGGCGCCCGCGAGGGCGGCCAGGCCTCCGGCGGCGCCCAGCCCGCCCTGCTGGCCGGCGCGTACGCCTGCTTCGCCGTCTGCGCGGCGGCCGTGGTCTACGGCCTGGTGCTGATCGCCGCGCCGTAGTCGTTCCGGAACGCCGAACGGGCCGGGGAGTGTCGAACACTCCCCGGCCCGTTCTCGCGCGTCCCCGGCTCGCCGGTCAGTTCTCCTGAGTGGTCTTCAGCGCGGTCTCCCGGATGAACAGCACGGTGACGAAGGACAGCGCCGCGAACGGGGCGGCCCACAGGAAGACGGTGCCGATGCCGTGGCCGAAGGCGTCCGTCACCAGCGGGACGATCGGGGCCGGCAGCTTGGCCAGGTCCGGGATGCCGCCGCCGGCTGCCCCGTGCCCGGCCGGGATGTGCGCCGCGGCCAGGTCGGCCGCCAGGTAGTCGCCGACCTTGGTGCTCAGCAGCGCGCCGAGCGCGGAGACGCCCATCGCGCCGCCCATGGTGCGGAAGAAGGTGACGACGGAGCTGGCCGCGCCGAGCTCGTGCCGGGGCACCGTGTTCTGCACCGCGAGCACCAGGTTCTGGCTGGTCAGGCCGAGGCCGACGCCGGTGATCGCCATGTAGACCGAGAGCAGCCCGTAGTCGGTGTCGACCCGGGCGGTGCCGAGCAGGCCGAAGCCGATCGCGAGCAGCGCGGTGCCGGAGACCAGGTAGGCCTTCCACTTGCCGTACTTGGTGATCAGCCGGCCGGCCACGGCGGAGGAGACCGCCAGGCCGATGATCATCGGCAGGGTCATCAGGCCGGCCATGGTCGGGGACTTGGCCCGGGCCAGCTGGAAGTACTGGCTGAGGAAGGTGGTCGCGCCGTACATCCCGACGCCGACCAGCACGCTGGCGATCGCGGCCAGGGTGACGGTGCGGTACCTGAAGAGGTCCGGCGGGATGATCGGCTCGGCGGCGCGGCGCTCGACCACGATCGCCAGAGCACCCAGCAGCAGGCCGCCGCCGACCATGGCCACGGTCTGCCAGGACAGCCAGGCGTAGTTCTTGCCGGCCAGCGTGATCCAGATCATCAGCAGGCTGACGGCGCCGGTGATGACCAGCGCACCCAGGTAGTCGATCTTCGCCGGGCGCTTGACCACCGGCAGCTTCAGGGTGCGCTGCACCACCAGGATCGCGGCCAGCGCGAACGGGATGCCGACGTAGAAGCACCAACGCCAGCCCAGCCAGGAGGTGTCCACGATGACGCCGCCGATCAGCGGGCCGCCGATGGTGGCGAGGGCGAAGACCGCGCCGAAGTAGCCGCTGTAGCGGCCGCGCTCGCGCGGCGGGACCATCGCGGCCAGGCAGATCTGGCCGAGCGCGACCACGCCGCCGGCGCCGATGCCCTGCAGGGCGCGGCAGGCGATCAGCTCACCGGTGTTCTGCGAGAGGCCGGCCAGCGCGGAGGTGGCGATGTAGATCAGCAGGGCGATCTGCAGCAGCAGCTTCTTGCTGGCGAGGTCGGAGAGCTTGCCCCAGATCGGGGTGGAGGCGGTCAGGGTGAGCAGGGCCGCGGTGATCACCCAGGTGTAGGCGGACTGGCCGCCGTGCAGGTCGGTGAGGATGTGCGGCAGGGCGTTGGAGACGACGGTCGACGAGAGCACGGCCACGAACAGGCCGAGCAGCAGGCCGGACAGCGCCTCCATCACCTGCCGGTGGGTCATCGGTCGGTCGTCGACGGCGGCTCCGGCTGCCGCCTCGGCTGTGACGGTCATCTGTGTCCTTCGCTGGGAGCGGTGGGGATGCGCGGGCAGGAAAATTCGTTGCCTTAAGCAACCATAAGCCAGATGGTTGACTAAGGCAACTTTCTCCAAGCCTAAGCAAAGCCCCGGGCGGGGCCCGATCACTCCGCGGGCGGCTCCCCCAGCACGTCGTTGAAGCGGTGCAGCAGCTCGGCGAAACGGGCCACGTCCTCCCGCGACCAGCCGCCCATCACCTCGCGCACCCGCCGCATCCGCACGTCGTACGCGGCCAGGTAGCGCTTGCGCCCGTCCTCGGTCAGCGAGACCAGCGCGGCCCGGCGGTCCCGCGGGTCCACCTCCCGGGCGACCAGGCCGAGCTCCTCCAGCGCGCGGATCTGCCGGCTCACCGTGGCCTTGCCGACCGCGAAGTGCACGCCGATGTCCGTCACCCGCACCCGCCCGGCCTGCTCGATGTAGGCGAGCATGCTGTACCCCAGGCCCTCCAGCTCGGGGTGCACCCGGCGTGAGAGTTCCGCCACTCTGGCGCGGCCCCGCCGGAACATCAGCCCGACCTCGCGCTCCACCGCCACCAGGGCTTCCTCGTCCGTCACGGCGCCAGTATCGCCCAGCCGCAGTGGCCGGAAAGGGGTGCGGGAGTTGAGACGAGCCAACTAGTTCATGGTATTAAGTATCCGATTTCTTCCGATACGCAAGGAGATGTGGATGGCCGCCCCGGGGCAGGGTTTCGTCGCGGAACTGAAGGGCGCGGTCACACCGCGTGCGGCACTGCTCGTGATCGGCGTGCTGCTGCTGCAACTCGGCTTCATCACCTCGTACGTCGGGGCGCTGCACCACCCGACCCCGCACAAGCTGTCGATCGCGGTGGTCGCCCCGCCGCAGGTCACGCCGAAGCTGGTGGCGGCCCTGGAGTCGGTGCCGGCCGAGGCCGTCAAGCCCGTCACCGCGCCGGACGCCGAGACGGCGACCCAGCAGATCAAGGACCAGAAGATCTACGCCGCGCTGGTCGTGAACCTGACCGGCACCGAGGACACCCTGCTGGTCGGCGGCGCCCGCGGCACCTCCGCCGCCAAGGCCGCCGAGACCGTCACCACCGCGCTGGACAAGGCCCAGGGCCGTACGGTCAAGGTCGAGGACGTCGTGCCGCTGGCCAAGGGCGACACCAACGGCCTCTCCGCCTTCTACCTGGTCATCGGCTGGTGCGTCGGCGGCTACCTGGTCGCCTCGATCCTCGGCATCAGCGCCGGCTCCAAGCCGGCCAACGTCCACCGCCTGCTGATCCGCCTCGGCGTCCTGGCGCTGTACTCGGTCGGCGCCGGCCTCGGCGGCACGATCATCGCCGGACCGGTCCTGGACGCGCTGCCCGGCTCGATCCCGGCCCTGACCGGCATCGGCGCCCTGGTGGTGTTCACGGTCGGCGCGTTCACCATGGCGCTGCAGTGCCTGTTCGACGTCCTCGGCATCGGCCTCGCGGTGCTGGTCTTCGTGGTGCTGGGCAACCCGAGCGCCGGCGGTGTCTACCCGGCCCCGATGATGCCGCCGTTCTGGCGTGCGATCGGCTCGCTGATCCCCAACGGCGCCGGCACCAGCGCCACCAAGTCCATCGCCTACTTCGGCTCCACCAACCTGGGGACGCCGATCCTGGTCCTGGTGATCTGGGCGCTGGTCGGCGTCGGCGTCGCCTACCTGGCCGTGCTGCGCGGCCCGCGCTCCGGCGGCCGCGAGATCGTCGCCGAGTCCGCGCAGGCCTGAGCCCCCGGCCTCGGAGCACCACTGATTCCGGGCCCGTCCGGCGGATCTTCGCCGGAGGGGCCCGAGCCCCCGGCCGCTGTCGGCCGGGGGCTCTTCCGTGTTCCGGGAACGCGGGCCTCAGCCGCCCGTGAGCCGCCCCGGGTCGGCGACGATGGCACGCACCACGCCGACCGCCGCGCCCAGCAGCGGCCCGCGCCGGCCGAGCTTGGAGACCGTCAGCCGGTCCTCCGCCCAGGGCCGCACCGTCACCCGGGCGGCCAGCTCGCGGCGCATCGCCGGCAGCAGCCAGGGCGCCAGCCGGGCGTAGCCGCCGCCCAGCACCACCTCGGCCGGATCCAGCAGGTTGACCGCCCCGGCCGCCGCGATGCCGAGCGCCGAGCCGGCCCCGGCCAGCGCCGCCAGGGCCGGCCCGTCCCCGGCCCCGGCGCGTTCGGCCAGCAGGGTCACCCAGTCGCCGCGCGCAGCGGTCAGCCCGGCCGCCCGCAGCACCGCCGCCTCGCCCGCGTACTGCTCCAGGCAGCCGTGCGCCCCGCAGGCGCAGCGCATCCCCTCCGGGTGGACGGGGACGTGGCCGAACTCGCCCGCGTAGCCGCGCGCGCCGCGCAGCAGCCGGCCGCCGACCACGATCGCCGCGCCGACCCCGGCCTCGGCGGAGACGTAGAGGAAGTCCTCCGGGCCCTCGTCCAGCCACCGTTCGGCCAGTCCGCCGAGGTTGGCCTCGTTGTCCGCCTGGACCGGCAGCTCGGCCAGGCGGTCCCCGGCGGTGCGCAGCGCCGGGCGCAGTTCGGGGGCCAGCGGGACGTCCTGCCAGCCGAGGTTGGCGGCCCGTTGGAGCACCCCGCTGGCGCCGACCAGTCCGGGCACGGCCAGGGTCAGTCCGGCCGGGCGCAGGCCCGACTCGGCGACGGCGGAGCGCACCAGCCGGGCGAGGTCGGCCATCACGGCGGCGGGCTGCCGGCCGCGGTTGACGACCTCCTGTCGCCGCCAGGCGCGGACCTCCCCTCGCAGGTCGACCACGCAGACGCCCAGGTGTCGGACGCCGATCTCGGCGCCGAGGCCGCCGGGCCCGAGCGGGTTGAGCCCGAGCGCGGTGCCGGGGCGGCCGACCTTGCCGCTGGGCGCGGCGGGGCCCTCCTCCACGACCAGGCCGGCGGAGATCAGCTGTTCGGCGAGCGAGGAGACCGCGGCCCTGGTCAGCCCGGTCTCGGCGGCCACCTCGGCGCGCGAGCGCGGGCCGCACGCGATCACCCCGAGCACCAGGGCCAGGTTGGCCCGGCGCATCCCCTGCTGACTGGCGGGCCCGGTCCGGACGCCGTCCGGCTCGCCGCGCATAACTCTCACCTCACGGTCTTACGAGACATCCCGTGGCATCTCGGGTGCAGCGTAACCCGGCCGCGCCCGCTCGGCGGGGCCGGTGAAGACCCACCGCCGCACCGCCCAGAAGCGGAACAGCATCGCGACGAAGGTCCCGACGACCATCCCGCTGAGGAAGTCGGCGAACTCCTGGGTGAGCGGGTCGACGTACGGCTCGCGCAGGTCCAGGGCGTACCGGGAGAGCGCCAGCGGGGCGTCGTTGACGCCGATCGCCACCGCGCTGACCAGGAAGAACAGCAGGGCCTCCCGCCCGCGTCCGGCGGTGCGGAAGGCCCAGCGCCGGTTGAACACGTAGGAGACGACGGTGGCGATCACCGTCGCCACCGTCAGCGCGGCCACCGGCTTGTGCTCCAGGACGGTGAGCTTGAGCCCGAAGTCGATCACCACGGTGAGCACGAAGCAGCCGCCGCCGACCAGCAGGAACTTCACCAGCCGGCGGTGCCGTACCAGGAGCGGGCGCAGCCGGGCCGGCACCCGGGCCAGGACGCGCTGCATGGGGGACGGCATCTCCGCAGTGTGGCACGCGCCGGGCCTGTCCGGCGGGCCCGGCTGGATCCGCCGGACAGGCCCTGGCCGTCGGCCCTGGCGAGCGCTACGCCACGGCGGCGACCAGCACCTCGGCCGGCTCCAGGGCCAGCTTCAGCACCTCCCGCACGTCCGACACCGGGTGGACGGTGAGCCGCTCCAGCACCTCGGCCGGGACGTCGTCCAGGTCGGCCTCGTTGCGCTTGGGGATGATCACCGTGGTGACCCCGGCCCGGTCGGCGGCGAGCAGCTTCTGCTTCACCCCGCCGATCGGCAGCACCCGCCCGGTCAGCGACACCTCGCCCGTCATCGCCACGTCGGTGCGCACCCTGCGGCCGGAGAGCAGCGAGGCCAGCGCCGTGGTCATGGTGATGCCGGCGCTCGGCCCGTCCTTGGGGACGGCCCCGGCCGGGACGTGCAGGTGGACGCCGCGGTCGCGCAGGGAGGTGACCGGCAGTTCCAGCTCGGCCCCGCGCGAGCGCAAGAAGGAGAGCGCGATGTGCGCGGACTCCTTCATCACGTCGCCCAGCTGCCCGGTCAGCGTCAGCCCGGTGCCGCCGGTCTCGGCGTCGGCCAGCGAGGCCTCGATGTAGAGGACGTCGCCGCCGGCGCCGGTGACCGCGAGGCCGGTGGCCACGCCGGGGACGGCGGTGCGCCGCTCGGCGGGCTCCTGGGCGGACTCCGGCACGTGGTGCGGTCGGCCGATCAGGGCGCGCAGGTCCTCCGCGCCGACCGTGGCGGGCAGCTCGCGCTCGCCCAGCTCGGCCTGTGCGGCGATCTTGCGCAGCACCCTGGCGATCGAGCGCTCCAGGGTGCGCACGCCCGCCTCCCGGGTGTACTCCCCGGCGAGCCTGCGCAGCGCCTCCTCGTCCACGCTGACCTGCCCGTCGCCGAGGCCGGCCTTTTCCAGCTGGCGCGGGAGCAGGTGGTCGCGGGCGATGACGACCTTCTCGTCCTCGGTGTAGCCGTCGAGCCGGACCAGCTCCATCCGGTCGAGCAGCGGCTCGGGGATGGCCTCCAGCACGTTGGCGGTGGCGAGGAAGACGACGTCGGAGAGGTCGAGCTCGACCTCCAGGTAGTGGTCCCGGAAGGTGTGGTTCTGCGCCGGGTCCAGCACCTCCAGCAGGGCGGCGGCCGGGTCGCCCCGGTAGTCGGAGCCGACCTTGTCGATCTCGTCGAGCAGGACGACCGGGTTCATCGAGCCGGCCTCCTTGATCGCCCGCACCAGCCGGCCGGGCAGCGCGCCGACGTAGGTGCGCCGGTGACCGCGGATCTCGGCCTCGTCCCGGACGCCGCCGAGCGCGACCCGGACGAACTTGCGGCCCATGGCGCGGGCCACCGATTCCCCGAGGGACGTCTTTCCGACCCCGGGGGGCCCGACCAGGGCGAGCACCGCGCCGCCCGCCCGTCGCCCACCGCCACCCTTCTTGGGAAGCGCTTCGCGCTGCCCCTCCTGTGGGCCGCCGACCAGCCCGAGCCCCTGGTCGGAGCGGCGCTTGCGGACGGCCAGGTACTCGACGATCCGGTCCTTGACGTCGGTCAGCCCGGCGTGGTCGGCGTCCAGCACTGCGCGGGCGCCGGAGATGTCGTACGCGTCCTCGGTTCGCTCGTTCCAGGGCAGCTCCAGGACGGTGTCCAGCCAGGTGCGGATCCACGAGCCCTCGGGGGACTGGTCGGACGCGCGCTCCAGCTTGTCGACCTCCTTGAGCGCCGCCTCGCGCACCTTCTCGGGCAGGTCGGCGGTTTCGACCCGGGCGCGGTAGTCGCCCTCCTCGTCGGCCGGGTCGCCGTTCAGCTCGGCCAGCTCCTTGCGGACGGCCTCCAGCTGGCGGCGGAGCAGGAACTCCTTCTGCTGCTTGGCCACGCCCTCCTCGACGTCCTTGCGGATGGTGTCGTTGACCTCCTCCTCGGCGAGGTGGTCGCGCAGCAGGGTCAGCGCGTACTCCAGGCGGGCGACCTGGTCGGCCTCCAGCAGCACCTTGAGCTTCTGCTCGGCGGTGATGAAGGGCGCGTAGCCGATGTTGTCGGCGAGTTCGCCGACGCCCTCGATCTGGGCCACCCGGTCGACGATCTGCCAGGCACCGCGCTTGCGCAGCCACTGGGTGGACAGCGCCTTGTACTCCTTGACGAGCTCGGCGGCCCGCCCGGCCACCGGCGTGCCGACCGAGGACTCCCGGAACGGCGTGGTCTCCACCCAGAGGGCGGCGCCGGGGCCGGTGGTGCCGACCCCGATCCGGACCCGGCGCACGGCGCGCACCAGCGCGGCGGGCTGCCCGATAGTGCCGGGGCCGTCGGCCAGCCGGCCGACCTGCTCCACGGTGGCCAGCGTGCCGGCCGCCGCGTACGAGCCGTCCACCCGCGGGACCAGCAGGACCTGCGGCTTGCCGGAGCCGGTGGCCGCGGCGCGGGCGGCCTCGACGGCGGCGCGCACCTCGGTGTCCTTCAGGTCCAGCGGGACGACCATGCCCGGGAGGACGACCTCGTCGTCGAGCGGCAGTACGGGCAGGGTGAGCGGAGTGGACGTCGATGCCATGATCTCTCCCCAGTCAGTGAACTTGAGCCGACCTGACTAAGGCTTCGCGGCGCCCGGATGTTCCCGGCACCTTGTTCGCCACGAGCGAACAGAGAGGCCGCAGGACGGACCGGCGGACGGCACCGTCAAAAGCATGGGGAAAGGAGAGCCCAACGAAGGGGTCGGTCGGTCAGCGCGCGGCGGACGGCCGCGCACCGGCGCGCACCGCGGCGGGGGCCGACCCGGCCGCCGGGACCGTCGCCGAGCGCCGGCGCGGCCGGGGCGGGCGCCGCTCGGCCCCGCGCAGCCAGCGCCACAGCGCCACTCCGGCGAGCACCGCGGCCGGGTGCCCCACGGCCGTGACCACGTCCTTCTCGGTGGCGATCTGCTGGGCGATCATCAGCCCGGCGCCGCCCAGCGCCAGCAGCCGCCCGCGCCGGGGCAACAACCCGGCCACCGCCCCCAGGCAGGCGAGCACGCCGTAGCTGACCCCGATGTCCAGGTAGTCCATCGCCGCGGGTGCCATCCGCCCGGTCTCCACCGCGGCGATCACCACCCCTTGGGAGAGCAGCGTCGCGGACACGTGCCCGATCGCGAACACCGCCGCCGCCCGGGCCGGTCCGACCCTGCGCTCCAGCGGCGCGAGGGTGAAGGCGAAGCCCCACAGGTACGGCATCCACACGTCCCCGGCGACCCAGAACCCACTCAGCACAAGAGCGCGCAAAGGATGCTGGAGCAGGTTGTGGCCGTCCGAACTGGAGGCCTGCTGCAACCGCTGGACGAGTTCCGGATCGGCGAGCGTGGCGAAGGTCGTGGTGGCGCCCACCACCGCGAGGTACCCGAGCGTGAAGGGGTTGCGCCGAGGTGTCGGAACCCGTTCCAGCAGCCACTCGAATACGCCGGTGCGCAGCCCGTGGCGGAGCATTCCGTACGGCACCCGCGCGGCCGCGCTCCCGCCGGCGTCGCGCCGCAGTCCAGCCATGCCGCCTCCGCTCCACGCCCGCAGCCGTCGGTCCTCGCCGCAGCCCAACGTACCGGCGCGGGGCCCTGATCCCATCCGGCGGAGCGTTGTCGTGGCCACGGTACGTCGAGGTTCTGAGAGGCACCTGAGAAAAGCCCGTGAAGACCGTCGCCCCGGGGACCGGCCGGATTACCGGCATTGGTCCAGACCTTCTTCCAATTGACGCGTCAGTAGGGCCTCTGACCGGCGACTTGGCGTCAACTCGACTGCATACGTACCGTTACGCAGTGAAAATTCGCCGGGTAAGGTATCGGCCCGTGCCCACTCGTGCAGTGGGCCCGCGGGCGGCCGGACAGCCGGCCCACGGGCCGGAAACGTCCGGTCCACCTGCCGGAAAGCATCCACTGTCCGTACGCTGCGATGTGCGCGGGAGACGTGGACGGGGAACCACCCGTCCTCCACTCTCCTGGGCGCGCGACGGGACGGCGGACCCGGCACAGTCCACGACGGAACAAGACTACGAGCGGAGCCCCGCCATCCCCACAGGTGGCCGGCCCGCAGCCCTGGGGGCGGTGGCGTGACCGTGACAGAAATTCAGCAGGACAACCACAACGCCGGTGGCACGGTGAGCAGCCAGCGCAGAGTGCTGGTGGTGGAGGACGAGCCCACGATCGCGGAGTCGATCGCGGCCCGACTGGGTGCGGAGGGCTTCAAGGTCGCCGTGGCCCACGACGGTCCGGGCGCGGTGGACGGCTTCCACACCTGGCAGCCGGACCTGGTGGTCCTGGACATCATGCTGCCCGGCTTCGACGGCCTGGAGGTGTGCCGCCGGATCCAGGCGCAGCGCCCGGTGCCGGTGCTGATGCTGACCGCGCGCGACGACGAGACGGACCTGCTGGTCGGCCTCGGCGTCGGTGCCGACGACTACATGACCAAGCCGTTCTCGATGCGCGAACTGGCCGCCCGGGTCAACGTGCTGCTGCGCCGCGTCGAGCGCGCCCAGCAGGCCGCCCGCACGCCCGCGCTCGGCAGCCTGCGCTTCGGCGAGCTGGAGATCGACCACGTGCAGCGCCGGGTCCGGCTGGCCTCGGGCGACGTCCACCTGACGCCGACCGAGTTCGACCTGCTCGCCTGCCTGGCCGCCCAGCCGCGCGCGGTGCTCACCCGCGAGCAGCTGCTGGCCGAGGTGTGGGACTGGACCGACGCGTCCGGCACCCGCACCGTCGACAGCCACGTCAAGGCACTGCGGCGCAAGATCGGCGCCAGCTGGATCCGTACCGTCCACGGCGTCGGTTACGCACTGGAGGCCCCGCTCTCCTGACGGCGGGAGCTTCGGGCGACGGGCCACCGGGGGGCCCGCGTCCCGAGACCGCCGTGCCACCGCGCGGGGATCACAAGGGACCAATGACCTTTCCACAGCAACGCAACGGGGACGCCGACGGCGTGCGCCCGCAGACGCTGGCCGTCCGCGCCGCCCGCCGGGTCTGGGCCGACATCCGCCCGCTCGACCCCGTCCGCTCGATCAAGGGCAAGCTCGCCCTGCTGGTGATCGTCTCCGTGTTCCTGGCCACCGGGATGGTGGTCGTGGCGATCCGGTCCGAGACCCAGATCCGGATCATCATGGTCTTCTCCATGATCGCCTCGCTGCTGTTCATGCAGTTCCTCGCACACGGGCTGACCGCCCCCCTGCGCGAGATGACGGACGCCGCCCGCGCGATGGCCTCCGGCGACTACAGCCGCCGGGTCGAGGTGAACTCGCGCGACGAGATCGGCGAGCTGGCGGCCGCCTTCAACGCCATGGCCGCCGACCTGCAGGCCGCCGACCAGCACCGCCGTGAGCTGGTCGCCAACGTCTCGCACGAGCTGCGCACGCCCATCGCCGCGCTGCGCGCCGTGCTGGAGAACGTGGTGGACGGCGTCGTCCAGCCCAATCCGGCGACCCTGGAGGCCGCGCTGGAGCAGACCGAGCGGCTCGGCCGCCTGGTCACCCACCTGCTGGACCTCTCCAAGATCGACGACGGCGTGGTCGACCTGGACGCCCGCCCCTTCGAGGTGCGCGAGTTCCTGGACGGCGTGCTGCGCGGGGTCACCGTGGACGGCGCGACGGCCGGCGGCGCCTTCTCCAGACGCGGCGACGTCCGCCTGGCCCTGGAGGTCAACCCGGCCGGCCTGACCGCCGTGGCGGACCCGGAACGGCTCCACCAGGTGGTCGCCAACCTGGTCGACAACGCCTGCAAGCACTCCCCGCCCGGCGGCACGGTGACCGTGCGCGCCCGACCCGAGGGCGAGGAGGGCGGCTTGCTGCTGGAGGTCCAGGACGAGGGTCCCGGCATCCCGCCGGCCGACCGCACCCGGGTCTTCGAGCGGTTCAGCCGCAGCGGCACCGCCACCGCCTCCGGAGCGGGCGCGGACGGCGGCACCGGGCTGGGCCTGGCCATCGCCCGCTGGGCGGTGGACCTGCACGGCGGGCGGATCGCCGTGGCCGAGTCCCCGAGCGGCTGCCGGATCGAGGTCCGGCTGCCCGGGCAGCACTGAGCGGGCCGGGACATTTGTCACAGATCCGACACAGACGCATACGAAGGTCGTCGGACGATTCGGCTGAGGTTTTGTCCGATTTCGCCCACATATGGGGGCCGATCGAGCCTGGTCGGTTCCCCTCAGATACGGCTTTCTAACGTACTTTTTCAGCCAATCTGCAGGTCAGGACTGTGATCTGGGCGACGCCTGGGGCCCGGGGACTGCGCGATCACTGGTCAGGGGCGTAGCCTTAATCCCCGCTGTCCAAACATCCCAAAAGGAAGCGGAAGAGGGCGGTTGCCGCCGTGTCGCCACAACCTGAAACCCCCAGCTCGGCAAGCTCCACTGGCTTTGGTCCCAATGAGTGGCTCGTCGATGAGATCTACCAGCAGTACCTCCAGGACCCGAACTCGGTCGACCGAGCCTGGTGGGACTTTTTCGCCGACTACAAGCCCGGTACCGAGGTGACCCCAGTGACCCAGGCCGCGACCCAGGCCGGCCCCACGCCGACCCCTGCCGCTGCCCCCGCGCCCGCCGCTGCTGCTCCGGCCGCGCCCGCCGCCCCGGCCGCTCCGGCCCCGGC